>JAEUQE010000198.1 GCA_016789785.1 Bryobacterales bacterium
CCTAGCATTCGCGTCGAGCGTTGTGGAGGCCAGTCCCGGCGCTTGGCATTCCATTGGCAGGTTTCTCCTTCGCCCAATTCGCCTTGACAGCCCAATTCTCATGACTGGAGTCCGTACGCGATTTGCTGGTACACTACAGTCTTGGCATCCGCTATGGCGATCAGCAAGGAACTATTGGAGATCTTGGTTTGCCCGTTCTGCAAGGGGGATGTTCACCTCACGCCAGACGAGAGCGGATTGAAGTGTGTGCAATGCCGCCGCGTGTATCCGGTTCGCGACAGCATACCTGTGATGTTGATCGACGAGGCGAAGATCGAGGATTAAGCCAGAGCCCATGGCGCTCGTTCTAGATCAGCTCGGCAAGGGCGCGCATGTTGGCATTGTCCGGCTGCGCTCACTCGGCGATTGTGTTCTCACAACGCCCGCCATTCGTCTGCTCAAGTCGCACCGTCCCGACCTTCGCATCGGCGTTGTCACGGAGCCACGGTTTGCCGGTGTGTTCGAGGGCAATCCGGATATCGACGACATTCTCGATCCTTCGCCGCGAGCCGTGATCCGTTTTGCTCCCCGGCTGTGTTTGAATCTGCACGGCGGGATGCGCAGCCTGGTGCTGACGATGCTGAGCGGCGCGCGCTATCGCGCAGGCTTCCGGCACTATCGTTTCCCGAACCTCTACAACGTGCGCATTCCGCGCTCGCAGGAGATTCTCGGCATCGAGCGCAAGGTTCACACGGCGGAACATTTGGCTACGGCAATGTTTTATCTCGGCGTGCCTGCCGGGCAGATCCCACGGGCCGCTCTCTATGCGAAGCCCATGCGGACGCCGCACCAGTACGCCGTGATTCATGCCTTCGCGTCGGCGCCTTCCAAGACATGGCCCGCGGAGCGGTTTCGCGGCATTGCGGAATACGTGCAGCGTCAAATGGACCTGGAGCCGGTCTTTCTGGGCGGACCCGGCGATGACTTGGCGGCGTTTCAGCCCTACCGCACGCACACCGGATCGCTGGACGACACCAAGAGGCTGCTGCGATCGGCGTCCCTGTTCATTGGGAATGACTCCGGTCCCGCGCATATGGCCGCCGCGTTCGGCCTGCCTGTGATTGTGCTCTTCGGCGCATCGGATCCCGTGGTGTGGGCGCCGTGGCAAACCATCTCCGAACAGATCATCGCGCCCGAGGGCATCGCGGCAATTCCCGTCAAGCGCGTGGTCAAGGCGTTAGAGCGGCTGCGCGTCAAAGCATGAACGATCTGCGCCGCCTGCTCGGCTACGCCAAGCCTTACCGGGCGACGCTGCTGTTGTCGGTGTTTCTAATGGCGCTTGCCGGCACGGCGCACGCCATGATGGCCCTGTTGATCCGTCCGATCTTCGATCGCGTGCTGAGCCCGGCTGCCGATGCCGCGCCTGTGCTGCTGATCACAATTCCGGTTCTGAACCAGCCGTTGTACCTGCATCAGGTGATTCCGTTTCCGCTCGCCAACGCCTGGCAATTGGTGGCGGCTGGCATTCTGGCGGTGTTTCTGGTGCGCGGGTTGGCGGATTACTGTGGCAATTACCTAGTGAATCGTGCCGGATTTTCCGCCGTCACGGACATGCGCCAGCAGGTGTTTGAGAGCGTGGTGCGGCAGGATGCAGCGTTCTTTGAATCGCACTCCACTGGCCGTCTGATGTCGTCGATCATGAATGACATCGATAAGATTCAGGTGGCGACGTCGCACCTGCTTGCCGATTGGCTGCGCCAGACGTTCTCGGCGGGCGCCCTGCTTCTGGTGGTCCTGCAGATGGACTGGAAACTGGCGCTGGTGAGTCTCACCGTACTGCCCTTCGTGTTCATCCCGACGGTGCGCATTGGACGCAAGTTGCGCCGGGCCACTCGCCGTGCACAGGATCACGCCGCCGATCTCAATCAGATTCTGCAGGAGACCCTGAGCGGCCACCAGGTGGTGAAGTCCTTCGGAGCCGAGAGTATCGAAAGCGAGCGCTTCCGCAAAGCCGCCAGCCATCTTCGGTCCAGCAACCTGCGCTACGTGGCGCAGCAGGCGCTGGCTTCTCCGATGATCGAGTTTTTCGGCGCCCTCACCATCGTGGGCTTGCTCACATACGCGCGCCGCCAGATCCAGCTTGGCGAGCTCACCACTGGCGAGTTCACCAGCTTCGTGATCGCGCTGCTCATGCTCTATGAGCCCGTGAAACGCCTCACCGGCATCCACAACATCTTTCAACAGGCGATGGGAGCATCGCAAAAGGTATTCGAGTATCTCGACCGCGAGAGCCTCATCCAGGACAAGCCGAACGCCGTCACCCTACGCGCATTTTCGCAGTCCGTCGAGTTCGACAACGTGTCATTCCGTTATCCGAATGCGCCTGAAGGGCTCACGCTGCGCGACATTTCGTTGCGTGTGGAGGCAGGTCAGGTGATTGCGCTGGTGGGGCCGAGCGGAGCAGGGAAGTCGACGCTTACCAATCTTCTCGCGCGCTTCTACGACGTCAGCAGCGGCTCGGTCCGCATTGATGGCGCCGATGTCCGCGATCTCGCGGTTGCGTCGTTGCGCCGGCAGATCGGCATCGTCGCGCAGGACACGTTTCTGTTTAACGATACGGTGGCGAACAACATCCGCTACGGGAATCCCAACGCGACCCCGGAACAGGTGCGCGAGGCGGCCCGCAACGCTCTTGCCGATGAGTTCATCTCGAAGCTGCCCGAAGGCTACGATACGCCGATCGGGGAACGCGGCATGAAGCTCTCCGGTGGCCAGCGGCAGCGAATCGCGATTGCGCGCGGGCTGCTGAAGAATGCACCGATTCTCGTATTGGACGAGGCGACATCGCATCTGGACACGGAGTCGGAAATGCTTGTGCAACGGGCGCTGTCGAATCTGATCACGGGGCGTACGGTCATTGTCATCGCGCACCGGCTCTCCACGATTCGCCGCGCTGATAAGATTGTGGTGCTGGAACAGGGCCGCATCGTCGAGATTGGGCGCCACGAGGAGTTAGTGCAGTCCGGCGGCGTCTATCAGCGGCTGCATGAGTTGCAGTTTCTTGAAGTCGATCCGCTGGTGAATCTATGAATCTACATCCCCGATGCGCGTCGAGCGCGATTTGCGTAGGAGGCAGGCGCTGATGGCAAGCCTCCGCAGCATGACCGGATTCGCGCGCCTTCGCAGTGTGTCCGAGCGCGGCGAAATGGTGTTCACGGTGAAGAGCGTGAACCACCGTGCGCTGGACGTTCACATGCACGTCCCCTCCGACCTCGACATCTACGAAAACAGTCTGCGCAACGCGGTGAAGCGCAAGGTGTCACGCGGGCACGTGGATGTGCGGCTGAATTGGGACCGCAAGGACGCGGCCTCTTTGCTTTCGCTGAACGGGCCGCTGTTTCAGTCGTATCTGTCGGCCTATCAGCAGGCTTCCACGCTTGCTGGTTCGGTTGCGCCCTGCGATGTGAACGCCGCTCTTCGTATCTCAGGCATGCTTGCCGAGACCGATGCCGAGCCTGATCCCGGACTGGAAGCCGAGTTGACCGCTCTGCTCGAGCAAGCCGTGGATCAGTTCAATGCC
This sequence comes from Bryobacterales bacterium, assembly GCA_016789785.1. The sequence goes on from JAEUQE010000198.1 coordinate 3,560, forward strand.
TCGCGCGAAAAGGAAGGGAACGCGCTGGGCGCGGTGATTCGAGAAGCCAGTCAGCGGATACGCACATGCGCGGCCGAACTTGCCGAGATTCGCAGCCGCGCGCAGCCACTGCTTCAGGAGCGTTTGCAGGAACGCCTGACCGCGCTGCTCGGGAACGCACCAGTGGAACCGCAGCGTCTGATCCAGGAAGCCGCGATTCTGGCCGACCGGAGCGATGTCACCGAAGAAATCCACCGTCTTACCATCCACTCCGGGCAACTCGATGAGCTGATTGCCAAGGGCGCGGATATCGGCAAGAAGCTCGATTTTCTGCTCCAGGAAATGGGCCGGGAGACGAATACCATCCTTTCCAAGACCAATGGCGCGGGCGAACTCGGATTGCGCATCACCGACCTGGGAATCGCCATCAAAGCCGAGATCGAGCGAATCCGCGAGCAGGCTCTCAATCTGGAGTAGCACCTCGCGACGCGCAAGCAACTTTCCTATGAACGACGCCGCACCTCGAATCGATCCATCCATCGCCACGCGTCAGAGCGCAGTGTTCATCATTTCGGCCCCATCGGGATCGGGCAAGTCGACCCTGGTGCGACGCATCCTTGCTCGCGATCCGAACCTGCTGTTTTCGATTTCCTACACCACTCGGCGGCCGCGCGGCAATGAGAAGCCTGGCGAGAGCTACGTGTACATTGAGCGGGCGGAGTTTGAGGATCGAATTGAGAAGGGCGAGTTTCTCGAATGGGCTCAGGTGTTTGGCAATTATTATGGAACCCACGGCTCAATCTGGGATCGCGCCCGCGGCGAAGGAAAGGACTTGCTGCTCGACATTGACGTGCAAGGTGCGGCACAATTGAAGGAGAAGATCCAGGACGCGGTTTCGATCTTTGTCCTGGCGCCCTCCCGGGAAATTCTGGAACAACGCCTGCGCGCCCGTTCAGAGGATTCGGCGGACGTGATCGCGAAACGTCTGGCGGAAGCTGCGGTGGAGATCCGGAACTATCATCGCTATGACTATGTGGTGGTGAATGACGAGGTGGAGGAGGCAGTTGCGACGCTCGGTGCGATCATCCGGGCGGAGCGGGTGCGGCGTCAGCGGATGGAGCTTCGGATTCGTCCCATTCTGGACACCTTCGGCGAATTACTGTAAGCAAGGCAAGGAAGACTCATGGCCGAGAGAATCGTGCGCAGCGCAAACAACGTGATTCCGGATGATCCGGAAACGAGTACCTACCGTTTCATTATCGTCGCCGCCAAGCGCGCCCGTCAGCTTCAGAGCGGAGCACGCAGCTTCCTGCCGACCACTTCACGCAAGCCGACGGTAACGTCGATGGAAGAGGTCCGCCGGGGCTTGGTGAAGTATACCGATGCGAATCGCGACGCGGCGTTGTTGGCCGCCGAAGCCTGAGGCGGTCCCGAAGCCTGCCGGCAGCGTGGAGTTTGCGTCGAGCCGGGACGGGATGCTGAGATCCGCAAGGAATGTGTGCCGCAGGTGGCGCCACTGACCGGTCGCCGACTTTGCTCGGTCAGAGCCCCCGCGGTCTCTTCGCACGGCTTCAATTGAACTGCCTTGAGAGTTCTTTCCCGCGAGAGACCCGCCATATCGACCTGCGTGCCGGCTTCCACCGGAGGACTTTGCGCCCTCCGGGTTGCGGTGCGCCAGGAATTTGGTGTTACCAAAAACTGAGAACATGGGGCAGGTTCTTGGGCCGTTCCGCACTACCTGTTTCAGGATGAGGAAGGACATGTGCCTCTGCTTCCTTGATTGGAGAGGGCGAGTCCATTCCTCTTTTGGAGTGGCTCCGCGAGATGCCCGTGAAGGTGCAGGCCAAATGTACGGAACGGAATTGACCGCTTGGGTGAACTTGGCCACGAACTCCGGCGACCAGAAGCAGATTCTTGCGGGACGGAATCTACGAGCTTCGAGCGACCTATCAGGGGATGCACTACCGTATGCTGTATTCCTTTACAGGCAAGGCTGTTGTTGTCGTCTCGCACGGCTTGACGAAGGAACGGGAGGTCCCGCGCGCCGAAATCGCACGAGCGATTGAACGGAAGAAGCAGGTCGAGACCGACTTCAAGAGATTCACGTTCAAGCCGGAGTAAGTCTATGGCAAGGAAAAAGTTCTATTCGAAAGCATAGGCGTATCTCTACACACAGTACATCGCTGGAGATCCGGCGCGCGAGCAGGCGTACGAAGAGGAAGTCGTCAACGCGGAGTCGCCCGGAAGATCTACGAACTCCGCATCAAGGCTGGACTGACACAGCAGGAGCTTGCGTCTCGCGTTGGGACCACGAAGTCGGCGATTTCCCGATTGGAAGATGCCGACTATGAGGGCCACTCGCTCTCCATGATGAAGCGAATTGCCGAAGCCCTCGGCAAGCGTGTGGAGATCCGATTCTTGCCTGCGAAGAAGCTCAAGACCGCGTGAGGGGCCAGCCCAAGTCACTCCAACTCCGCCGACCGTGTCTCTGGCAGCAGCCAGATCAGCGCACCGCCCAGCAGGTAGAAGCCGGCGCAGAAGGTGAGCGCGGCCCCCAGTCCGATGCGCTCCGCCGATGCCCCGATCGCAAACGGAGCCAGCGCACTTACGCCACGTCCCAGATTATAGGCGAAGCCTTGTGCCGTGCCTCGGACCGCCGTCGGGAACAGCTCCGCCAGCATCGCGCCGAACAGCGAGAAATACCCCGTTCCAAAGAAACCGATCGCCGGCCCGAGCACCCATAGCCAGCGCTCGGCATCCTCCGGCCGCCACTGCGGCAACAGGCCGAACACCGGCGTCAACACCGCCGCCACCCCGACATAGAAGGCGAAAGCGGGCTTCCGGCCCCAACGGTCGGCCAGAACGCCAAAGGAGAGATATCCCGCATACGCGCCCGCCTGGATGACGATCAGCCAGAGGCTCGAACGGACCAGGTCCATCCCGGCGCCACCCGCTTCACGTGACGCACTCAAAAAACCAGGTAACCAACTGAAAAGGCCCCAGTAGGCGATCAGCACTGATGTCGCGACCGACGTCGCGATGGCGGTGCGGCGCCGCAGGGACGGGCCGAATAGGGCCCGGAAGATCGCGCCCGTGCCGGTGCGCCGTCGGTTGGCCCAAAGCTTCGGCTCCTTCACCTGACGCCGGATGGCGATGGTGAGCAGGGCAGGGAGCACACCCACGAGAAACAAGGCACGCCAGCCGAAGGCCGGAAGCACGACGGCCGAGATTGCGGCGGCCAGCATGTAGCCCAGCGCCCAGCCCGACTGCATGAAGCTGATCGCCTTGCCGCGATGTTCGGCAGGCCAGGACTCAGCCACCAGGACCGAGCCCGCGGACCATTCGCCACCGAGGCCAAGCCCGACCAGCGACCTCCAGAACAGCAACGAGGAAAGCCCTGTGGCTGTTGCACTTCCACCACTTGCTATCGAGTAAAGCAGGATGGTAAAGATTAGCGTCCTGGTGCGTCCGATACGGTCGGCGAGAATCCCGCATCCGATGCCCCCGACGGCCGATGCCAGCATGGTGAAGGTGGTGACCAGGCCAGCCTGGGCTAAGCTCAGTCCGAACTCGGCGCGGATCGACTGGAGCGCGAAGAGGTACAACACCACGTCCATCGCGTCCAGGAGAAATCCAAGCATGGCGGCCCACAGCGCAAGCCAGCGGGGAGAGCCGAAGTCGGCGAGGAAGGGGACTGGCTGGCGCGTCATCCGCGAGTTCCTAGATCCAGTGAAATCAATTGATTGAAATCAGGAAGTGATGTGGAGATTGAAGTTCGGCCGCCGACCACCATGGCAACGTTCAGCGGAATCCCGTCACCGCCTCCCCTGCGGAGAGCAGATTTCCAGCCCCTGCCGTAACCTCGTAAAGAATTCATGCGCCTATCCTTATGGCCGTTGTATCATATACCCGAAGGGAACCACCCAAGGCATGTCTGCTCTCACAAATCCGTCGCCGACCCCCGTACAGCAGCCGCCCCAGCGGATTGTACCGGTGACCCAGGAACCGCCGAAGAAACCCTCTTCGTGGAAGGGCTGGTTCGCGTTTGCGATCTTCGCCGGAGGCTTGGCGCTGGGCTACAAGTATTTCACGGCCCAGACCGCGGCGCCTCCCACGCCGGTGGTGATTGCGCGGACGGCGAAGGTGACGGTAGGTCCGTTCGAGCGCACGATTCGGGTGGGTGGCGTGACGTCGGCCCGGCTGTTCGCCAATGTGACCGCGCCGCGGTTGCGAGGCTTTGAAAGCCGGAGCCAGATGGAGTTACTCTCGATTGCGAAGAACGGGTCGTGGGTGAAGCAGGGCGATACCTTGGCGCAAATTGATCCGGGTCAGGTTCTCGATCACATCGACGACATCAAGGCGACGATTCTGCAGTCGGATGGCGATATCTACAAGCGAGAGGCGGAGCAAGGCGTCGACCTCGAAAACCTGAACCAGACGCTTCGCGTGGCGAAAGCGAATGTCGAAAAAGCCCGGCTGGAAGTTGGCGCGATGGAAGTGCGCACCGATGTCGAGCGCGAGTTGCTGAAGCTGGCGCTTGAGGAATCGGAAGCCCGTTACCGGCAGGCGCAACTGGACACGCCTGAAAAGAAGACCGTGTACGGGGCTGAGATCAAGATTCTTGGTTTCACCAAAGAGCGCCACGTGCGGCATATCAATCGCCACCTCAACGATGTGAAGTCTTACACGATCGTGTCGCCGATGGAGGGCATGGCGGTCATTCAGACCACGTTCCGCGGCGGAGAGATGCAGCAGGTACAGCAGGGCGATCAGGTCGGGTCGGCGCAACCGCTGATGAAGATCGTGAATCCGAAGAGCATGCAGGTGGAGGCGAACGTCAATCAGGCGGAAGCCACGGAATTGCGAATCAATCAGGTGGCGACCATTGGGCTGGATGCGTTTCCGGGGCTCACCTTCCGCGGGAAGATCTATTCGATTGGCGCACTGGCGGTGGGCGGCTGGCGGCAGAATCATTTCATTCGCAACGTGCCGGTACGGTTGATGATTGACGGGGCGGACCCCCGGCTGATCCCGGATCTTTCGGCCTGGGCCGACGTCGTAGTGGAGCGCCAGGAAAAGGCGACGCTTGTGCCGGCCGGCGCGATCCGGCAGGAAGACGGCAAGAGTGTCGTGTACGTGAAGCAGGGTGATCAGTTCGTGAAGCGCGAAGTGAAGCTCGGCGCGCAGAACAATCTGCATGCGATCGCGCTGGCAGGCCTCACGGGTGGTGAGGAAGTCCGGCTTCCCTGATCCGGCTGCCCTTGCGGAGCCTTGTTTCCGAAAGCGCGCGGTTTCGCAAGAACGGCGCGGCGTCCATCGCGCTGGCCGGGTGTTCCACAATCGTGGCCGCAAGGCGTATAATGCTGGCGATGCCGCAATCTCCCGTAAGCTTGGATGCCCGGCCGGGCGCACGCGAAGTTCGCCGCGAACAAGGCCGGGACGAGTCAGCCCGCCGGTTTTCCCGGCGCACCTTGCTTTCCTCTCTTGCGGCGGCGGCGCTTACTCCCCACTTACTGGGCCAGACTCGAACCAATTTCCAACTCGCATGCATGACGTTGCCTTACTCAGCATTCCCCGTGGAGAGGGCGCTGGAGGGCATTCGCAAGGCAGGCTATCGCCACGTGGCCTGGGGAGTGAATCATCGCGACCGGGGCGGCGTGAGCAGGCCGATGCTGGAAGCGGCTGCGCCCGCCACCGAGGCTGCCACGCTCGCCACGCGCTGCCGCGACCTTGGGCTCGAACCGGTGATGATGTTCGCCACCGTGCATCTGGAGGCGGCCAACGCCTTGCAAGTGCATCTGCGCCGGATTGAGCAGGCGGCGGCGGCCCGCATCCCCTTTCTGCTCACGTTCGGGAAGACGCAACCCGGCGAGTACGAGACCTTTGTCCGGAATTTGAAGTCGATGGCGGAGCCGGCGCGAGCCGCGGGGGTCACGGTGGTGATCAAGCAGCACGGCGGCAACTCGGCCACGGGCGAAGCGTGCGCGCGCATTGTGAAGGAAGTGAACGCTCAGTCGGTGGCGGTCTGCTACGATGCAGGCAACGTGCTCGACTACGAGAATCACGATCCGATTCCCGACATTCAAACCTGCTGGCAGCACGTTCGCGCGTTTGCCATCAAGGATCATCGCAACACGCCGAAGGACGAGGACTGCGGTCCGGGCTTCGGCGAAATCGATCACTACAAGCTTTTCCGTCCCGTGCTGAAGACGGGACTGACCATGCCGCTCGCGTTTGAAAACATCTTCGAGCCGCTCGTTCCGCGGCCCCAGGATCCCGAAGGTGTGGACGCCTTGGCACGCCGCGCGCGCGAGTATGTTGAGACAGTACTCCGAGGCCTTCTTACTCACGAAAGGGCATAATTTTTCATGAAACGCAGGGAATTTCTGGCCGGTTCGGCCGTCATGGGGCTTACTCCATCTTTTGCGCAATCCGCGCCCGTTCCGACAGCGGTGATTGGCACAGGCAACCGCGGTTTCCACTTATTGACCGGTGTTCTTGAGCAGCCGCAAGCAAAGGTCGCCGCCGTGTGCGACATCAAGCCGGACCGTCTGGACAAAGCGGCCAGCGCGGCGGCCAAGCATGAGGTCAAGACCTACACCGATTGGCGCCAGATCATCGACCGCAAGGATATTGGCGCGGTATTCATTGCCACGCCGCCGCACCTGCACTCCGAGATGGCGATTGCGGCGATTCGCGCCGGCAAGCACGTCTACTGTGAAAAGCCGGTTGGGGTGAATGCGGCGCAGGTCAAGGCGTTGCTGAATGCGGCCAAGGAGTCGAAGCTGGTATTCGTGTCAGGCCAGCAATTACGCTCGATGACCGGATACGTCGAGGCGGTGCGAAAGATCCGGGAAGGCGCGATTGGCGACATCCTGTGGATCAAGGCGCAGCGTCACGCCACGGCGGATTTGGCGCATGATGGATCCTCGGGCGACTGGTATTTCGATGTCACGAAGTCGGGCGGGTATCTGATCGAGCAGTCGGTGCACAATCTCGACTTATGTAACTGGGTGGTGGGCGCGCATCCGACGAAGGCTTCGGGATTCGGGGCGACGGCGCTCTATAAGAACGATCCTCCGGGACGCACGATTTTCGATTGCGGCACCATGTCGTTCGAGTATCCGAACGGAATTAAGATGTCGTTCACGCAGAACGTGTTTCATCCGCGCGGCATGCCGGCCGGCAATCAGTATGTGTACGTGTATGGCAGCAAGGGCGCGGTGGATCTGATGGCGGCGAACATGTTCTATCCGCTTTCGCGTGACGGCAAGCCTGAGCCGTTCTTCGAGAAGCGGCAGGAAGCGCAGCACGCCCACATCACGGCGTTCTACGAGGCGGTGCTTGCGGGCGGGCCCAATCCGGCGGACATCAAGGTCGGTGCAAGCGCGGCACTGACCGCGATTCTCGGTCATGAGGCGATGGTGCGGGAGACGGTGGTGAAGTGGACCGATCTCGGAGTAAGTGTGTGACGTAGCGGTCAGCGATCAGCCATCAGCCGTCAGCTTCCGAGCTAGTGGCGGAGAGCTGATCGCCCGGCACAGATATCCCGGGAACACGAAGCGCGCCGAACCATCATGAAACTTGCACAGCGAATGGACCGCATCCTCGTGGAGGGTGCATTTGAAGTTCTTCAGAAAGCGCGCGCCCTGGAAGCACAGGGGCGCAGTATCATCCATCTCGAGATCGGGGAGCCCGACTTCGAGACCCCGCTTCACGTCCGTGATGCCGGCAAGCGCGCCATCGACGAAGGTTGGACTCACTATGGGCCCACTCCCGGGTACAACGACTTTCGGGAGGTGATTGCGGCCGAAGTCAGCCGGACGCGGGGCATTCCTGCATCGGCCGCGAACGTGTGTGTGGTGCCGGGCGGCAAGCCGATCCTCTTCTTTCCGATGCTGGCGTTGCTTGAGCCCGGCGATGAGGTCATTTATCCGAATCCGGGTTTTCCGATCTACGAGTCGATGATTGGGTTTCTCGGCGCGACGCCTCGGCCTGTCCCATTGCTGGAAGACCGTAGTTTCTCCTTCGATCTGAATATCTTTCGCGAGAGCCTTTCGGAAAAGACGAAACTGGTCATTCTGAATTCGCCGCAAAATCCGACGGGAGGAGTAATTCCCAGGGAAGATATTGCGGCGATGGCGGAGATGCTTCGCGATCGCGATCTGATCGTGCTGAGCGATGAGATTTACTCGCGGATTTATTTCGGCGAGCGGCCGTGTTCGATTGCCAGCGAGACCGGCATGGCCGATAAGACGATCATTCTCGACGGTTTTTCGAAGACCTATGCCATGACCGGTTGGCGGCTGGGTTACGGGGTGATGCCGGTGTGGCTTGCCGAGGCGGTGAGTAAGCTGATGGTCAACTCGAACTCCTGCACGGCGAGTTTCACGCAGCGCGCCGGACTGGCAGCATTGACGGGCCCCCAGGATGACGTAGACCGGATGAACGCCGAGTTCCGGCGGCGCCGCGATGTATTTGTCGCCGGGCTGAATGAGATTCCGGGATTCCGCTGCCGTGTGCCGGAAGGCGCATTCTACGCGTTTCCGAACATCACGAGTACGGGACGCTCCTCGCGCGAACTCGCGGCCGCCCTGCTGGATCATGCCGGGGTTGCCTGCCTCTCCGGCACCGCATTCGGGGCTTACGGAGAAGGCTACTTGCGGTTCAGCATCGCGAACTCGTTGGAGAACCTGACGGAAGCGCTGGCGCGGATCCGGCGTTACCTGGCGGGCTGAGAATAACCGAGGAATTTGAGCTTTTGGCTCGCCATCAGCTTTTGAATCAGCGCCTCGCGCATGGGTGTCGCCTGGAGTACGGGTTGCGCGGTGCACAGCCATCGGCTCGAAGGGGATGTCGCGCTCACGGGCGGTGCGACGGTTGAGGGCCCCGGTTCCTGCCCGCTGTCCTTCAAGCCGCTTCCGTTCCGTGATACCCTTTCGTAGTACGTTCTCCCCACAAACTTGCTTCAATTGACCTGAGAATCTGACCGGCCTGGAGGCACCAATTTAGTGCCGCCAGTTGGTCACGAAGGAGTACCCCCATGCAGCTCGGCATACTGTTTGACGCACAGAAACTCGGTACTGGCTTCTATGGTTACACCGCGTTTCGCATTTTGTTCACCATTGTCCCGCCGACGGAGCTGTCAGGCTGCAGTCTCTATCATGGCGAGGTCGGAGACGGGAGGAACCGGCCCTATTGTATCGCGATCGAGTCCAACGACCGTGCCTTGCTGATCCGGTTCAAGAATGCGGCCGCCCAGTCTCTCGCACGCGGGCTGATGCCACTGGCGGAACGTTTCGCCGAAGACACGATTCTACAGGAGGAGGTGCTGGCCCTTGCCACGCGGATCACACCCGACGGAGATATCGTGGAATGCCAGTCCCGCTGGCTTCAGGAGGCCTGGGTTCGGGCGCTTGGACAGTCCACGGCGCCGGTTCTTGAGCCAACCAAGCCTCAGTATCCAGCGCCGCCGCCTCTTCCGGCTCCGGCGATCGGAGGGTCGCAGGTCACTACAGCGGTGCCCAGCGGGGCGCCTGCCAGGCAGCGTCCCGCACGGCAGACGAGCGCAAGCCCGGCCAAGCCCACTGGCGACGCGAAGAAGACTCTACCCGAGCTATCCGGGAGGGTTCCGATGGCGCTTCGCTGGACTCCGCTCGGGCGCGGTGCTCTCGCCTGGCTCGTTGCGTTCAGTGTTGGAGGCGCTTGCGTGCCATGGCTCGGGTGGCCGCTTTCGGTTTCGATTCTGGTTCTCTGCGTGCCCCTGATCTGGGGAACGACGGTCCGGCTGCGGATGTGGGCCGAGGCGAACCTCAGTTCGGATGACTTACAGCAGGAGTTACTGCGTAGCTTGCGTGCCAATCAGGCGCAGGATCTGTGCGACCAGTTGTCCACACCCGCGGCTAAGGCCAGTCCGCTTCTACGAAGGGTGCGTCTGGTTGCACAGGTATGGAGCGGCAGTGGCGATGTAAGCGGGGCGTGCATGGCTGTTTCGCAACAGGCCCGCGCGGATCAATCGGATTTCCATGCCGAGTTACTCTACTTACGAACGTTGTTGTGGGGAACGCTGGCCGTGCCTGCCTGTATGCTGGCCGCCATCCACTTATTCCTTGGCGCCGCGGCTTCGGCTGTGGAAGGGCCGCGCCTGGTGTTCTTCGCGGTGTTTTCCTGGACGCTTCTTTCCTGGATGACCAACCTGCTGTCCATCGCGCGGGATCGCGCCGAGGCCCGTCTGGACCGCATGGTGAGCGGTGTGTGGATTCCGGCGATCACGAGGGCTTTCCCGGCTCCGAAATCCACCGCGGCCGGCGAGCATGCAGTGCAGGATCTCGCCGGTGAGGTGGAGAAGATGTATAAGCGTCTCCAGGAACGCCACAAGGACGACTTAGTCGCGACGGTGGAGAACCTTCGCGAGACCATTGGCCAACTGACTCCCGTATTGGCCGGCTTCCGGGAGCCGTTTGTCCTGCAAGCGGTTCCCGTGAATGGACGTCAGAAGGCCATGAGCGCCTGAGGTTGGTCCCTTTTTCTGATGGCGCCGGCGCAATGCCGCCAGCCCGCATAGCAGCAAGCCGGCCACAATCCCGGTCGCCGGTTCGGGCACCTCTGATCCGACAACCACCACTGCCGGCAGCGTCGTGACATTCCCGGATGAAACGGTATGCAGCACCGGATCAAATATGGGGTTGTTGGGACTTTCGGAGTAGACGTCGTAAGTGATCACCAAGTCCCCCTCGGCCTGCGAACCGACGATCTCAAAGGAGTTGATGCGATATTCGCCGAGGCCTGTACGCAGCACGGGGTCGTACGGTGACACCAGAATGGGAAATGCGAACGGCGCTGGGCCGATAACCTGGAACAGCGGCGCCGCCAGATCCTCAAAGATTCCGGTGGTCAGGGTCTGCTGGTAGGTCACCGAGGAAATCACGGCGAACCCGCTGATGCGGCTGGCAGTGAATCCCCAGCCCACCGCATCTCCGGGAAGCCCGTATAGTATCGGACTGTCGAGGGTAATTGTGAGAGCAAAGGCGCTTCCTCCGGACAGTATCACGCTGAGCAGTGCGGCCCTCGCCCATGCTTTTTGAAGTATCCTGCTTGCCGTCATGAAATCCTCCACTTACTGAAATTGATTGAACAGTTGAGTCGAGCCCGCTGCATTGCCGCCGTTGGCGGAGTAAATGAAGGTGGCCGTGAACCTTGCGTTCGCCGGACAGCCGGTGAAATCAATCGCGACCTGCCCCGTGGCGCTTTGCCCCGCGCCGATCGTGCCGAGCGCCAGCGGGTAACTGGCCGGAGCAAGGCGCACCGGTAAGCATGCCGTACCGAAGGTCTGCTGAACCATGAGCGCGTGGATCTGCGCATTGAAGGCGGGTGAGGGTCCGGAATTCGAAATTGTAAGTGACCAGACCCGTCCGTTCGCCGCTCCCGCCCGCCCCGTGATCAGCCCGCTGAGTGTGGTGGCCTGGGCAAGGAGAAATGCTGCGGTTACATTTTTCGGCGCGTTCATGATGACGGTCTGCGGATTGGTGCTGCCCGTCAGCGATCCGCTGAAGCCCGCGAACGAATAGCCGTTGTTCGCGGACGCGGTTACGGTGACGGCGGTGCCCGATGTGTACCATCCTCCCCCCGAAACCATTCCGCCGGCCGCCGGACTGGCGGTGGTGACGAGTTCATATTCGGTGAGAAACTCAGCCGTGTAAGTTGCCGCCGATGCGGGAACCACGATGACCCGGCCGTTCGGTCCGCTCGCATCCTGCCACCGCACGAACGTGTGGCGTGCGCCGGCGGATGTCTCCGGCGACGTGAATGCCACGGTACAAGTGCTGAATGCCGGTGAACTGAAGGTCGCAGGAGTAGAAAACGTGGTTCCCGCAGCCGCGCAATCCGCCCCAGTCACCTGGAAACTCCTGCCCGCTGGAAGGGACTGAATGGTGACGGCCGTGGCCGCCGCATACTTGATAAGGAACCCATCCGGGCCGCCCTGCGGAAATTGCTGATAGGCATTCGTGGAAGGCAGGAAGTTATTCGGCAACGGTGATGTGCTCAACGGCGCCACGGTTCCAGCCACATACACCGCGCCGGCATTGTCCAGTGCGATTCCCCAGGCCGCGACGAATGCCGTGATGGGGAGCGTGTGATAGGATCCTGCCGTCACGGTAGCGTTCGATCCGCCTGCGTTCACCCGGAGGACATACATGCCCCGGCTTCTTGGCTCAATCTTATAAATGGCGTCACCCGGGAAGAATGGTGTTCCGGCGACCCAAACCGCGCCGCCCGGTTCGGCTGACACGGACTGGCCCGCTGGTTGCGCCTGCTCCCCCGGCACGCTCACCGAAGTTCCAATCATGGAAGTGTAACCGAACGTAACTGGACCGCTCCCGGGATATGCATTTACTTTCGCCAGGAAGCTGTCGATTCCCAAGGCGGAGGCCGGCGCATTCGCGGCGTTCGGAAATACAGGCGACGCCGTGCTCTGTCTGGCCTGCCCGGTCGCATATGCGTTTCCCGAACCATCCACCGCGATCGCGAGGATCTTGACGTAGCCCGAGGTGTCGGTATTCAGAAGAGTGGAGTAAGCGATTGTGACGGGCGTCGTCCCGCTGTGGGCCTGGAACTTGGTAATCGTGCCGGAACCATCCGTGCTGACACGCGTCGATTGAGCCGCATTCAGGAGCCGGAAGTTACTGGATTTGGTTTCACCTCCCACGTAGGCAGCGCCCGCCGAGTCGACCGCGATGGCCCACAAGGTGTCGGCACCCGAGCCGCCAAGCAAGGTAGAGTAGCCAACCTGCGCGTTGCCCGACGTATGAGGCAGAAACTTCGTGACAAATCCGTCCAGTCCACCCTGATAACCGCTGTCCTGATTGAGGAGCGGGAAGTTGGAGGACAGCGTATGACCCGTGACAAACGCCGAGCCATTCGCTTGAACCGCAAGGGCGGTGGGCGTTTCGCCGGCAGTTCCGCCAAGGTAAGTGGCATATCCGAGAGTGACCGGTCCGCTGCCCGTGTAAGGATTGATCTTGACCAGGGCCGCGTCGGCGTTTCCACCGTAAGAAGCCTGATAGGCGTTGACCACGGGGAGACCTCCCTGGCTTGCTCCCATGACATACGCGGCGCCGGCGGAGTCCACACCAATCGCAACCGGGTCAATTCCACCGATGTAGGCAACGTAGGCGATGGTCAACGGCCCGCTGGACGGCTGCGGATTGAGTTTCATGACGAAACCTCCTGAACCGGCGTATCCACTGAATCCGTCGCCGATGCCCGAGATGTACGACGCACCGGTGGAGTCCACCGCAACACCGTTCACGGCATCAAAGCCGGTTCCGCCCAAGTAAGTTGCCACAGCGATTACGGGATCGATCACCAGGGGATGGCTGTGGTCATAGGGGCCAACGCGAAAGCGAACCTCGTCCCCCTGCAGTAAGTACTCCGACTCCACAGGCACCCGCTGGCCTCCGATTTCCTGGTAACTTACCGGGCGATGCTGCAAAATGGCCGACGAGGCCGACTGGATCACGAGGTCTCCGTCGGCATTCAGCCGTAACCCTCGCGCGCCCGAGTAGCGCAGCCGGATGGAGGCGGGCGAAGCTCCCGGAGCCAGGACGAAGTC
>JAEUQE010000199.1 GCA_016789785.1 Bryobacterales bacterium
TCGGACGAACGAAGGACAATCCCGGTGTGCGCATCGTCGGCGTGGTTGGCAACGTGTTCCATCGCGGCCTTACCGAAGAGCTGGTTCCCGAAATGTACATCCCGTTCCGCCAGCGCCCACAGAGCGGGATCACGCTGGTGCTGCGCACGAAGCTCAAGCCCGAAGCAGCGGTGCCCGCGGCGAAGGAAGCATTGCAGCAGGTGGACCCGGCGTTGCCCGTTTTCGAAGTGCGCACGCTTGAGAATCTGATCCACCTCAGCGTGGCGGACCAGCGTTTGACCACGGTCCTCTTCAGCATCTTTGCCGCGCTCGCGATGTTGCTGGCGGTGGTTGGCATTTACGGTGTGATGAGCTACACGGTGGCCCAGCGCACGCCGGAACTCGGCATCCGCATTGCGATCGGCGCGGCGCCTCGCGATGTCGTCGGCCTGGTGGTCCGTCATGGACTGAAGCTGTCGCTGCTCGGCGTGTTGATTGGCATGGGTGGAGCTTGGGTGGTCGGCCAGCTATTGCAAGACATGCTCTTCGGCGTCAGCCCAACCGCAGCGGCATCGTTCATCGGTGTGCCCTTCCTGCTGCTCGGGGTGGCCTTTGTGGCGAACTTCGTGCCCGCGCTCCGCGCAGCGAAAGTGGATCCCGTTATCGCGCTGCGGGAGTAGACCCAATACCTTTCATCCAGGCATCGCCAAGGGTTCCGAGGCGTCGGGACGCGGCAGATGCCAGTGATGGTAACGCAGACTTCAGTCCGCAGCCTCGGCCTCGAAAGCGACAATGTGGTGCCGGCCCGTCACAGGATCGGGGACTGACAGTTCGGCCGCGTAAGCGACGGGGCTTGAGTGGCGAGCAAGCCCATCCTCCTTTGCAGTGGGCGCTCCCGCTGGATCCCGGATTAGGGCGATCATCCTAGGGACTTTCGGACTTATGACGTGGCATACTGCGACTGCTATGAGCGAGCTAGCAATTCGCCTCCTCCTTGCCGCGGTTGCCGGTGCAACGGCTCGGATGCTGATCGCCTCCGGGTTGTTTCCCGCACTCGCGGGAATGCTGTTGCTTGGTGTGCTCGGCGCCGTGCTGAGCTGGCGCCTCGACAAGTCCCGTGTGCTGGTGGTCTCGTTGATCGCCTTCGGCTACTTCATCGCCTACCGTTTCACGCGGCCGGAAACCGTGGTCGTCAAAGAGCTGGGTCTTTCCCTCTTCTTGCCGCTTCTCACGAACTTCTGCTTGCCGTTTGCGCTGCCCGCGATCGGCTCGCTCATCGGCGTACAGTTGGAACAGAACCGGCAGGCCTCGGACGCCGAATTGAACCTCACCGAGGAGGCCCTATTGGCGGAGAAAATCGACCTAACTCCGCCAAAGCAGGATCCCTACGAAGACCTCGACCTTCCGTTAGACCCAAAGATCGGGTAGGATCTTCCCCTTAACCAATTCGCGCGGCTGATTGAGGTGGTTTAGCACTTCCATCTCCGGATTGATGCCAAGCGCATAGTAGACCGTCGCCAGCAGATCGTTCGGATGCACAGGCTTCTCCTTCGGCGAAGATCCTGTCGCGTCGGATTCGCCGTAGAGTCTGCCCATGGGCATGCCGGCACCCGTGACGAGCGCGGTATAGCAGTAAGGCCAATGATCACGGCCATCCGGTGAGTTGGTATTGCCCGATGTGCTCACGCCCATGCGAGGCGAACGGCCAAATTCACCCACCGCGACGACCAGCGTCTCCTTCAGCATTCCGCGTTCGTCGAGATCTTCCACCAGCGCCGAAAGTCCGCGATCCAACACGGGGCAGTGCAGGTTCTTCAGCGGGCCGAAATTAGCCGCATGCGTATCAAAGGCGTCTACTTCGGGATTGCCATTCGCCACCGCGGGCCAGTTCACCTGCACGAATCGCGTACCGGCTTCAATCAGACGGCGGGCCATCAGCAGGCTTTGGCCAAAGGTGGTGCGACCGTAACGCTCGCGAGCCTTCTCCTGCTCCTTGTCGAGATCGAACGCATCGCGGGCTTTGCCGGACAGCACGAGGTCGAACGCCCTCGCGTAATACTCATCAATGGCCTGATCCTTCAGCGCCTTTTCCAACTCCGGCATTGACCCGTTCACGCCCTTCAGCAACGTCATGCGGTCCTTCAGCCGCTCCGGCGTCACTTCCTTACGCAGTGTCAGGTCATCGAGCTTGATAGGCCGGTTCGGATCCTGATAAAGGCGGTAAGGATCGTAGGCTTTGCCGAGAAAGCCGGCGGCGCCACCCTTGCCAATGACATTCGACTCCTGCAGCGGCCGCGGCATTTCGACGAACGGCAGCACCGGTTCCTTGGGAGGCATCATCTTCGAGATGTGCGATCCCGCGGTTGGGAAGTCGGCGGGCGTCGGCGGTTCCAACTGCCCCGAGGGCGACACACGATCCGGCGGATATCCGGTCAGCATCTGGTAGATCGCCGCCGTGTGATTGAACAGGCCGCTGGGTGTATAGCTCATCGAGCGGATGAGCGTGTATCGCTTCGCCTGCGCGGCGAGCATCGGCATGTGTTCGCCGAGTTGCATGCCGGCCACGGGCGTGGAAATCGCCTTGAACTCACCGCGGATGTTCGACGGAGCATCGGGTTTCGGGTCCCAAATGTCGAGATGGCTGGGTCCACCCTGGAGGAACACCATGATCACGGATTTCGCCGAGCCGAATCCGCGTGAGCCGGCAAGCTTTGCCGCCGTGGCGCCTTGCGCCTTTTGATAGCTGAAGAAATGCGGCAGGCTGAGACCGAACAGTCCGATCGAGCCGGCGCGCAGCAACTCACGGCGAGTTACGCTATCGCACAGCTTTCCTTGTTTGCCAGGGATGACGAGCATCGGGATACTCCTCTACGTGCCCAGAATCGATGCTGCGATTATATCCGGTCCGCGTCACCCGGAGGGGAGCACCCTCCCACACCACCGTACGTTTGGTTCTCGATACGGCGGTTCGACGCCCTTGTGCTTCACTAACTCCACCAGGTTGAGCGTGCGCGCACACCACTCCCGAGGCGATATTGGATTGAGGAGGATGTCGCTTGGGAAGTTGGAAACTCACGCTCGAATACGACGGGACGCGTTACAGCGGCTGGCAGGAACAGAAGAACGCCCGCACCGTGCAAGGTGGACTGCGGGATGCCTGCGAAGGACTCTTCGGATGTGAGGTGGAACTGCAGGGCGCCGGCCGCACCGACGCCGGTGTCCATGCCGCCGGGCAAGTCGCGCATTTAAAGGTCAAGGGCAAGAAGACGCCGGCGGACGTGATTCTCCGCGAACTCAACGAACGGCTTCCCGGCACCATCGCCGTCCTCAGCGTCGAACCCGTGCCTGACCGGTTCCATGCGCGGCACGACGCGAAGTCGCGCACCTACATCTACCAGATCGCGACCCGCAAGAGCGCGTTCTCCAAAAAGTACGTGTGGTGGATCAAACAGCCTCTGGACGTCGACCTGATGCAGAAAGCCGCGTCTATGCTCGCCGGACGCCACGATTTTGCATGCTTCCGCGCGGAGGACCACTCCAAGCCCGGAGAGTCGACGATTGTGGTGGTGGAGAAGGCTGAATTCGAAATCGACGAGGGGACGATCCAATTTCGCATCGTGGCTTCGCATTACTTATGGAGGATGGTGCGAAGGATTGTCGGTGTACTGGTAAAGCTCGGCCTGCACGAAATCACGATCGAGGAGTTCGAGCGGCTTCTTCAAGCACGGTGCAGTTCGAAGCTGGACGTCGCCGCCTGGACCGCGCCCGCAGCCGGATTGTTTCTTGCGGAAATCGAATACTGATCCGCAGCCGCTGCTATACTGACGACACCCCGCGCCGCGACTCTCAAAGTCATGGAGGCGTATACGTGTATTTTCGGAACGGGGCTCTTCTCCTGTTTGGGCTGGCTCCTTTGGCGGCGCAGTCCGTTCGCGATTTCCCTGCAGGCTATCGATGGGACCTGCTAACAATTCCCCAAAGCTCGGCTACTGCTATCAGTAACAACGGCTTTCTTGTAGGCCGCGCGCTGCTGAACGGCCGCGCGCGCGGATTTATTCGCAACCCGGCGGGTGTGATTCAGGACGTGAATCATCCCGATGCCCGTGACACACGTCCAGAAGGCGTGAACAGCGGCGGTATTGTCGTGGGCAGTTATGACGATCATGCCGGACGTACGCACGGATTCGTGCGTGCCGCCAACGGCACGTTCACGACATTCGACTTTCCCAATTCGCAGTCCACCGTCTTGATGGGCATCAATGATTCGCTTCAAGTGGTGGGCTATTTCACGGATGCGATGGGCGAGTCGCAAATCCTCACCTTTACGGATCCCACGAATCCGCAGGTTCCAGTGTCGCTGAGCCCAGCCAATCGCGCCTACGATATTGCTCCCGATGGAGCGATTGTGGGTTCCTACCCGGGTTCCACACGCTACACGGGGTTCATTCGAAATCCTGGCGGTTCGGTGGCTCCCTTTTCCAGTCCATGCCCCGGCAGTGTGTTGGGCTCTCTGGAGCCGCTGGCGATTAATGGACTGTTCGAGGTCGCCGGGACGTGCAGGCATCCCGTGGGACCAACGGAGATGGTGCGCAGCTTTCTACGCCTGACGAGCGGCAAGATGCTGACGATTGGCGGAACGGCGGCTGTGGCTGCGGGCGATGCCCCGTTGTCAGTTGCCGGCATCAACGACGCGGGCGAGATTGCCGCGACATTCACCAGGGGCGCGGGAGAACTCCGCGCTGGTGTATTGATTCCCTGCACAGCTACCGTTTCCGCACTGCCTTTCCAGACGATCCCCGCCAGCGGCGGAGTGATCACGATCGGCGCGGCGGGCGCCCCGGGCTGCCATCTCAACGTTGGCACACCGGAAGAAACGTGGGCAACCATCGCCCGGACCTCAGACACTACGTTTCAGATTGCCGTTGAGCCGAATACAACATCGTCTCCCCGCAGAACCAGCGTGTTCGTGGCAGGCGTCAACGTCCAGGTGAACCAGGCAGCGACCTCCTGTGCTTTCACGCTTACCGGCCAGACGTGGTTTCCCGCGAGCGGAGGAACCGGCACAATCAACGTAAACACCAGTCCCGGTTGCGCATGGACGGTGAGTTCACCGCTATGGGCCGTCGCGTCTCCCGTGTCGGGAATTGGTAGCGCTTCCATCAATCTCGGCGTCACTCCGAATACCACCGGAGTCCCGCGAATCGGAGGAGTGACGATCGGCGAACGGACACTTGCGATCACTCAGGCCGCTTCGGCCGACTGTACGATCTCGGCTTCCATCGAAGGGCCCGTTCCCGCGATTGGCGGCACAACTCGCATGTTCATCACAACTGGCGTGCCTTGCCCCTGGGGTGTCAGCACCAACGTGCCATGGGTGGCAATCCCGCCGCACACTGGAGTTGGGTCCACAACACTGCTACTCACCTTCACGCCCAATCCGAACGCGGAGCCGCGCTTGGCGACGCTCACCGTTTCGGGAGTGCAGTACACGGTCATGCAACTCGGGTCGAGTTTCGGCAATGCCCGGTTGCGATTCGTTCCCGTCACGCCGTGCCGTGTCGCCGATACGCGGCCGGAAGGTGGCAAGTCCGGCGCATATGGTCCGCCGCGCATGGCTGCCGGAACCACTCGCGAGTTCAACCTCGCGGCGAGCGGCTGTGGCATTCCGGCATCCGCGCGCGCGTATGCTCTGAACGTCACCGTGGCGCCCGCGGGCTTCCTCGGGTTTCTTACTGCATATCCCTCGGGTCAGCCCCGCCCCGTCTCCTCGACGCTCAATTCCTGGAACGGCCGGGTGGTCGCGAATTCCACCGTGGTGGGTGCAGGCGCCAACAGCACGGTAAGTCTCTTCGTGACGGATGCGACGGATGTGATCATCGACGTGAATGGTTACTTCACGGCGGAAGCGGGTCTTGCCTTCTATCCGATCACGCCATGCCGCGCGACGGAACTTGCACGGGTGAACGCTCAGGCAACACGATCGTTCAATGTGAGGACTCCGTGCGGAGTTCCACCGGGTGCGCAAGCGTATTCCATCAATGTCACGGCCGTGCCACCGGGGCCGCTGGGATTTCTCACGGTGTGGCCGTCCGGTCAGGCCAGGCCGGCGGTCTCGACGTTGAATTCCTGGGATGGGCAGGTGGTTCCGAACGCGGCGATTGTGCCCGCGGGAACCAGTGGTGAGGTCAGCGTGTTCGCGTCGAACGATACGGACGTATTGATCGACGTAAATGGCTACTTCGCGGCTCCGGGTGCGCCGGGCGCGCTCCTCTACAACCCGGTCACACCTTGCCGAATTGTGGATACTCGCGATGACGTGACACTGGCAGTATTGCTCACCCGGCCGTTTCTGATTTCCGGACGATGCGGTACGGCGAGCAATGCGCGCGCTTACGTGCTGAGCGCAACCGCGATCCCGAGTGGTTTCCTCGCATTCGCGACGCTGTGGTCCATGGGCGAACCACGGCCACCGGTGTCGAATCTGAACTCGTGGAACGGGCAAGTGGTCGCGAACATGGCCATCGTGGGAGGAACGCTGGGCGGGATTCACACGAACGTCTCACACCCGGCCGATCTCGTTCTCGATGTGATGGGCTACTTCGCACCGTAACGGCGGGCAGTCTGGGCAGCGCGGTGGCCATGGCTGCGCTGCCAGTTCACAAACAGACGCGTACAGCCAAGCGATCCATCTCCGCGCCGAGACGGTCCAGATCGGCGCGAGAGAGTGTGGATTGCGCGTCCTGGAAGAGTTCATTCTCCTCCCGGCGGATGTGTGTCCGCAGCAACTCCACAAAGGCTAGAATTGCCTCCCTGGAAGGCTGGCTGCGCAACCCATCCACGGCCGCTTCCATCTGGCGGTGCTCGGCGATGAGTTGCGGCGTCAGCGGGTGTTCCGTAAGCAGTGGGAACAAAAACTCCTCTTCGAGAGCAAAGTGATTGACCAATTCGATTTCGAATCGGTCGACGATTTTCGCGGCTTGTCTGGCGATGTTGGCGTCGCTCGAATCCGCATCAAGGGATCGCGTCACGAGCACGCACAGCGCAAGTCCGTTGTGATGCTGATGGGAAAGAGGGATGAGGCTCGCGTCACGCTTCATCACTGGCATCATCGCACGGCGGCACAGTTGCGAGTGTGGACCGCGATAGAATTGCGCTCATGATCACACGCCGCACATCAATCCGGACGCTTGGGGCCGCACCGCTCGCATGGATGGCCGCGCACGCCGCCAGAACCGGATACCGTGGCCGCACGCAAGCCATCCACGACCGGATCGACGCACTGATCGCTGCGAACGAAGTCCCCGGCGCGGTGACCGTGATTGTCACGCCCGGCTCCGTGGAGCATCTGCACGCGCAAGGATTTGCCGATGCCGCACGCACGGTTCCCATGAAGAAAGATGCGGTGTTTGCGATCGCCTCAATGAGCAAGCCTGTGACGGGCGCGGCGATCATGATGCTGCGGGATGAGGGAAAGTTGCGCGTGGAGGATCCCGTGGCGAAGTATCTGCCGGAGTTCAGCAAGCTGAAACTCACCGATGGACGGCCGGCGCAGGTCACCCTGAAGCATCTGATGACGCATACCTCCGGCATGGGAGAGGCGACGCCGCAGGAAGCGGAGAAGGTGACAGAGCTTCCCGGGATGATTCCGGTCTATCTTTCAAAGCCCGTGGCATTCGAGCCTGGAAGCCAGTGGAAATACTGCCAGTCCGGCATCAATACCTTGGGCCGCATTGTGGAAGTGGCGAGCGGAATGCCGTTTGCGGACTTCCTGGATAAGCGCCTATTCCAACCACTCGGCATGAAGAACACGAGCTTTTATCTCTCGCCGAAAATGGCTCCGAAACTGGTGAAGGCCTGCAAGCGCGACGGAGGCAAACTGGTGGACGCGAATTCGCCAAGGTTGGATCCCAAGTATCTCGCGCGCCGCGACAGGCCCGCTTTCGGCAATGGTGGACTGCTCTCGACGGCCGAGGATTACTCACGATTCGCGAGGATGCTACTGTCCAACGGCGAGTGGAAAGGGAAGCGTCTGCTATCGGCCGATTCGGTGAAGCAGATGACGTCGCCACACACGGGAGACTTGAAGGCAGGATTCGTTCCTGGGTCCGTGTGGGGGCTGACCTGCGGACTCGTCCGTGAATCCACAGGTATCACCGCGCTGCTTTCGCCAGGCACCTATGGACATGGCGGAGCATTCGGCACACAAGCGTGGATGGATCCTGTGAAGGGCGTGGGCCTGATCCTCATGATCCAGCGCACGGATCTGGGGAACTCCGATGCGTCGGTGGTCAGGCAGGCGTTTCAGGAAGCAGCACTCGGATAGGCGCCGTGATAGGATGTGCGGCATGTCCACCACTCGACGCACGGTTGTTCGCTCTCTTGCCGCGGCGGGACTCGCTTCTGCGGCTGCCTCCGCTGTTCCCCGCCGGACTCTCGGCAAGACCGGTCTCGAAGTGTCGATTCTCGGCTTGGGCGGTGCGCGCATCGGGACGCTGGATGATGGCAAGCAAGCCGCTGACGTCGTGCGGCGCTGCTACGATCTTGGTGTCAATTACTTCGATACCGCGGCGGCCGGCGCTTACGGGCTGAGCCAGGCAAGGTACGGTGTCGCGCTGAAGGGCCTGCGCGACAAGGTGATTCTCTCCACCAAGACCAGGCATCGATCGGCAACGCAAGCGCAACTCGACCTCGACCAATCGCTCGCGAACATGAAGACCGACTATCTTGATCTGTATCAGGTGCACAACGTCATCAACGACGAAGATATCGAGTTCATCTTCGGGCGGAAGGGCGTGATGGAGATGATCGAGAAAGCAAAGAAGGCGGGTAAGATCCGCCATGTCGGCTTCACCGGTCACACCGATCCGAAGATCCTCAACAAGGCGATGGGCCTGTACGAATTCGCCACCGTGCTGATGCCGCTCAGCGTAACCGATGGCGGCAATCATCAGAAGAGCTTCGAGCGTGAGACATTGCCGCTCGCCTTGAAACGCGGTCTTGGTGTGATTGCGATGAAGACGCTGGGTGCGGGTCAGATTCTGCAGAAGAACGCCGCGTCGGTGGAGGAGTGTCTCCGCTACACGTGGTCGCTGCCGGTGGCGACGGCGATTGTCGGCGTGGACCAGATTGCGCATCTCGAGTCGAACGTCGCACTCGCGAGGAACTCGAAGATGATGAACGCGGCTGAGATGGAGCGGCTGCGCGAGCGCGTGGCCGGCATGGCTTATGCGCAGCTTGAGCCGTGGAAGCAGAATCGCTACGATGTGCCCGGTGGAGTGGTGTATCGAGCGGATTAACAGCATCGCACCTGCACTGACGGCAGTATCATTGGGTTGGGTTGCCTGTTGGAGGTCGCCAGCCGATGGGGTCCTCGCCTGAAGTGCGTGGAACCGAGAACCGCATCTGTGGTTTTCCCATTCGGGCGTTCCTGCTGATCTTCGTGCTCTCGTTCGCGATCCGCGCCGTTCTTCTCGCGCTATGGGCGGCCGGGCACCCCGATTTCCTCCACTTCTGATGCGGCCCTCTGCGCCATCCGTGGGAGGCGGCTCTGGTCACGACGGTCGCCGTGCTGGCGCTCTTCGGATTGCTCCGCGCCTTCCCCGCGCTCGACCCTGCGGGCCGCGCGGTGCTGCTGATCCCGCTCGCCATGTTCCCGCTGGTCTACTACTTCGTCAGCTACGTCGCGCACTACCCGGCGCCTCTTGCATGGCTGCTGCTTCTGCTCGCGGGGGCGGAGGTGCAACGGTGGACTGCCCGTTCGGCTTGAAAATCGGATTCCCTCCTGTACGATTTTCCTTGACAGTCTACACTGCATCGCAGTATAAACTGAATAGGAGTTTACAATGAAGTACAAAGCTCCGATCGACGCTTTCGCAAAAGCCGCTCAGCGGCATCCCTTCAACGACGGCATCGCCGAAATCCTGGTTGGCCTTCTGCTGGCGACAGCGGCACTGGTGACTCTCAGCAAATGGGGATTCCTCGTGCTCTTCGTTGCGTTGGGCCTATCCCGGCTCCTGCCACGCCTGCGCGACCACGTGGCTACCCCTCGAGCCGGGGCGGCGACGCTTCCTCGCGAGAACCCATGGCGCTTCCTGTTGGGGATCTTCGCCTACGGCCTTCTGGTTGGAGGCATCCTCATTGCTCTCCACTGGCTGACGGCAGACCGCGGCTCGCCGCTCGGTGAGTACCGCTGGCTGCCGCTCTTCGTAGGGCTCTGGCTCTCCGGAGGTTTCCTGCACGCGGTCCGCACCACGGGCTTGAAACGCTTCGGCGTGTACCTTGCGGCTTCGCTCGGTGGCGGCGCCTATTTCACCTTGGCCATGAACACAGGTGCGCGCGCCGCCGCCTATGGTGAACTACGCAACTTCCTCGGGTTCCTCGCCGCCATGGTGCTCATCGGCGGCATCGGGACCCTGATCAACTTCCTCCGGCGGAACCCGGTCTTCGTGCCGGGAGAACACGCGGAGGCCGGTCATGGGCACTGAACTCGATGGCAACCACATGCAGTCCCTGGCCGAACTCGACCGGCTGGTGCATGAACCAGGCCGTCTGTTGGTCATGGCATGCCTGTACGTGGTGGAGCAGGCCGATTATTTGTATGTCCTGAAACAGACCGGACTCACGCAAGGAAACCTCTCCTCGCACTTGACCAAATTGGAGAGCGGCGGCTACCTGAAGGCTGAGAAGTCCTTCCAAGGCAAGGTGCCCCGTACGCAACTCGCACTCACAAACACTGGACGCGAAGCATTCCGCAAGTATCGCGCCCAGATTGTGAAAGCCCTCTCCGACCTTCCAGCGTAGTGCGCGGTCTTGCGAGAGCGCAGGATTCTGTCGCCTCGACTCTACCGGGGACCGTGATCGCAGCCCGGTGCATTGCACCTGGGCGGAGAACTCCGGACGGCGAGGGCGGCTCGCACCCCGCGCCCTCGCCGATCCCAGGGCCAGCCGCCGATAGGGCCGGCTGTTGTCCTTCCGCGACCGGCTCTTGCAACCGCGCACTTAGAATCTTTCAATCAGGAGACGAATATGAACATCATGAGTCAGGTGATTCGTGCCCTCGCGTGGACCGTTCTGTGTGGTTCTGCCGCGGGACAAACGAGCCAAGTGGAACGCTTTCGCACCGACGGCGGAAATGGCATCTCGATCGTCGAGGAATTCCGCCTTACAGACACGGAGGCTGGCCGGCGGCTGAATGGCGAGGTGGAGGTCCGTCAGGGCACGAACGTGGTCACCCGCAAGTACCGGCAGACGATGACGCAGGACTGGCAGCCCGTAGAGTATGCATTGACGCAGGTCCGGGCGAATCAGGAGCGAAGCCTTTCGCTGACCTGCGAGAACGGAACGGCGCGTCTCCGGGGAGGTCCGAAAGGCGACCGTGAGGAGAAGGCGGGCTCCGATTTCGTCATTCTTGACAACGGCGTGGCCGCCCACACGCAGATCCTGCTTCACCGCTGGCGTGCAGCCAAGGGTCTCCGCAACTGGACGGTTGCGATTCCCCAAGGCTCGCTCTTCCTTCCTGGCGTATTGACCGAAGAGGGAAAGGCACAAGGGACGCTGGAGGGCCGCCCGATGGATCTCCAGGTTTACGCACTCGAGGTGGCCGGTCAGCGGATCGAAATCTCCGCCGAAGCTTCGACGAACCGCTTGATGCGCGTTGCCGAACCCTTCCAATCGGTGGAGACGCTTCGCGAAGGCTTCGCGCCGGCACCCGCAGTTTCGGCTGCCCCGCCACCATGTGAGGAGACCGCCGTCAAGTTCGGCGATCCGGCAGCTCCCCTGCCAGGGACCCTATGTTTGCCGCATCGCAACAGCGGCAAGCACGCGGCTGTCGTTTTTGTACACGGCTCCGGCGAGGCCGACCGCGACATGACCGCTGGCCCCAACAAGTTCTTCCGTGATCTTGCTTACGGGCTTGCCGCCGCGGGAGTGGCTTCGCTCCGATACGACAAGCGTACGTTTGCTTATCCGGAGACTGCGAGTCGCGTGGGCATCACGCTCGACCGCGAAGTCGTCGACGATGCCATCGCGGCAATCGAATTGCTACACCAGCACCCGCGGATCGATGGCGAAAGGGTCTTCGTCGCCGGACACAGTCTGGGTGCGATGCTGGCGCCGAGAATTGCGCAGCGTGCGGCTCCACAGAACCGCCTTCGCGGAATCCTCATGCTTGGCCCCGGAGCACGGCCCTTTGACCAACTGGCCCTTGAGCAGACCGAGACGCAGAGCCGCCAGTTGCGTCGCAGCGAGGAGGATATCCGTGCGCACCTCGCTTCCCTCAGAGCTTTTTTCGGGAGGCTGAGAGCCGGTCAGGTGGATGAGCGCGAGACGCTGTTGGAAGCGCCCGCTACCTACTGGCGCGAGTTGCTGGAAATCGACGTGGCCGCCGAGTTGCGGAATGCGCCACTGCCTGTGTTTGTGGCGCACGGTGGCAAGGATATCCAAGTGGGAAGGGCCGATCATGACATCCTGCTCGCGGTGCTTCGTGAACGGCGCATGAAGCTCGATCAGGCGGAGTGGCTGCCGGAGCATAACCACTTGTTTATGAAGTTTGATGGGGCCGCGACTGCGGCAGCCTACGGACGGCGGGGCACCGTGGATCCGGCTCTGATCGGCAGGATCGCCAAGTGGATCGCGCAATGCGGCGCCGCGCCTTGGGATAAGACATAGGATGGGACAATCAAGTTGTGAAGATTACCCTGGAGATTCCGGACCAGACGTTTCGCAAGGCAAATCCTGCTGCGGCTGCGTTGGGGATTCCATTGCGGCAGTTCGTTACACAAGCTGTCGAAGAGAAGCTCTCTTCAGACAAGAAGCGTGCCGATCGGCCCTGGCTGGAGTGCGCAGGCGAACTGGCCCATCTGCACGAGGAGACCACTCGGATACAACAGATCATCAGCGAGGAGTTCGAGCAGGTCGAGCTTGAGCGATGCCCGTGATGAGCCGCGACACGCACTTCGACTTCGTGGCGGGCTTGCCGCACTCACCCTCGCAAGTCGTAACACAGCAGACGCGGCGCAGTCTGATTCAGCGAATCTCGAGTGTTCTGCGAAACGTATAACAGCCCTCGCGATAGCACCGGCAGCGCCCATGTCTCCCGTGCCGGGAACAGCCAGCAGCGGGCAAGCTCCTTGTAGCCACCCGGCGTCAGATCCATCCACAACAAGTGGCCCATCTCGCCAAGGCACAGAAAGTGTCCATCCACTGCGAGCAACGTTCCGCGATACGTCGACAGCATCTGCTTTCGCTCGCCGATCTGCTCCATCCATTCCGGGTTGTGGCGCCACACAATCTTACCGGTCTTCGGATCGAGACATGCAAGCGAAGCATCCGGCTCATTGCGTCCATCGAACCCGTAAAGGTAACCATCCTTGTAGACCGGAGTGTTGAAGTGGAGCCCGAATTCATTGGTGGTCCACAGCACCTTGTGTTGGAAGTCGGGCTGGATCTCGAGCAGCGCGCCACCGGTGCGGTAGCTCGCCGATACGAACACCTTGTTGTCGAAGATCACAGGGCACGACGCGTTCACCGACTCGTAGCTCCTTGAGCGCCACGGAAACGAGAAGTCGATCTTGCCGTTTGCGGGATCGATCGACAGAAGTCCGCCCGTGGGCGGGTCCGACTCGCCGCCTGCGAACACGAAGACGCGGCGTTTGCCGTGAATCGTGGCCGCCATCGGCGACGCGTAACTTGGGCCCCACTCCTTCCCTGCGCGCCACACTTCCTTGCCCGCTTCGAGATCCAGCGCGATCACACATGGTCCGCCCGGCGCGCCGGTGTTCACAATCAGCTTCCCGCCCTCCAACAGCGGCGTGGATGCGGTGCCGAAGAAATCCTGGGGCACTTTGTAGTCTTTGTTCAACTCGCGCTTCCAGATCTGCTTGCCCGATGCGAGATCCAGACAGTGCATCACGCCTTGCGCACCAACCGTGTAGATCCGGCCCCCTTCGATCACTGGCGAGGATCGTGGCCCGTTGTTGTAGCCGTACCGATCCTCGAAATTCGTTCCATAGCTGAACTGCCAGTAGCGATCGCCGTTCTCCGGATGCAGGCAATCGACGATCTCACGATCGCCATTGCGATAGAGATACACGAGCCGGTCACCGAGAATCGCGGGCGACGTGTAGCCCGTCCCCTTGCGCAACTCCCACACAAGTGGCGGCGGCAGCTTACGGGCGAGCTTCGTCTCTGTCGAGATCGCATTCATCGACGGGCCGAGGAAGCGCGTCCAATCATGCGTTGCGGCGCCCTTCGCCAGAGGCTTCACCTTGCGATGCACCTTCACATCGGGATTGGCTCCCCGTAAGGATGCAAGCGAAGCGGACAGGAGCAGGCTGCGGCGTGTGAGAGTTCGCGAATTCATGAATGTTTGCTCATCAAATTCTTCGATTCTCTCATGCCTTGCAGCGTACCTCACGGACAACGCTCGTGCGTCCTTCAAGCCAGAAAGGTCCTGAACGATGCGGAAAGCAGCTTACCTTTGGATGATCCTCACCAGTGCGGCATTCACCACCAGCCTCTTCGCGCATGACTACGACGATGACCGCTGGAGGCAGTTCGACCGTTCCTCGCGATCTCGCGGCGGGCCTTATGCGTCGCGCAGCCCGGTGGCCTACATGCTCCGCGACATCGAGCAGATCGCACGCTACTCGCGTGTGGACCGCCATGAAGCGAATCACTTTCGCGAAGCGTTCGACGATCTGCGGTCTTTCGACATGCGGCTGCAACGCGGCCAGTTTGACCGCGGGCGCCTGAACAGCGCGATCCACAATCTGGAGCATCTGGCTCGGGCGCATCAACTGCATCCTCGGGATCGCGCCGTGTTGCGTGGCCATCTCTCACAGCTTTACCGGCTGCGATCAAACGGCTACCGCTGGTAGGTCAGCTCTTGATTTCGAAGATCGCTTCCACTTCCACAGCCGCGCCCGTAGGCAACGATGCGAATCCAAGCGCACTGCGGGCGTGGTAGCCATCGGAGTCCTTGCCGAAGACTTCGTGCAGCAGGTCCGACGCCCCGTTGATCACCAAGTGCTGCTCAATGAAATCCGGCGCCGAGTTCACGCATCCGAGGACCTTCAGCACGCGCAGCCCATCGAGCGTGCCATGCGCGTTCCACACGGAATTGAGAATCTTCGCGGCGCAGTCACGGGCAGCCTGGTATCCGTCCTGCGTGGAGAGCCCCGCGCCGATCTTGCCCTTCGCGGTGCTGACGTGGCCGGAAGTAAGGAGTTGCGAGCCCGTGCGAATGCAGAGATTCAAGTAGCCCGGCGTTTGCTTCTCAAAGACGATGCCGAGACTTTCAGCTTTCTGTTGTGGTGTCATTCAGCGAATCATTGTAGCGGACCATGAGCGTGTGGTTCGGTGAGCTAACCAGTTGGCATGAGCGTCACCGGCGTTTCGCCATCACCTTCTTCGCCGCCTTCCTGGCCCCTTTCGAGCTACTCTTTTTCAAAGCCTTCCGCGCGGCTTTCTTCACTGCTTTCTTCGCGGGCCTCTTCGCAACTTTCTTCGCAGCAGTCGTGGGAGCCGCACGCACCGGAGGCGCCTCGGCGACGCTTGAGGGAAGCTCGTCATCCGCCATCGCGAAGGACTTCGGACCCATTGCCGCGATCTGCTGGCGCAGCGAGGACGCGCGCGCCTGCAACATAGACATCTTCGCCTCCAGCGCATTTCGCGTGGCAATCGGCGGGTCCTTGTCAAGCTTCGCCTGCGTCGCCGCGATCTCGGCTTCCACCTTGTGGAGTTGCTCCGTCAGTTCGTCACGTGTCGCCATCGGTCAACCTTTCCTCTCACCTTTGCATCACTTGCATTTGCGGTCCGTTCGAAGTTTCTCTATCGCCTTCTTGCGCGCCGCATCCGTTTCCTTGGCCGCACTCTCCTTCAGGTCCGCGCACACTTCTTTATCGAAGTCCGCCTTTGCCGCCTGAGCGAACCGCCCGATATCCTGCACTTCATCGCGCAGCGTGCGCTTCGCACTGAGTGTGCCGAGCAGTTTCGAGAACGCTTCGATTCGATCTCTCTCCATGCGCAACGTCTCCAGGCGATCGAGATAGACACGCGTGCGGTCGACATCGCCTTGAAGCCATGCCAGATTCTCCCGCTGCGACTGTTCGGCGAACGGCCGCAGATCTTCGCGGATTCGCGCCGGCAGCTTCTTCTTCTCCAGATAGTCATTGCTCAAACGGTCCGTGAGTTCCTTGCGGGCGTTTGCCAGATTGGTGGACCGCCGCAGACGATCGGAATCCGATTGCAGCGCCGCATACTCGCGATAGTAGGCTTCGGTCTCACGAATCTGCGCCTCCAGCTTGGACTGATACTCGGTGAGGATCAGGCGCGAGTTCTGCGCGAATTCGATCGCCTTCTCATCGCACCCCGTCAGCAGGAGCGCCACGATGAGAACCGGGACGAGTTGGGTCGACCTTAGGGTGCTCATTTCGTCACCGCCAGATAGGGCAACGCAAACGCCGTGCTGAGTTCATAGATGAGCCGCGCGATCTGTGACGGCTTCAGTCCAGAGCTGTAGTATGCGGCCAGACGTTGCGTCGCCGCCTGCAACGTGGATTCATATGAGCCGTTGTACACGGCGTTGCGGCGGATCTGGAAGCGCGCATACTCGATTGCTTCGCGCGTGCCCCACATCCGTTCGGATGAGTCCTGATGGGCCGCGGTCGCCGCTGCCTGCACCAGTGTGTCGAGCACATTCTCGATTGCGGTTTTCGGATCAGCGGCCGTCATGCTCTTGCCGATCGTGTTTTCGATCAATTCCGCACCGTCCGCCTGGAATCGCTTGCGCGAGCTTCGGTAACCGGCGAGCAACTCTTTCACTGCTTGCCGGTCGAGTTCCCGCAGAGCACGCATCGCCGTGAGGGTCTTGAGATACTCCGCTTCGATGGCGAGCAGTTGAATCTGAATCCGGATGGGCGAAGGCGCGAGCGACCGCGGATCCACACTGACTTCCTTCTGCGCTCGCAGGATCCTGCCCACTGTCGAGACGAGCGCCGTCACCTCGTCCAGGCCGGATTGAATCTGATCCAATGCCTTGCTTGCCGTGGCGAAGCGCTTCGCATCCATGCCCTTCATCGCACGATCGGCGAGAGACAGCAACTCGTCGGCTTGCGAGATACGGTTGAGAATCTCATCGGCCAA
>JAEUQE010000019.1 GCA_016789785.1 Bryobacterales bacterium
CTGGGAGTGCCGAGCACAACGCCCGATTGCGTGGCTTGGTGCGAAAGGAACTTCGCGACTCCGAAATCAGTGATCTTCACCCGGTTGCCGGAGGCGATCAGCAAGTTGCCCGGCTTGATATCGCGATGCACGATGCCTTTGCTGTGCGCATAGTCAAGCGCCGCGGCGGTCTGCTCAAGCACACTGAGGAGCAGTTGCTTTTCAATGATTCCCTGGCGAAGCAGCGCTTCCAGTGAGGGGCCATCCACGAATTCCATGAACACGTAGCCGATGCCATCGTGCTCCTGCACATCGTAGATGGTCACGATGCCGGGATGCGACAACACGCCCGCGGATCGCGCTTCGCGCACCAGCCGCTGCCGCAGGAACTCGCGTTCCTTCGGGTCATCCACGTCGGTGAGCCGGATCGTCTTGATCGCCACCGTCCGGCCGATTGCCGGATCTTCAGCGCGATACACCACACCCATCGCTCCGCGCCCCAGCTCCCCCGTCACGCGGTAGCGGCCGATTTGTTGCATCCTACGATCTTTCATTCTAGCGCCGCTCCGCGTGCCAGCGGTTGCTACAATTGAGAAGAAATCCCCGGCATTCCATCATGTTCCGATCCTTGTTCGGCTCCACACCCGGCGACGAACCCAATCTTCTTGAACGCCTCAAGCAAGGCATTCAGAAGACGCGGTCCGGCTTCGTCACCATGCTCGATGACGCGCTGCATGGAAAGAAGGAAATTGATGCGGACCTGCTTGAAGAACTCGAGTATTCACTCATCACCGCCGATATCGGCGTGCGGACAGCGACGGAGGTAATCGAGAGTGTACGTCAGCGGGTGGACCGTCACCTGGTCAACGATGCGAGCGAGGTCCGCGGACTCATTCAGCAACATCTCATCGAAGTGCTGCAAGCATCGGAGTCTCCAGTCCCGCTGGTAACCGATCCTCCCGCCGTCGTCATGGTAGTTGGTGTGAACGGCGCGGGAAAAACAACCACCATCGGCAAGCTGACGAACCGTTTCAAGAGCGAAGGCCGTAGCGTACTGCTTTGCGCGGCTGACACCTTCCGCGCCGCCGCGATCGAGCAACTGGAAGTGTGGGGACAGCGCACCGGCACGGAAATTATCCGGCAGCAGCAGGGATCGGATCCGAGCGCGGTCCTGTTTGACGCTCTGCAGGCCGCAAAGTCGCGCCGGATCGACTACGTGATTGTCGACACCGCCGGCAGACTTCACACGAAGGCGAACCTCATGGCCGAGCTCGAGAAGATGAGCCGCACGGCGAAACGGGTAATCCCGGATGCGCCGCATGAAGTGCTGCTGGTGCTGGACGCCACCACGGGGCAGAACGGCCTGGAACAGGCGAAGCACTTCACGCAGACCAGCGGCGTGACAGGAATCGTGCTCACCAAACTCGACGGCACGGCCAAGGGCGGTGTGGTGGTGGCGATCGCGCGGGAACTGAATCTGCCGATCCGCTACATTGGCGTGGGTGAGCAGGTGAATGACCTGCTGCCCTTTGAACCGGAACGTTTTGTATCGTCTCTGTTTGAAACACAATGAACCCGGATTATCTAGCTGAAGCGTTGGCCCTGGCACGGCTGGGAGAAGGTCAAACCAGCCCCAACCCGATGGTTGGCGCGGTTGTGGTGCGCGACGGCGTGGCCGTGGGACGCGGTTTCCACATCTATGAGCGCCGCAAGCATGCCGAAGTACTCGCAATTGAAGAAGCGGGGGACCGTGCGCGGGGCGCAACGCTCTATGTCTCGCTGGAACCGTGCTCGCACGACGGGCGCACTCCGCCATGCACGGATGCGATCGTCGCGGCGGGGATCGCAAAGGTGGTCGCACCGATCGCCGATCCGAATCCTCTGGTCTCGGGCTCAGGTTTTGAGAAGCTGCGTTCCGCCAGCGTCGCGGTAGAAGTAGACGACCGGCTGGAGGCCGAAGCACAGAAGCTCAACCAGGCGTTCTTCCACTTCCAAAAGACACACCGTCCGCTGGTGACGCTGAAGTCGGCGATGACGCTGGATGGAAAGATCGCCGCACCGATGGACAACGACGGCTGGATCACCAGCGAGCGCGCCCGCGCCCATGTGCAGACGCTGCGGCATGCTTCCGACTGCATTCTGACGGGCATTGGAACGGTGCTTGGTGACGACTGCATGCTCACTGATCGCACGGGTCTGCCACGCAGCCGGCCGTTGATGCGTCTGGTGGTGGATTCGCAACTGCGCGTTCCTCACAGTTCGAAACTGGTGGAGAGCGCCGCGGGCGATCTGACGATTGTGACCACGTCGGTGGCGAATGCGGAACGGCGCGCGGCACTGGAAGCGCGGGGCATTGAGGTAGTTGCCTTCGATGGCAGGGACGGCCGTACCGATCTTGTGGCTCTCGTCGAGTGGCTTGGCACTCGCAACTGCTTGTCGCTGATGATCGAAGCGGGCAGCATGGTCAATTGGGCCGCACTCGAAGCAGGCGTTGTGGATCGAGTGTTTTTCTACTACGCGCCGAAGATTCTCGGCGGCACGAAGTCGCTTCCTGTGGCGGGCGGTACCGGAAAGCGCAGCCGCAAGGACGCAATTCGATTCGAGAACGTGACGCTGCATCCGATACCGCCCGACGAGTTCGCGGTGGAATGCTATCTGCGAAAGGACTGAGCATTGTTCACAGGGATCATTGAGGAATGCGGCCCGGTAGAGTCGATTGAATCGCGAGAGGCTGGTGCACGCCTCCGCATTGGCTGCGGCAAGGTGCTGGCAGACGCGGCCGAAGGATGCAGCATTGCAGTGAACGGCGTTTGCCTCACGGCCATTGATCTCCGGCCGAATTCGTTCTGCGCTGATTTAGCGCCGGAGACGCTTCGCCGCAGCAATCTGGGCGATCTCCACGTGGGCGAACCAGTGAATCTGGAGCGTTCGATGATTGCCGGAGGCCGTTTGGACGGCCACATCGTGCAGGGCCACGTAGACGCGACCGGTGAGTTTCTGTCGCTCGATGAACTCGGCGCGGACAACTGGTGGCTGCGCATTCGCGTCCCGCCCCAGGCCGAACGCTACCTCGTGTATAAAGGTTCGGTCGCGATTGATGGGATCAGTTTGACGGTTGCCGGCCTCGAAGGGGATGTGCTCTCGGTCACCATTATTCCGCACACATATCGCAACACGGCGCTGCAGGTGCGACGGCCGGGTTCGCGGGTGAATCTGGAATGCGACATCGTCGCGAAGTACGTGGAGAAACTACTCGGCCGGATTGAGCGTCCCGAGCCGCTCAGCCTGAAGAAGCTCGAGGAAATGGGATACTAGCGGGCATCGGGGGTGCCATGCGCTTTCTCATCCTGCTGATGCCCGCGGTCGCCGCGGCACAGGCGCCAACCTTCTACAAGGACGTTCTGCCGGTACTTGCGGAGCGTTGTCAGACGTGTCACCGCCCGGGCGAAGCCGCGCCCATGCCGCTTCTCACGTATTCGCAAACAAGACCCTGGGCGAAGGCGATTCGCGAAGCCGTGGCGACGCGCCGCATGCCTCCGTGGCACGCCGACTCCACCGTCCTGCGCTACTCGAATGACCTTTCGCTCACGGCCAGGGAGCGTGAGATTCTGATCGGCTGGACGGAAGGCGGGGCGCTGGAAGGCAATGCCGCCGATGCGCCGCCTCGCAAGCAGTTTGCAGATGGGTGGCGGATCGCCAAGCCCGATGCGGTGTTTCAACTTCCAGAGCCTGTCGCGGTGCCCGCGGACGGCGTCATCGACTATCAGTACTATTCGGTTCCAACAAACTTCACCGAAGATGTTTGGGTGGAGATGGCGGAAGTGCGGCCGACGGCGCGCTCCGTGGTGCATCATGCCATCGTCGCGATTCGCGCACCGGCGGAGTCGAGCATGTGGGGCGGCTCATTCCTGGCAGGTTATGCTCCGGGTTCGGCGCCGCAGATCTGGAAGCCGGGGCAAGCGCGGCTGGTGCCGGCGGGATCGCATCTTATTTTCCAGATGCATTACACGGCGAACGGCAAGCCCACCTCCGATCGTACGCAAATCGGACTTGTTTTCGCGCGCCATCCACCCAAGGAGCGAGCGGTGGCATTGCGTGCCATTAACACGTGGTTCCACATCCCGGCGGGAGCGCCGAACCATCGAGTGACTTCATCGGCAACCGTGCACGAAGACTCTCGTCTGGCTGCGATCCGGCCACACATGCATCTGCGAGGTAAGTCGTTTGAAGTAAGCGCCGTGTTTCCGGATGGCACGTCAAAAACCGTACTACGCGTTCCTAAATACGATTTTCACTACCAGCCGTATTACTACCTGGAATCACCGATCGTGATTCCCGCGGGAACCCGGCTGAATTGCGTGGCGCATTTCGATAACTCAGCCAATAACCCGCGCAACCCTAATCCATCGCAGGAAGTGCGGTGGGGAGAACAGAGTTGGGAGGAAATGATGATCGGGTGGATCGACGTGCTGGTTCCCGTGAAAGCGCCTAGCCCCGCAGTTCCGCGCTGATTTCCGCGGCAACCTTGCGAGCTTCCTCAATCTGACTGGTCTCGAAACTGATTGCGCCTACGCGCGGGTGCCCGCCCCCTCCATAGCGCTCGCAGATCGTCGCCAAATTGTGAGTAACAGGGCGTGGTGCCCAGGGATTGGATCCCACCGAAACCTTGGTCCGGAAGGTCGACACACTTACTGACACCGTATATACCGACTCCGGAAACAGATAATACGGAATGAACTTATTATATCCGTCGAGACCTTCGTCCACGAGGTCGAAAAACAACACTCCCTCACGATAGACGGACTTTCGTTCAATAATCCCCACCGACCGCAGATGGCGTTCGTAAAGAGGTTGATAGACCTCCTGAACGTCAGGCTTGGCGATGATGTCCGCCAGGCTGTCCGTCATCATGTGGCGGATGATGTGCTGCACGATGCCGGAACCTTTCGAACCTTCGATGGTGAGTGTCAGCTTCATCGCCGGCGCACCCAGTTCCACCGCTTCCTTCGCGCCGGAATACTGGGCGCCATCAATGATGTCGGCCCATTCGACCAGTTCGGCCAGATCGTCGGCGCGGTAACCCCAATGCTTCCGGACCACGTCGGCAATGAACTTCGTGCAGGAACGGTATCCCGGATCGTAGAACTTCTTGCCGCTTCTGTCCTGACGAAAGTGGTCGCCATCCTCCAGGCACAGGAAGGCGCTTTGATGATGGTCGAACCACCAGGTGAGGTTCGGGTGCGGCGAGTACTTGAAATCGACAATGGCGTTCTCATCGCCGTCAAACAGGCTGTCCTCGAAAAGCTGGGATGCTTTGTGAGCCATGCCAGTATAGACAAAATCGGCGCTGGCGGCGAAAGTGTCCTGATAGAAGCGGCTAAAGAATGCCGCCGAGGCCGCCCCGTCGAAACAGTGGTCGTGATATAAGACCCGAATGCGCATGGTACTCTCTGAAGCGGAAAACCTTCTAGCGTGCCTCAAACCGGCAGCAGAACGCAAGCACTTCGCACGGTTTTTCGGAAAATTCTGGAGCGGCGACTGAATCTGCCGGCACGGGAGACGCGGACGGCGACAAAGCGCTTGACACCACCACCTACATGTGGTAGCTTGTGAGGGTACCCCGATTTCCCGCACAGGAGGCAAGCCATGTCGACCATTGATCGTCCGGTTTTCACCGTTTGTCTTCTGCCAGTCATCCCCTGCCGTTAGCGGCATTTTCGAAGCGACCGTTTACCCCTTTCAACGCGACAAACCCTGTAGCCCTCTGTTTCACTGCGTGCATGCGGCTGCATGTACGGCAGGATGTCTGAAGGTGCATTCATGAGCAACCAGATCAAAGTCGTCAAGGGAACCAGATCGATCAGCGCACCCCGTCTCTGCGACAGTTGCGGGAACTCGGTGGTGATGCGCGGACCGGCCGATGGACAGGAGCAGGTCTTCTGCTCCGAGATCCGAGGTCATGTCACGATGCGTGTCACCGAATGCAGCCGCTATGAGGACAGGGGCAAGCCCTCGCTGTGGGACATGCGCTCCATAGCATGGGTTCTCGACACCGACTCAAAACGGCAGCGAATCGGATTCCTTCCTGCTTCGGAATGGGAGGAGAAGCATCCGGACGAGGAAATGATCCCGTCGCGGCACTGAGGTTTGGGACCCGCGCCTGTTACCAGCGGCCGGCAGACTCATCGTTCAAAGACAGATCGTGGCCACTCTTCGTGCGAGTCAGCACGCGAAACCACTTGCGCCAGCGTTTCTGTTTGCGAATGGAGAGAAAGCCCGCCGCTTCGGGCCAGGCGTCCCGGAGCCGCCGTAAACCTGGTGGTGTGCTGCCAGCTACACCAGCACGGCCGCTGGCTGCGACACCCGCGCGAACGCTGCGTCCAGCATCCGGGCAAACTCGTCAATGTCCGAGTTCCCGATGTTCAGCGGCGGTGCAATCCGCAACAGGTTCCCCCAAAGCCCGCCCTTCCCAATGAGTAATCCCTGATCCCTGGCGGCCTCCAGAACGAGATTCGTCTCGGTGTTGGCGGGTTCCTTGGTCTGACGGTCGCGCACCAACTCGAGGCCTTGCAACAAGCCCATCCCACGCACATCGCCAATCAGTGGATACTTCGCGGCAAGCTCTTCCAGCCGCATCCGCAGATGTTGGCCCGCTTCGGCGGCGTTCTTGCGCAGATCCTGCTCTTCAATAAAGTCCAGTACGGCTTTGGCCGCTGTGGTCGAAATCGGATTGCCGCCAAACGTCGAGAGCGTGATGCCTCGCACGGAGTCAGCGATCTCCGGCCTCGCCACCGTGAGTCCGATCGGCAACCCGTTCGCCAACCCCTTCGCTGAGGTAATCACGTCGGGCGTCACACCGTACTGCTCAATGCCGAACCACTTGTGGCCGGTGCGGCCCCATCCGGTCTGCACTTCATCACTGATGAAGATACCGCCATGGTTGCGCACAATACCCGCGACGATACTGAAGTACTCTGCCGGAGGCGTGATGAAGCCGCCCGCTCCCTGAATCGGCTCTGCGATCATCGCGGCCACACGTCCACTGGAAGTGGTCTGAATCGTCTCCTCCAGGTTGGTCGCGCAACGCAATTCACAGCTTGGGTACTTCAGCCCGAACGGACAGCGGTAGCAGTAGGCGTTTTGCGCAAACACCACACCCGCTTGCGGCGCACCAGCCAGGCGCCACGTCGACTGGCCCGTCACACCCATCGCCTGAGCACTGCGTCCATGATAGGAATAGCGAAGCGCGACGATCTCGCTCGACCCTGTGTAGCATCGGGCCGCGAGAATCGCGGTTTCGTTCGCTTCGGTGCCGCTATTGGTGAAGAAGCTTTTGGTGAGGGCTCCGCCAGGCGAGATCGAGGCGATCTGCTTGGCCAGCGCCACCTGCGGCTCATTCGCATAAAGCGTCGACACGTGGATCAACTGGTCGAGCTGATCGTGCAGGCGGCGATTCACGAAGCTGTTGGAGTGCCCTACGCTGACGGTGAGGATTCCCGCGAAGAAATCCAGATACTGCTTGCCGCCGGCGTCCCAGACGTACTGGTCCTTCGCGTGGCTCACCACCAGCGGTTCCTTGTAGTAGTGGAACACGGCTGGAAACAGGTGCTCCTTTTGTGCCAGCAAGATCTCGTCCTTGGTCATGGATGCTTCGCTCATCGGGGTCCTTTCTGGAACGCGTTCGAAAGACACCTCATTTCGATTGAGGTATTCGCCGCAAGCCTAACGCCAGCTTGACTTTATTATCGCCAAGGCGTCAGACTTTTACAAAGGCGGCCGAATTTGTTTTGGCTGCCGTCGTTGGCCATCGGAGGTTGCTTGATTCTTGTTCTGATCCTTGTGTTGACTGCGTTCGCACCGAGCCTCCCGGGTCAAACGGGAATGCCAGGCTACGGTGGTCCCGCTGTGGCCAGCCAGGGCTTGAGAAACGCGGGCGCGCGCGGGGCTGACGCCGTGAGCATCCGTCCCTACGCCACGGTCCAGTCCACTTATGACAACGGCCTCATTGTGGCTGGCCGCGATAGCAGCGGCCAGATCTCGAATCCCGGCGCCCTGTTCGGCATTGAAGGTTCGGTGGGCGCGTATGGAACCAAAGATTGGCGCCGCACACGAGTGGGACTCGACTATCAGGGGCTCTACAGGCACTACAACACGAACACTTACTTCAACGGAAGCGACCACCTGTTAGGGTTGGACTTCGCGCGCCAGCTCACTCGGCGAACCGGCCTCACCTTGCGCACCGTGGCGGGAACCACTTCGCGCGCCGTGGGCGGTGTGTTCAGTTACTCCACCGTAGACCCGCTTTTTCTAGGTGTTCCCGCGAACGAACTCTTCGACAACCGCACTTATTTCCTCGAATCCACGGGTTCGTATCTGATGCAGTTCGGCTCTCGCAACACACTATCGATGTCGGGCGGCGGATTTGCCGTGCGCCGCCAATCGCGCGTCTTGGTAGGCATGAATGGCTATCGGGCGTCGGCTGACTTCAATCGTCGCGTGACACGCAACACCACAATCGGCGGCAACTATCAGTACTTCCATGTGGATTTTCCGCGTGTGTTCGGCGAAGCCGACGTGAACACCTTCATGGGGCAGTTCAGCCGGCGCATCGCCCGGACCTGGGAACTGAGCATCGCGGCGGGTATCACACGCATGGACTTCACTGGTGTGCGCACGGTGGAACTCGATCCCCTGGTCGCCGAACTGCTAGGTTACTCCAGCGGCAGGGAAGCGTTCAACGCAATCAACAACGTCCCTTCCGGCATTGTGAATCTCTCCCGCTCCTTCCGGCGCGCGATTTTCAATGCCACCTATCAACGCGGCGTTTCTCCAGGCAACGGGGTGTTGCTGCTTTCAAGACAAGAATCCTTGATGACCAACTACACCTACAACACGGGACGGAAATGGTCCATCAGCGGTAACGGAGGCTATATGAGTATGGCCGGAACCGGAGCCTATGCCGGCAGGTTCACGAGTTACAACCTCGGCGCCATGGCCAACTACCGTTTCTGGGAAGACTTGCACTTCAGCTTTGGCGTCGACGGCCGGAGGATGTCCTCCGGCAACTCCGTATTTAGCCGTAATGGCACCCGGATCTTTGGAGGGGTGACGTACAGTCCAGGTGCGATCCCCGTCTCGATCCGCTAACGAGTCCGCCGATGCCATGACCAGCAGACGAATTCTCATCGTCGATGATGAACAGGCGCTCCTCCGCCTCATCTCCGTCTGCATGAAACGTGCCGGTCACGAATCAGTGTGTTGCGCGTCCGCCGCGGAGGTAGCACTGCTGGACGGCAGCGGCTGGGATGCCGCC
Organism: Bryobacterales bacterium; assembly: GCA_016789785.1. Next base: position 9,293 of record JAEUQE010000019.1, read on the forward strand.
ATCGTCGACCTCGGCCTGCCCGACACGGAAGGGCCGTCGCTGATTCTGGAGTTGCTCCACCGCTATCCCAACATCCGTGTGCTCGCGTCCAGTGGCAGCCCGTTCGATCTCGATGCGATTCCCGGACACCACCGTTCTCGCGTGGCGTTCCTGGCGAAGCCATATCTGCCGCGGAACCTGATCGAAGCGCTGGACGCACTTCTCGCGCATTGATAGCGGACTAATGCACACCCGTGTGCGGCGGAGCCATCAGCCGCGCAATCTTCTCCGCGAAGTTCTGGCCGCTCTCCGACCATAACATCCGCTTCTCCACCGGCAGGGCTTTCTCAATGTCCTGCACCAGCTTCATCAGACTTCGCAGGTTCGACTGCGCGACACGCACACTGATGGGCTCATTGCGCGCCGGCAGAAACGGATCCTCCGGGCCAAACTCGATGCGCAGATGATCGCCTGATTCGTTGTCGTACCCCGGCCCATAGCACCACAGCGACAGTTTTACGGGCCCCAGTTTCCAGTCCCGGTCAAACTGCATCAGATCCCAGGCGCAGTCCACCTGATAAGCGCAGTCCGCCTGTTGAAACTCGCGGGCGATAGTCACCGCCTGCCCGGGATCGAACGGAATTGGATAAGCATGTTCGAAGAGCACGGGTTCGTTCTCGCCCACCGCGTGCACCACCACAGTAACGAAGCCCTTCTGCAGCTTCGAGTATGGGAACAGCTTGAGCAGCTTCTCCCAATGGTTCAACATCATCAGCGTAGCGGCTGCGGGGTTTTCGTAGCCCCGCAGCCAGCAGGAAAGCGTTAGCCGGTCAGCCATTCGATTCGATCTCAACTCCCGGAGCGGATACTCGAGCGCGCCGGACTACGGAGCTAACTCCAAAGCCGGTCGTTCGAGCGCTGCTGGTCCCACTGCGGAGTCGGCTCAAAGTAACCAGGCTCCAGCAGGTGCTGTTTCACCACTTCGTCGTTCAACGTCACGCCCAGGCCCGGCTTGTCGGGAACCTTCGCGAAACCTTTCTCGGCCAGTGGCTTGTCGCCATTCACCAGATCTTCCCACCATGGCACATCCACCGAGTGATGCTCAAGCGCGAGGAAGTTCTCCGTCGCCGCGGCGCAGTGCACGTTGGCCATGAAGCTGATCGGCGTGCCGGCAAAGTGCATCGCCATCGGCACGCCGTACTCCTGGCACATATCGCCGATCTTCTTCGTCTCAAGGATGCCGCCCGACGTCGCCAGATCCGGATGCACGATATCCACCGCATGCATCCGCGCAAGTTTCACGAAGTCTTCCTTGAGGTAGATGTCCTCGCCCGTGAGAATCGGAATATCCACCGCATCCGTGATCTGCTTCATCAACTCGGGATACTGCCACGGAATCATGTCCTCCAACCACGCCATGTTGTACTTCTCCAGCGCCTTACCCAGCCGGATGCAGGAGTTCACACCGATATGCCCGAAGTGATCCGCGGCCAGAGGCACTTCCAGGCCGATGCCCTCGCGCACTTGCGCCACATAGTCGGCCATCGCGGCGACACCCTTCTCGGTCACTTCCATTCCGGTGAACATGTGCTGCGTATTGAAGTGATCGCGCGACGATGTCCCAAGCGGACGCGTCACGGTGCCGGGGATGTGCTCCACCAAGCCAACGCCGAGATCCATCTTGAGGAACGTGAAACCGTTCTTGTCGATCCGCTCCTTCATGCGCTTGGCGAACTCTTTCGGATCGCGTGATTGCGTCGTGTCCGCATACAGGCGGACCCTGTCGCGAAACTTGCCGCCGAGCATCTGATAGACGGGCACGTTGTACACCTTGCCCGCAAGGTCCCAAAGCGCCATTTCCACGCCGCAAACACCGCCACCCTGGCGCGCGTGGCCGCCAAACTGCTTAATCTTCCGGAAGATCTTGTCGATGTTGCAAGGATTCTCACCGAGCAGACGGCTCTTTAATACGAGTGCATAGTTCTTATGTGCGCCGTCGCGCACTTCGCCATATCCCGAGATGCCCTGATTCGTATCAATGCGGATGAGTGGACAGGTCATGGGCGCCTTCGCGACGACGGCGACGCGCAAGTCAGTGATCTTCAGATCCGAGGGCCGCGACATCTGGTTGACGCGTTGCATCGCGGCTTCCAAATCCGCATCCGCCCAAAAGGTCGCTGCCATCGCGCCAGTCGTGGCGCTGAGGAAGTTTCGCCGGGTGAACGATCGTGGTTTCATGGTCGGATTATATCGATCGGAAGATCATGGCGGGGACACTTCCGGCGCTCATCCGGACTGCTCACGGTCTGGCAGTACAGGCCAATCACTCCCCGCGTTTCACGATCATGAGCGTGATGTCGTCAAACTGCGGCGCTTCGCCGGCAAACGCGTCGATGGCCTCGAACACATGATCCACGATCGCCGATGCAGGCTCGTGGCGTTTCGCACGCATACACTCGGTCAGCCGGTCCGTGCCGAACTCATCGCTGACGAGATCCTGAGCCTCACTCACCCCATCGCTGTACAACGCCAACACGTCACCAGGCTTCAACTCAAACTGCGCTTCTTTGTGGGTGCGCATCGGGAACAACCCCAGTGCGAGACCTGGGCCATCCAGCATCTCCACCGTATCGTCGGCACGAAGCAGAACAGAAGCGTTGTGCGCGCAGTTGACATAGCGGCACTGCCCTGTAGCTGGCTCGATTGCACACAGGAACGCAGTAGCGAACTTGTTGGAAGGCGTAGTGGCGTAGAGCAGTTCGTTGGTCACGCCGGCAATCTCCACGAGCGACGATTCACGCCGCAACAGCGTTCTGAGCGTTGCCTGAATTGTACTCATCAGCAACGCCGCCGACACGCCCTTTCCCGAGATATCGGCGACACACATCACATGCGGATCCTCCGGTCCCGTCCCGGAGAACGGCAACACGTCGTAGTAGTCGCCGCCGACTTGCTTGGCCTGGCGGTTTCGCGCGGCGATATCGATCTTCGCGAGTTTCGGCAGAGCCTTCGGAAACAGATCACGCTGGATGTTCGCGGCGACGGCAAGCTCCTTCTCCAGTTGTTGTCTGGCAAGCGTGTCCTGGAAGTGCCATGCGTTTTCGAACGCAACCGCGGCCTGTGCCGCGAGCCCCGCGCCGAACTCGAGATCCGCCTCGCGGTACTTCATCCCGCGCATGCGAGGACCGCATACGATGAGCCCGATCAACTCCTGCTGGGTCCGCATCGGGATCAGCAGTGAGCCTTCCGGGGCACGCAGCACCGCGAGCAACTCCGCGTCTTGCGGGCCCGACACGAGAGCCTCCGGAAGCAACTTGAGCCGCTCGCGAAGGGGTTCCAGATCCGGCAGATCAATGCCCTTCTCTCTGGCAATGGGTGCATGATCGGGCTTTGACGCCACCACCGCGTACTTCGAAACCGCCCAGCGTCCCGCCAGCGTCAGTCCGACGAGCTTGGCCACTTCATCGGGATCCAGGGTCGCCGCCAAACCACGGCCCAAATCGAGCAGCGCACGCAACTCCTGCAGTCGCTGATCGAGCGCGCTGTTGGCCGACTTCGCCTGATCGTGCGCATCGGCATTGGAGATCACACTCGCGGCTACGCCGAGCAGTGCTTCCACGAACTCGATCTCTTCCTCACGATGCTGCATCACGCCGCCAATGCCGAGTACGCCCGTTGCGTCGTTGGCAGCGCCGATCGGGAAGAAGCGTTCGATGCCAGCGCCTCGCGCGGCCTCTTCGGAATACACGGAGCCGATCGCAAGCGCAGCGGCGCCGCGTGCGACTTCGATCTTCATCTCTCCACCGCCCTTGCGCACCGCAACAATGCCGCGCCGCGCGAGCAGCCGCCCCATCACCGATCGCAGCAGGTGCTTGAGGATGAGGTCCAGTTCCAATGTCGATTGCAGAAGCTTTGCCGATTCCAGCAGTGCTTCGAGGCGGGAGACGTCGAATCCAGTAGCCATGAGATCAATTCTTCAGATGACGGTCGAACCAGGCGGAGCGATTTCCCGGCGTTGGCCTTGAGATGAAATTTGTCCGCCGCCATGCGGATACCTTCGCTGATGATGGAGGCGGGCTCAAGCGACACATCCTCGGGCAGCCGCGCGTTCTGCGCAAAGGCACTCGATAGAAGCGTGACGGCGAGCGTAAGGATCGGCATGGCCGGATTCCTTAGCGTAGCGCAACCCTGTGCTCTCGCGGCTGACCTTGGAGCTATTTGCAGTTCGGCCCGTTGCAGACGCGTTCGCCGATCTTCTGCGGCGCGGAAAGGCGGTTCGGATCATTGATGGATGGGCGTTGCACCGCGGTGGTCTCCACGATCCTCTCGCCCTGTTTGCGCTGCTCGATCACCTGGCGCTCGTAGAGCACAGGCTTGCCGGACGTGTTCAACAGTCCCGGCACTGCACGATAGATGTCCACTTCTCTGGACTCGCTGCCATCGGGGTTCTTGCGCGCACGAATTACGGTTTGGGAGGCAAGGTTCAACTTGCCCGCATCGTTCAGTTCGTACTGCGCGACGTTCTCCACCCGGCGGCCGTTCTGCTCATCCGCGCTGGTCACCACCCGAAACGCTTCCGCGAAACGCCCCGTCGAATCCTTGCGAAACACCGTGAGATTCGACTGCGTCTTGCCGGCATCGTCAGTCGACACCAGCGTCTGGCGTTCCGCCACGTCGAGAGATCCATTCATTCCCGGCTTCTCCACCACTGTGTTCGTCGTCAGCGTAGTGCCGGCCTTGCGGCCTTCCGCCGTAGTGCGCTCGGCCATCTGAAGACGCCCATTTAGATCGCCGCGATACACCGTGGTCACCGCGGTCACCGACCCGTCGGTATTCTTCTTCTCTTCAATGGTCTGCTTCTCGGGAGGCCCGGGATTGCCCGTTGCATCGAACCGTTTGATGATGCGCTCCACCACGCGCCCCGCGGAATCCTCACGAATCACTCGTTCTTCGGTGGACATGAGCGGTACGGTACGGCCGTTGATGGACTGTGTCTGCTCCGTCATGGTCACCGTGTTGCCGCTCTTCGTCACGCTGTAGCTGCCTGCGGCTACGGTGCGGCCATTGAGATCGGTGGTGTACGTGTTCGTGGTCTGCTGTGCCAACAGAGGCGCACAGAGGGCGACGAGAAAGAATCTCCTCATGCTTCCAGACTAGGTGAATATGGGGAGACGATCAATCCTCGGAAAGCCTTAGACGTCAGCGCGAGGGCTTGGCCGGACTAAGGGTTTTGCGGTAGGCGTTCACGATCTTTTCCACGTAGAGCTGCGTTTCGCGGTATGGCGGCACACCGTTGTACCGCTTCACCGCTCCCGGTCCCGCGTTGTAGGCCGCAAGCGCAAGCCTCAATTGATCGGGATGATCCTTGTATTGGATCAGCAGTTCGCGCAGGAAACGCGCTCCGGCTTCGACATTCTCTTCGGGATTGTGCGGATCGGCATTCAGCGACGCCGCGGTGGCGGGCATCAACTGCATGATGCCAATCGCGCCTTTCGGCGAAATCGCTTTCGGGTCGTAGCCCGACTCCGCGCGCGCGACGAGATGCAACAGGGTCGCCGGCAGGCCGTTGTTATCCGCGGCCTGCGAAACAAGCTGTTTCGGGTCCGGCGGCGGCGCCGTGGGGTTCGAAGGCGTGATGGGACTGGCTGGAACCGGTTCCGCTTGCGGTTTCGGCGGCTCCGGAACGTACTCTTCGATCTCGATCGCCGTAACCGAAGCGGCGGGAAATTCGACGTAGGCGTCCTTCGATGTGAAGAGCCGGATCATCGTTCCCGCACGCTCATGTCTTTCGACACGCATCCGGAAGCCCGTGTCGAGCACGGCGACTTCGCCGGCCTTTAGCGACGGGATCAGAGTGACGCAGAAAATCAACGTGGCCAGACGCATCATTCCCAAATAAGAGAAGACGCCGCGCATGCCGCGAGCGTGTACCGGGAAAATCACCTTACGCGCCATCACCGCAAAAGCCCTCGGGTGCGGAACCAATCGGCAAGACGCGCAGGCCATGAGGAGAGCGTCGCATCGGTGGGTGCAAGGCCAACACCGTGCCTGCCCTTCTCATAGATATGCAGTTCGGCGGGCACTCCGGCTTTGCGCAATGCGAGATAGAAGAGAACGCTGTTTTCGGGAGGAACGCCGGAATCCTCGTTGGTGTGGAAAAGGAACGTCGGCGGAGTTTGCGGAGTCACGCGCAGTTCGTTCGAGAGCGACGCGGCAAGCTTCTCATCGGGATTCTCGCCGAGGAGATTGCGCTTCGAGCCGCGATGCGTGTACTCGGTGGTGAAGGAGATCACGGGATATGCGAGCACGGCGAAGTCGGGCCTCGAACTGACGCGCTCCACTGGATCGGAAGCTTGCGCGTTGCCCTCGGCAAAGTGCGTAGCCGCGGTCGATGCAAGATGCCCGCCTGCCGAAAAGCCCCAAATGCCGATACGGTCGGCGGCAAGTCCAAGATCCGCAGCCTGCGCACGCACCATGCGGATGGCCCGCTGCGCATCCTGGATCATGGATGGATGCCGGTATCGGGGCCCCAGCCGGTATTTCAGTACGAACGCCGAAATGCCGAGCGAGTTCAACCAATCCGCAATCTGCTTGCCTTCATGATCCATAGCCAGCGCACCGTAGCCTCCGCCGGGGCAGACAATCACCGCAGTGCCGTTCTTCTTTGCGGGCAGATAGTAGGTGAGCGACGGCTTGTCACGATCCTCGTCGCCCGCTGCGTTCGGAGCGCCATTGGGATACAGAAGGTCCACGCGCGGAGCCGGCGGCACATTGCGAGCCGCATTCTGAGCCGGCGCGCTGACACTTCCAAGGGCGGCCAGGATGGACAGAACCAAGAAACGCATCGCCAACATTGTACCCTTCCAGACCCGCTACCGGCCCGTTTCGCGCAGCTTGCGCCAGCGCTGGTACTGCTCACGCCGGACAGGATCGGGATCCTCGTAGTCCTGCAGCCAGAAGCGGAACCAATCGAGGTTGCGCTGCATGGATGCCACGCGGTGCGACGGAAGGTCGAGAATATGGGGAGCCTTCGGGTAGATGTATTGCTCCACGGGTTTGCCGAGCCTGCGCAACGCCATATAGAACTCGAGCGACTGAACACCCACATCCGAGCCATACTCGCGCAGCAGGGGCGCGGTGACCCGATGCGCATTCAGAGCCGGCGCGATCCGCTTGTAGTTCGGATAGGCGTCACCGAAGGGAGGTCCGCCGAAGAACGCATCCAGGTAGTCCTGCATGCCTGCGCTGCCCACAACCCAGTATTGGCCCGCGTTGTTCAGTCCACCTTCGCCAGCCGAAGCCACACGAAACATGTCCGACTGCGTGATGGCAAGTTCCGCCAGCCACGCGCCGAAGCTCCATCCCGCAATGCCGAGACGCTTCGGGTCAGCGATGCCTTCCTTCACAAGAGACTGCACCGCCGCCTCCATGCTTGCCAGCGGGCTGTAAGCCTGCGACAGCGCGGCGCCCTCGAAATCGCCACGCTTCCATCCGATCGGGATGTGGTTGTTGTGCAGCAGAACAGCGATCCCCGCCGATACGAGATGCTGCGCGGGATAGCTGGTCATCCATTGCGACTGTGTGGTGAACTTGCTCGACACCGCGTACTGAATCATCACCAGCGGGAACGGCCCGCGGCCTTCCGAAGGCAACATCAGAAAGCCGTTCGTCTCATGGCCGAAGCGGTTTTTCCACTTGCGTTCCTGCGCGCCGTGCAGCTTGATTGCGTCCAACTGCGGATTCAACTTGGTGAGCGTACGCACCTTGCCGGCCGCGACATCAATGATCGCGATCTCCGGCGGTGAGGAGAAGGTTTGCCGGATGCAGGCGGCATTGCGGCTGTCGCGCGAAAACGTAATCGCCGAGAGATGATCCGCGCCTGGCACTATAGGAATGGCCGGACCGCCGTTCGCGGGCACGCGATACAACGCCGACCTCGACCAGTTCTCATACTCCACCAAAACATCACCGGACAAATCTGTTTCAAGCTGCGAAAGGTAGAACCATGGCCGGTTCGCCGCCACTTCGACATCGTTCCCTGCAAGATCGACCTTGCGGATCGCGCTACGCGCGACGGAATAGCGGTCCGGATCGCCCGTCTCCGCGTAGACGAGTGACTTCCCGTCCGGCATCCAGCGCAATCCGCGCTTTGCGGTATTGCCCGCTCGCAGTTCGGCGAACCGCATCGCGCCATCACTCAGATGGAGCAATCCGATGTGCGCGGCGTCGGGCGACTTGCTCTGAAGGGGAGCGTACGTGATCGCGACGATCCGGCTATCGGGCGACCATACAGCCGACATCACGCTTCCCGCGGACGAAAGATCGGCATTCACCTGCTGCGGCGTCTTCATCCCGGTCTGCCAGAGCCACAGGCGCGGCTTCGCAGGCTTCGTCCAAGTGCCACGAGTGAAGCTGCGAATCCCGTGCGCAGTTTCGTCGTAGAGGATGCCCTCGCGATCCGGGCGCTGGCGCTCGGCGTCATTGAGCGGCGGTGAAGACGTGAACAATACCGAAGATCCGTCGCGAGACCACCACGCCGACTGCACTGGTTCGGAATGCTCAAATACGGCATCCGGCCCACCGCCGCTCAGCGCGAGACGCCAGAATGCGGCCTTCCCCGCGCGAGGCAGACGCAGGATCAGCGCGTTGCTGTCGGCCGTCCATTCGGGAATGCCGATCACCGTTTCATCCAACAGCATGCGCGGCGGTGCGCCCTCCCGGACGAGCCACAGACTCTTGCGCGACGCATTGTCCTTCAACGACGCGGTGCCGATCACGAATGCCACCTTCGTGCCGTCAGGAGAAATGCGGGGCACGAACGGTTCGCGCACTTCGATGATGTCGCGGAACTCGAGGCTGCGCTGATCCGCGCCGGCAAGTGCCACGGCCAGCCAAAACGGTCCCATCCACAGAAGCCTGCGCATCCTTAAAGCATAGAGGAGCCGCAGCGAAAACCCACGCGCGTGTCGGACAATGAAGAGTGTGACGCTCAGCAGACGCCTATTCCTCTGGTCTCCCGCACTATTGTTCGCCAGTCCCGCACATGCTCGCTCGCTGAAAGCCGGCCCCGTTCAGTTTGAAGTGATCCGGCGCGGCCGGGCAAAGCGCCATTATCTCCACATCCACGGCAATGAGGACACCGCGCGCGAAGTGCTGCGCAAGCACATGGAGAACCACGAAGGCACTGCATTTCTCATCCGGAACCGCCAGCGCAATATCGCAATCCAAGGCGGCGAACTCGACCCGAATCGCATGTTTTCCGAAGAAGGCACCCGGCGGAATCTCAAGATGCTGAACTCCACGTGGACCGCGGAGCAGCACAACAAGGCCCTGGCGTTACTGAGCAAACACCGCGAGAAGATCGTCCGCAATCTCACTCCTCCGCCGGGCGGCCTGCTGGTCACACTGCACAACAACGGGCGAGGATATTCGGTGAAATCGGAAGTGCCCATCAGTGATGAAGTCGCGCTGAACGATGAAGCCAACCCGCACGAGTTCTTCCTGGCCACTCAACCGGAGGACTTTCGGATACTGGCGAAGTCTCCCTACAACGCGGTGCTGCAAAATCGGGCGCCGCAGTCCGATGACGGATCGTTCTCGCGCCTCGCTGCCGCGCGTGGAATGCGATACGTGAACCTGGAAGCAGCGCTCGGACAGTTCGCGCGTCAGAAGGAAATGCTAGATTGGCTGGAAAGGAACTTACCATGAGGACGCTGTTGGTTTCGCTCTGTTGGCTTGGCGTGCTTGGCGCGCAGACTGCACCGGTTGCATTGAAGCAGGGTGAGCGCGATCGCGCAATGAGTCACATGCATGCAACACGGAAGATGTTTCTCGATTCGCTTGCCGGCGTGACGCAGGCGCAGTGGGACTTCAAGCCCGCGCCGGAGGTATGGTCGATCGCGGAGGTCGCCGAGCACATCACGCTGAGCGAAGACATGCTCTTCGACCTTGCAACCAAGCGTGCCTTGAAGACTCCGCCGGATCCCGCGATGAAGACTGACCCGGCAGGCGATGAGAAGTTGCTTGCCGCCGTGGTGGATCGGTCGACCAAAGTGAAGGCGCCCGAGGCACTCAACCCGAAGCGTACTTTCCAGACCATGACGGAACTGATCACCGAGTTCAAGAAGCGCCGGGACCGCAACATCGCATATGTGCAGACCACGGAGGACCCTCTCCGTGCGCACGCCGCGAAGCACCCTGTGCTCGGCACTCTGGATGCTTATCAGTGGCTGCTCCTGCTCTCCGCGCATAGCGAGCGGCACACCCTGCAATTGAACGAAGTGAAGCAGCATCCGAGTTTTCCGAAGTAGTCCGATTCCATGCGACTGTTTGCTCTGCTTGTTCTTGCCGTGACTCCCGCGCTGCCGGGCGACCTGCACTCGGCAGTTCGCGCGGGTGACCGTAAGCAAGTGGAAGCACTGCTCGCCGCGGGAGCATCGGTCAATGAACACGACGCGCTCGGTGGTACGGCGCTGCATGATGCCTGCTGGGCAGGCGATCTGGAAATGGTGAAGCTGCTGATCAGCCGTGGCGCCAATGCGAACGCGCGGCATCGCGAGGCTGGCAGCACGCCGTTGCACTACGCGATCATCACGAATCACAAGGATATTGTCGAGACATTGCTGGCCAGCGGAGCCGACTTGCAGGCGACCTATCAATCGGGATCCACGCCGCTGCATCTTGCTGCCAACCGCGGCTACAAGGAGATCGCGGTGCTGCTGCTCGCAAAGGGCTCGAATCCGAATCAAGTGGATGCGACTGGCGCGTCGCCGCTCGAAGAGGCCGCATGGAAGGGTCAGGGCGAGATGATCAAGCTCCTGCTGGCCAAAGGTGCGAAGCCATCTTCCAACGCAATCACGCAGGCGGTCCAGAAGGGGCATGCGGAGGTAGTCGGCCTGCTGCTGGATTCGGGCCTCACCCTGCCCGCACCCGTTGCGATAGAGGAACTGGAGACCGCGATTCGCTACCGCCAGCGCGAGGTTGCTTCGCTGCTCATCGAACGCGGCGTGAAGCTCGATGCTGCCTCTTTCCAAAGGGCACTCAAGAACGCGGTGTTGCGAGGTGAGACTGATATGGCGGATCTGCTGCTTAAGCAGGACCCGTCGCGGCAGGCTCAGTCCGCCTCTTCCGTTCTTGCCGATGCCGCGTTGAAGGGACATCGGGAGGTGGTGGCTCTGCTGCTCGATCGAGGTGCGACGGCGAAGGATCGGGGACCAGGAGGCACCTTTCCATTGCACGATGCCGCTCTCGGCGGACACACGAGCGTCGTGGAATTGCTGCTGGATCGCGGAGCCGACGTGGATTCGGTGGATTCGGACTCCGGCAACACCGCGCTGCACTTCGCCGCCAGTTACGGCCGGCGCGACGTTGCGCTGTTGCTGCTGGATCGCGGGGCGAATCGTTTGCACAAGAACAAGGCGGGCAAGACGGCTCTTGATCTCGCGGTGGAAGCCGAACAGAAGGATCTTGCGGAAATACTCAAGCCCGGCAAGTAGCTACGCCTCGAACATGCGGCGCAAGCCCAGCCACTGTTGCGACCAGAAGCCTCGCCCATAGTCGCGCCCTTCCCGTTGATCGGCGATTCCGGTCGGATGATACGAAGTCTCGAAGTTCGCTGTTCCGAAGAGCACATCCCAGAACGCGAAGACCTGCGCGAAGTTGCTTCCGTAGCGCGCACCTTCGCGGCCTTGATCGATGCCGTGGTGGATGCGATGGAACAGCGGGCTGACGATGATTCGGTCTCCGATCGCGCCGAAACTCAAGCGCACATTCGCGTGCGAGAGTGCTTCAAGCGCACCACTGATCAGCGTCACGATCAGGAACTGCACGGGGGGCACGCCGATCGCAAGTCCGATCACCGCGCGGAACACTGCCGTGATCGCTTGATCGAGCAGATGCTCCCGGTCATCCGTCCAGAAAGTCATTTTGCGCTGGCTGTGATGCAACGCATGGAGCGCCCACCAAATGCGAAACCGGTGCTGCCATCGGTGCCGCCAATAGTCGGCGAAATCGAGAATCAGCAGGTAGACCAACGCGCTGAGCATGGGCGATTGCCGCAGAACCGGAACCAGATCCTCCAGGTTCGGCGGTATCACTCCTGCCATCCGTAGTTGTGCGTTCACCCAATCAAAGGCTGGCGTCAGCACCAGAAAGAAAAACAACGGCAGCACGCCAAGCTTCGCAAGCATCGAGTAGAGCAGATCGGCATCGGCTTCTTTGCGGCTGTCCCACTGCTCCGCGGGAGCGAGCATTTCCAAAGGACGAAGCAGCATCCACAACAGCACCAGTTCGATTGCGCCGATAAGAAACAGTTCGGTGCCATCGAATGCCATCTCGGCCCATGCCATCAGTCCGGCGCGATGCATAAGGGGCTGCACCAGAGTCTCAAAGACCCACGCATGAAGCGCCACAAAGCTGGAACTGAGATACTCCCACATACGATGCCTGGCTCCTATTTTCGCCTTTCGGGGATCGTGGCGAAACAGAAACCCTTCTGCTTCAGCCCTGCGAGCAATGGATCGAGCACTGGCCAGAACGGATCTTTTCGCGACCGGATTCCAAGATGCATCATGAGGATGTCGCCGTCGCGCAGATTCGCAAGCGCGCGGTCGAGCAGTTTGCGGTTCGGATAGGTTTCGCTGGGCAGTTCATCGCCGAGGAATCCCGCATCGCTCCACCCGACATGCTCGTAGCCGCAGGCCCGCGCAAACGCAAGCGCGCGTGGAGTATGACGCCCTCCAGCCGCACGCCAGATGGGATCGAGCTTTCGCCCCGTCAATTCCCGAAATCGCTCATCGGCACGCCGGATCTCCGTACAGAGTTGCTGCTGATCGAGATCTTCGCGCTGTCCGCCAGGACCGAGATATGCGACCTTTCCGCCTGGCGCGTCACGGCGCAAGTACCAATGCCTCCAGGTGTGTGATCCGAACGCATGGCCGTCGAGAACCAGGGCCTGGTAGAACGGCTTCCATGCGTCATCCATCGCGCCGTCGCCGCGCCACGTCTTTTCGTTCGACACGAAGAACGTCGCTTTCACTTGATGCTTGCGGAGAATGGCGGCGATCTCCTCGGCGGGCTTCATGCTCCCCGTGTCGATGGTGAGATACAACGTGCCGCGGCAACTCTGTTGGGCGTGCGCGAATCCGGCACACGCGGTGATCACGCCGAACACCGCGGCCGCAACGCTAGCGCCGCGCCGCATGTTCCCGCAAATAGATCCCGTGTGGCGACTTCCCCACGGGAATCTGCTTCACGATCTTCTTGGAAGCAATGTCGACGATCGTCACCTTGCGAATCCATCGCGACGTCATCCACAACTGCTTGCCATCGGCGGAGACATCCATGCAGTCCGGGCCGCCTGGACCAGGCAGTTCATCCACCACGGAGAGCGTCTGCTGATCGATCTTCGAGATCTTGTTTGCCGTGCGATTGGAAAGGAACACGTGCCGTCCGTCGCCTGCGGGAATGAAGTTATGCGCACCCGCGCCCGTAACGATCTTCTTCACTCGCTTTCGTGCGCGCCAATCAATGACATCCACATGGTCCTCGCCGAGAATCCCGATGAGCAGGTGCTTGTTGTCGGGCGTCATCCAGATGCCGGAGGGTTCCTTTCCGATTGGAAACGTCCAGATCATTTCCTGCTTCGCAAGATCGATCGCGCCAACTTCGTTCGTATCCTGCAGCGTCACGAAGACGTACTTCGACTCCTGATCAAAGATGATGTGACTTGGCCCCTTCGGCGTCTCGATACGCTTCAGCAGTTTGAAGTCAGCGCCTGCGTAGATGTCGCAACGGTGCAATCGCAGGGAAGCCGATACGAAGTACTTCTTGTCTGGACTGAAGGCGATTTGATACGGGTCGCTGATGTTCGGCACACGCCGCTTGATATCACCTGTCGATGGATCAAGAAAAACCAGATCATTCGAGACGGCGTTGGCAACGATGAGATAGGCGTCATCGGGAGTCGACATCAGATGATGCGGCTCCTTGCCGACACGAAACGTTCGAGTCACGCTGCCCGATTGCGCATCGATCACGGAAACGGTTTCATCTCCGGAATTCAGCACAATCGCGATGCGCGCCATTGCAGGATATGCGGCCACGATGACGGCGAACGCGGCGAACAGGGGCTTGGACAAGCACAGCATAGGCGAGCCCTTTCAGGATCGCACTCCTTCCGTGGCTAGCTCAAGCGCGACGCAACGGCCTTGCAGATTGTTTCGGCTGCATGCGGCTTGCCCGTCGCGACGGCTCGCGACGCCATGGCCGCGAGTTGCTCGGATCCTAGCAGGCGCTCCACTCGGGAGGCGATGTCGTCCAGACTGTTCACCTTGATCGCAACACCGCGCTCCAGGAGGAAATCGGCGTTGGCCGCCTCCTGCCCAGGAATTGGATTTACGATCAGCATGGGGCGGCCCATTGCCAGCGTCTCCGACGAGGTGAGTCCACCGGGCTTCGTGACGATCAGGTCAGCCACTGCCATCAGTTCCTGCATGTTGCCTGCGAAACCGAGAACCCGCGTGGGATGCGAGCGGTCAAGCGGCGCAATCTGCTGGCGCAGATCCGGATTGCGGCCGCACACCACCAGCGTCTGGAACTCGGCCTTCACGGTGTCGAGGGCACTGAGGATCGACGCGACAGGCCCCATGCCGAATCCTCCGCTCAAGACAAGAATGGTGGGCAGGTCATCACGAATTCCAAGCGTACGTCGCACGGCACTTTGATCAATAGGTTGCGAAAACTTCTTCGCGACGGGAATGCCGGTGACCACTATCGCGTCCTCCGGAACGCCGCGCGCAATCAGGCGGCCCTTGGTTTCCTCCGTAGCGACGCAGTAGAGGTCCACACACGGCTCGATCCAGAAGGCGTGTGCTTCAAAGTCGGTGACGATACACACGCAATAGGGACGGCGGTCGCCTTTGCTGTGCGACCGCAGATAGCCAACAATCTCCAACGGAAGAAAATGGGGACAGAGGATCAGATCAGGATCGGATCGCTTCAGATAGCGAACGAACTTCTGTGCTTGCAGGAGGGACAGCGTACGCCGCGTGCGCGTCCACTTGCGCATCAAACGCGCATCGTCGGTACGGCTGAAGAACGCGGCGTAGAGTTCGGGCGCGCGCTCCACCATCTTCACGTAGCCTTCCGAGTAGGCCTTGCGAAAGAGGCGCGACGTGTAGTCGAGCACATCCTCCTTTGCCACTTCGTCTTGCGGGCGCGCTTCGGTCCAGACCTCGTGAAGCGCGTTGGCGGCCTGCAGGTGGCCTGCGCCGGCAGTCACCGTCGCGATCAGAACCTTCATGATTGCTCCTGCTTGCAGGGTACACTGGTCCTCATGACGAAGCACGTTCTTCTGCTGTTACTCAGCGCCGGCAGCCTGCTTGCGCAGCCGGGTAACAACCTCGAATTGTTTCTGCTGGCCGGACAATCGAACATGGCGGGGCGAGGAGTTGTGGAGGATCAGGATAAGCAGCCAGTCTCTGGTATCTGGATGTTGGGGAAGGATCTGCAGTGGAAGCCCGCCGTGGATCCGATGCACTTCGACAAGCCCGCAATCATCGGCGCCGGCATTGGCCGCACGTTCGCCCGCACTCTGCAGCGGCTCTCGCCTGGTGCGCAAATCGGGCTGATCCCCGCGGCGTTTGGTGGCACAAGCCTGGATGAATGGGCGCCGGGGGGCAAGCTCTTCACCGACGCCGTCGCGCGAACGAAAGCCGCGATGAAACAAGGAAAACTGCGCGGCATCCTGTGGCATCAGGGTGAGGCGGACAGCAGCGGCCTGGAGAAGGCGAACAGCTATGCCGAGCGATGGATGGTGTTCCTGGAAGCCTTGCGGAAGGAAGTGGGTGACGTTCCCATGGTGGTGGGACAACTGGGAGAATTCTTCGGAAAGAAGGGCGATTCCTTCGCGGATGTAGTGAACGATCAACTCGCTTCGCTGCCTCGTAAGGCCTCACGCGTCGCGTTCGTTTCTTCCGAAGGATTGAAGCACAAGGGAGACGATGTGCACTTCGACTCACCGTCGCTCCGCGAGTTCGGCCGGCGCTATGCGCATGCCTACCTCATGCTTGACGCGAAATGGGGTGAGTCGAAGTAGAAAGCGGCGGATCAGGCTTCGGTGACTGTAACGCTGATCAGCTTGTCGCCCTGCGCAACAGCGTTGACAACATCCTGCCCTTCCAGCACCTGGCCGAAAACGGTGTGCTTGCCGTCCAACCAATCAGTGACGATGTGCGTGATGAAGAACTGGCTGCCATTGGTGTTCGGGCCGGCGTTCGCCATCGAGAGCGAACCAACAGCGTGGCGGCGCGGGTTGTTCTTCAGTTCATCCTCGAAGCGATAGCCCGGGCCGCCGCGGCCGGTGCCAGTGGGATCGCCACCCTGAATCATGAAGTCGGCGATCACGCGATGGAACACCGTACCGTCGTAGAACTTCTCCTTCGCCAGAAACACGAAGTTGTTTACGGTCTTTGGAGCATCCTTCGCGTACAGCTCACAAACAATCTTCCCCTTCGATGTTTCAAACGTGGCAGTGTACGACTTGTTGGCGTCAATCGCCATGGGCGGCGGAGCCGCGTACTGATTTGACATAATCCCAGTCTAGCGAACTTATGCAAATGCTTCGGTTGTGGATCCTCTCCGGCGTCCTCGTCATCGCGTCCGCGAGCGCACAAACATTGAATGGCGTTATCGACCTCCATGCTCATGCCGACCCTGATTCGGTCCCGCGCTCCATTGATGCTCTCTCGTTGGTGAAGCTCGCCAAATCGAGTGGGTTTCGCGGCATCGTGCTGAAGAACCACTATGAGCCGACCGCTTCCTGGGCGGCGCTGGCGCGCGCACAGACCCCTGGCATTGAGGTGTTCGGCGGAATCGCGCTCAACCGCAGTGTGGGCGGAATCAACGCGGCAGCCGTCGAACGGATGACGCGCGTCTATGGCGCATGGGGAAGAATTGTCTGGATGCCGACGTTCGATTCTGAAAACCAAGTGAAGACTTCGCGAGAGAAGCGTCCCTTTGTTCCCGTGTCACGAACAGGCCGGTTGCTGGATCCGGTGTTCGACGTTCTGGACGTGATTGCGAAACACAACCTGGTGCTCGCGACCGGGCATTCCACTCCCGCCGAGGTGTTCATGCTGATCCGCGAGGCGCAGAAGCGGCAAATCAAGAGCATCATCGTCACACATGCGATGCTCTCTCCCGTCTCCATGAATGTGGATCAGATGCGCGAGGCGGCGGAACGCGGCGTGATGATCGAGTTCGTGGGCAACGCCGTGATCGGGAACTCGAAGAGCCTGACGTTCGAGCAATACGCCGCTGCGATGCGAAAGGTTGGCTTTGAGAACTGTATCCTGTCGAGCGACCTCGGCCAGAAGGGCAATCCGCTGCATCCCGACGGTCTGCTGCAGATTTTCGAAGGACTCCGCAAGGCTGGCGTCAAGCCGGAGGAGATCGAGATGATGGTGAAACAGAACCCCGCCCGCCTGCTAGGATTACAACGATGATTCAAGGCGTTCTTCTGCATTCGGTGAGCTACGCGGGATTGTGGGGCCAGAAATCACTGCCAGTGATCGAGTTCCTCCGCAAGGCTGCTTCGCTGGGCTATGACGGCGTGGAACTGATGGCCAAGCGCCCGCACGTTTCGATCCTGGACTACGACGCAGGCGCACGCCGTGAGTTGCGGTCCCAGATCAACGGGCTCGGCCTGCGGCACAACGTGATCGCGGGGTACACAAACCTGACCGCGGATATGGAACACGGCGAAGTGCCGCACCGCGAAATCCAGGTGAGCTACATGGCTGAACTCGCACGCCTCGCCCAGGACCTTGGATCCACCGCTGTGAGGATCTTCACTGGCTACGAAAATCCCGCCGCCGATTTCCCGAGGCAATGGCGGCTGGTAGTGGATACGCTGCGTGAAGCGGCGAAGCGTGCGTCGGACTGCGGCGTCATTCTCGGCGTACAGAACCATCACGATGTCGGCGTGGGCTGGGAAAGCTTTCGCGACATCATCCTCGAAGTGGACCATCCGAATTGCAGGGCGATGTTCGACGCATGGGCTCCGGCGTTACACGAATGCGGGCACACAAGCAGCAGCCTGCGCGAATCCGCGCGTCAACTCGCGCCACTCAACATTCACACCACCATCGCCGACTATCAACTGCGTCCCCGCTACAAATACAACGCTGCGCTGATCAACTACGAACCACACACACCAGCGGTGGTCGCAGTCCCGATGGGCGAGGGCTTCATCGACTACACGAGCTTCCTGGAAGGCTTCCGCGAAGGTGGGTTCTCCGGAACGGTCGCCTACGAGATGTGCTCACCGATTCGTGGCGGTGGCTCGGAAGAGAATCTCGATCGCTTCGCAAAACGGTTCCTCGATTGGATCGCCCCCTTCCGCAAGAACATCTAAGCCCTGGACGCCGCAGTGCCCGGCCAGGCCGCTGCGCTATTGTTGGGAGCATATGGATGCTTATCTTCTTCATCGCTTCCATTTCGCTTTCACAATCACATTTCACTATTTGTTTCCACAACTCACGATGGGCCTCGCACTGCTCATCGTCATTCTGAAGACGTTGGCGCTACGTTCCAACGATTCGCACTACGATCGCGCGGCGCACTTCTGGGGCAAGATCTTCGGCATTAACTTCGCAATGGGAGTTGTCACCGGAATCCCCATGGAGTTTCAGTTCGGTACCAACTGGTCCCGGTTCGCGGAAGCCGCTGGCGGTGTCATCGGGCAGACGTTGGCGCTCGAAGGTGTCTACTCCTTCTTTCTGGAATCCACGTTTTTGGGGCTTTTTCTCTACGGTGGAAACATACTGGGGCGCTACGGACACTGGGCCGCTGCGTTCTGCGTGTTTCTCGGTTCGTGGCTATCGGGATTCTTCATCATCATGACCGATGCATGGATGCAGCACCCCGTCGGGTATAAGGTGATGCCCAACGGCGCGATCCACCTGGAGAGCTTCTGGGCACTGATCACCAACCGATGGGGGCTGTGGCAGTACGCGCATAATATGATGGGCTCCGTGATGACGGCAGCGGTTGTGATGGCCGCAATTGGCGCGTTCTATCTGCTGAGCAACCGGCACAGGGAGTACGCGGAAACATTTCTCCGTGCCGGCGTTTTGGCTGGCCTGGTAGCCGCGCTTGCGCTCGGATTTCCAACCGGGCACTTTCAGGGCGAGAATGTCGCTCGCCATCAACCTGTGACACTGGCCGCAATGGAGGGACTCTTCGATACGGAGAAAGGCGCCCCGCTCGCGATTCTTGGCCAGCCCGATCCCACGAATCAGCGCCTGGACAATCCGCTCCTGATTCCGAAAATGCTCAGCTTCATCACCTATCAGCGATGGAGCGCGGAGGTGAAAGGACTGAACGCCTATCCGCGCGATCAGTGGCCCGACAACATCCCGCTGCTGTATTACTCGTTCCACATCATGGTCGGGCTTGGCACGCTCTTCATCGCTTTGATGGGCGCCGCGGCCCTGCAACTCTTTCGAGGCAGGCTGTTCGATTGCAAGCCCGTCTTGTGGGCACTGATGTTGGCGCTTCCGTTTCCGTACATCGCGAACACAGCCGGCTGGATGACCGCGGAACTCGGCAGACAGCCTTGGCTCATCTACGGCTTGATGCGAACGCGCGATGGAATGTCGCCTCATGTTTCAGCGGGCAACACAATGTTCACGTTGATTGGATTCATGGGCATGTACCTGCTGCTAGGGATACTGTTCCTGTTCATGGTGGCGCGTGAGATTGATCATGGCCCTGGTGGTGATTTGGAGCATGCGGCCGTTCCCGTGCCCGTTGGTGGTCCCTCACACCGGCACACATCCACGTCCGCGGAGATCGGTTAGGAGGACGCATGGAAGCACTCTGGTTCTGGCTGACAGCGTTTCTGATCACGGGATACGTGGTGCTGGATGGCTTCGACCTCGGCGCAGGCGCCGCGCATCTGTTTGTTGCGCGCACCGACGAAGAGCGCCAGCAGGTTCTGAAGTCCATCGGCCCGGTGTGGGACGGTAATGAAGTATGGTTGCTAGCTGGTGGGGGAACGCTGTATTTCGCGTTTCCGAAACTCTACGCATCGAGCTTCAGCGGATTCTATCTGCCGTTGATGATCGTACTCTGGCTGTTGATTCTGCGCGGTTCTGCCATTGAGTTTCGCAATCATCTCGACAGCGCGACGTGGCGCCCGTTCTGGGACGTGGTGTTCGCGGGTGCGAGTGGATTGCTCGCGGTGTTCTTCGGCGCGGCGTTGGGAAATGTGGTGCGTGGTGTTCCGCTCGATGAGCGCGGTGAGTTTTTTCTGCCACTGTGGACCAATCTCTCCACCGGCCCTTCGCCAGGAATCCTGGACTGGTACACGATCCTCGTTGGCGTGCTGGCGTTGTCCGCGCTTACGATGCACGGAGCGGTTTGGGTCGCCGTAAAGACGAGTCACCATGTCTGTTGGCGGGCTCAGCGTCTGGCGTGGCGGCTGCTGCCGGTGGTCGCGATGCTAACCATCGCCGTAACCATTGCGACCTTTCAGGTGCAGCCTGCGGTCTGGACGCGAATGACCAGCGCGGCGCCGGGCTGGATCTTTCCCGCAATTGCGCTTGGCGGACTGTTGCGCATCGCCCAACAACTTGCGCGGGCTCGGCATGGCGGGGCGTTTCTCGGCTCGTGCCTCTATTTGTGTGGCATGTTGGGAGCCGTCGCCTTCGGCCTATTTCCAACCGTGCTTCCGGGCGTTGAGGCGAGCCGGTCACTCACCATCTACAACACTGCGGCGGGCAGCTATGGCCTGCGCGCCGGCCTGATGTGGTGGCTGCCCGGCATGGCGCTCGCCTCCGGTTACACGGTGTTCCTGTATCGCCGGTTCGCAGGCAAAATCAGCTAGGATCCTCCCCGGAGAGAACCTCATGCAAGGGAGTCAGTCTGGAGTTGTGGAGACTGGAGACGCATGCAACTCCAACCACTGACGTCCACACGACGCATGACATGAAGAGCTTTCGCCTTGGCGACCTTGGGTTCACCATGCTTTGCGGGCGGTTGCGATTCTGCGCCCGAGCCTCGCCTGCATGTGATGCAGCAGTGTGACGCAGCATTTCGGCCCCCGCCTGCTGTGATACCATAATCAATTACCCGGCAATGATTCGCTCCTTCCGGGGCGCAGTTCCCAAAGTCGCCCCATCCTGTTTTATCGACCCCAGCGCTCAAGTGATCGGTGATGTCGTCATCGGCGAACGATCCAGCGTATGGTGCAACGCAACCTTGCGCGGAGATGTGAACATCATCCGCATCGGCGACGGCACGAACATTCAGGACAACAGCGTGCTCCACGTCGATAGCGATGGCTTCCCGCTCCACATCGGGAATCGTGTCACTGTCGGTCATTCCGTGGTGCTGCACGGCTGCACGATTGAAGACGATTGCCTGATCGGCATTGGTGCGATTGTGCTGAACGGCGCGAAAATCGGCGCCGGATCGGTGATTGCCGCGGGTGCTCTGGTGCCGGAAGGCGCCGTGATTCCGCCGGGCAGTCTCGCCATGGGCGTGCCGGCGAAAGTTCGCCGCGAAGTCACCGCGGAAGAGAAAGAGCGGTTCCGCGTGAATGCGGAACACTACATCGAACTCCGCCAACAGTACAGGGAAGAACCGTCTTGATAAAAGCGATCAAAGGCACGCGCGACATCCTGCCGCCCGCCAGCAAAGTTTGGAACTTCGTGGAAGCGGCGTCGCGCCGCGTGATGCAGTCCTACAACTATCAGGAGATTCGCACACCCATCTTCGAAGAAACGGCCTTATTCGCGCGCGGTGTCGGCGAAGATACCGACATCGTCAGCAAGGAAATGTACACGTGGGAGGACCGCGACGGCACTTCGCTCACTTTGCGGCCGGAGAATACGGCCTCGGTGATTCGTGCGTTCATCGAACACCGTCTGGATCAGCGCCCGGGCTTGCAGAAACTCTTCTACATCGGCCCGATGTTCCGCCGCGAACGCCCGCAGAAAGGCCGCTACCGCCAGTTCTCGCAGATCGGCGCGGAAGTCATCGGATCGGAGTCGCCCGCGGTGGATGCGGAAGTGATTGAGATGGTCACCGAGATCCTCTCGCAGAGCGGCCTCGAAGGGTTCCAACTCATCATCAACTCGGTGGGTTGCAAGGAATGCCGGCCGAAGTTCATCGCGCTGCTCAAGGAAAAGGCACAGGAAGTGGCCGGCCAGCTCTGCGAAGACTGCCAGCGCCGCGCAACTACGAATCCGCTGCGCGTGCTCGATTGCAAGGTGCCGGCCGACCAGCCGGTGATTGAGACGCTGCCCTCCATCCTCGACCATCTTTGCGACGGATGCCGCTCACATTTCTCTATTGTGAGAAATTTTCTCACGGAGCGTTCCATCGCCCACGAGGTACGGGCACGGCTGGTTCGGGGGCTCGACTACTACACGCGCACGACGTTCGAGATCGTGCACGGCTCCCTTGGAGCTCAGAACTCAGTGATGGGCGGAGGCCGCTACGACGGTTTGGCCGAGTCGCTGGGATCGAAAGTACACGCGCCGGGTATCGGCTTCTCCATCGGAGAGGACCGGTTGGTGATGAGCATCGAAGAGGCGAAGCCCGATCTCGCCAGGGAGTCCGTGGATCTGTTCATGGCGCCGATGGGCGCAAGCGCGTTGAGCCACTGCACACTGCTCGCACGCGACTTGCGGCGCCAGGGCGTCTCGGTCGAGATCGCATTCGAAGGCAAACTGAAACGAGCGTTGGAACTTGCCAACAAGCTGGGTGCACGCCACACGCTGATCGTGGGCGACAACGAGATTCAAGCCGGCGCCTATGCACTGAAGAACATGGCCACCGGCGAACAGGAGACGGTGACCCGCGATCATCTCGCGGATAGGATTTATGGAAAGCACTGAACAACGGCCGCCCGAACAGAAGCAGTCCGAGCAGAGGGAACCAGTTGCGCTGGATTTTCTCGGAGACCTGCGCCGCACGCACATGTGCAGTGATCTACGCGCCTCGGATACCGGCAAGCGGGTAATCCTGATGGGCTGGGTGCACCGGCGCCGCGACCTCGGCGCGGTGATCTTCGTCCACCTCCGCGACCGCGATGGCGTCACGCAGGTCGTGTTTCATGAGGACGTGGATCCCGCGGTTCACCAGAAAGCCGAGATCATTCGCTCCGAGTATGTGATTGCGATTGAAGGCGTGGTGGAGAAGCGCTCCGCTGAGACCATCAATCCAAGCATCGCTACCGGTGAAGTGGAAGTGGTCGCGGAGAAAGTGTGGATTCTCAACGAATCGCGCACGCCGCCCTTCCCCATGGATGAGTTTTCCGAAATCGCGGAAGACGCGCGCCTGAAGTATCGCTACGTCGATCTGCGCCGTCCGCAGATGCAACGCAACATCATCCTGCGCTCGAAGATCTCCTATGCGGTACGCGAGCATCTCTACGCACAAGGCTTCCTCGAAATCGAGACGCCGTTCCTCACGAAGTCGACGCCCGAAGGGGCGCGCGACTTTCTGGTGCCGAGCCGCCTCTCCACGGGCCAGTTCTACGCATTACCGCAGTCGCCGCAGATCTTCAAACAGTTGCTGATGATCAGCGGCTACGAGAAGTACTTTCAGATCGTGCGCTGTTTCCGCGATGAGGACCTGCGTGCCGACCGTCAGTACGAGTTCACGCAGATCGACATGGAGATGTCGTACCCGCAGCAGCAGACCATCTATGACGCCGTCGAGCCGATGGTTCAGCGGATCTGCAAGGAAGCAGGCTTCGACGTGCCGGTTCCCTTCCCGCGCATGACCTACGCCGAAGCGATGCGCTCCTATGGCATCGACAAGCCGGACATGCGCATTCCTCCGTTCTATTGCGTCGAAGATTTGTTCGAAGGCCAGGGGCTCACCGCGGAAGGCTTGCCGCTGGTGGCGATTCATATTCCGAACACAGGCGCGCCGTCACGCAAGGATCGCGATGAGATCAAGGCCTATGGCGTGGAGCGCGGACTTCGCGTCTACGATGACGTGAAGCGCCTGGAGCGGGACTTCCCGGAGCAGATGGCCAAGGTGCGCGAACGCGCCGGCGCCAAGGAAGACGATCTGCTGATTCTCGCGGGATGGCCTTATGACAAGAAAGGCCATCGCCCCGAAGAGACCGTTTTGCAGGCCTGCGGACAAGTTCGTCTGTATTGCGCGCAGAGGTTCAAGGACAAGCACAAGCTGCTTGACAACAAAGTGTTCAAGTGGCTCTGGGTGGTCGATTTCCCGATGTTCGAATGGGACGAAGAGGACCAGCGCTGGGTGGCGGCGCATCACCCGTTCACATCGGTGCACGATGAGGATCTGGAGAAGCTGACCAGCGATCCGGCCCGTTGCCGAGCGAAGTCCTACGACATTGTGATGAACGGGATCGAGTTGGGATCGGGCTCCATTCGTATTCATCGCCGAGACGTGCAGGCGAAGGTTTTTTCGGCGCTCGGATTATCGGATGAAGAAGCTCGCGCGAAGTTCGGCTTCCTGCTCGATGCGTTGGAATTCGGAGCGCCACCACACGGTGGCATCGCGCTTGGACTTGACCGTCTGGTGATGCTGCTGGCGGGCGAGAGTTCCATCCGCGAAGTGATTCCGTTCCCGAAGACCGCGAGAGGAACGGACTTGATGTCCGATTCGCCGTCGCCAGTGCCGGACAAGGCGCTTCGTGATCTCGGGATCGCGCTTCGCAAGGGATAGCGCTACTTCTTCACCTTATCGCTCGCGTAGCAGTCATCATAGAGCGGACACTGATCACACTTCGGCTTGCGCGCCTCGCAGATGTTGCGGCCGAAGTGAATGATCTGGTGGCTGAACAGAATCCAGCGGTCCTGCGGCAGCAGTTTGATGAGGTCCTGCTCGATCTTCACAGGGTTCTCATTCTTCGTCAGATCCAGCCGTTGCGTGATGCGCTGCACGTGCGTGTCGACCACGACGCCTGACGGGATGCCGAATGCCGTTCCGAGCACGACATTCGCGGTTTTGCGCGCGGCGCCGGGCACGGTGAGAAGATCGTCCATGTTGCGCGGGATCTCGCCCTTGAACTTCGTGAGGATCGTGCGGGCCGCACCCACGATGTTCTTCGCCTTGTTGTTGAAAAACCCGGTAGAGCGCACCTCATTCGCGACTTCCTCCACCGGCGCCGACGCGAGATCTTCGATAGTTGGATACTTCGCAAACAGACCCGGCGTGACCTTGTTGACGCGTTCATCCGTGCATTGCGCGGAGAGGATGGTCGCCACCAGCAACTCCCATGCGTTGCGATGATCGAGCGCGCACGTCACGTTGGGGTAGAGCTGATCGAGTGCGTGGAGGATGCGCTGCAGGCGCTCCTGTTTGGCTGCTTTCGTTTTCGGACCTGGCAATGCCCTAAAATAACACATTGCGCGACTTGTACTGGATTCTTGCGCTGGCGTTGATCGCCTTTGGCGGATCGCTCGGAGCACCGTTCCATCTCGACGATTTCGCGCTCGCGCAGGACCCGGCGGTTACGTGGCCAGATGGTTGGATCGCCTGCTTCTCGCCCTCCCAAACCAGACCCCTGACGTGGCTCACATTCTGGGCAAATTTCCAGTTGGGAGGGACGAATCCAACCGGCTATCACGCTGTGAATCTGCTGCTTCATTTGGCAAACATCGCACTCGTGTGGACGGTGCTGCGTAGGCTGGCGCCCGCCGCCGCTGCCACGATCGCAACCGTGATCTTCGCGCTCCATCCGCTCCAAACAGAAGCGGTCACTTATGTTTTCGCGCGCGCCACGTTGCTGATGACGCTGTTCTGCCTTCTGTCGCTGCGCGACTGGACCATACAGCGCCACGGCCGAGCCATCGCGTGGTTCGCGCTCGCGTTGCTTGCAAAGGAGGAATGCGTTACCTATCCGCTGGTGCTTGCGCTGCTGCATCTATCGATTTCCAGGGATGTACGTGAGCGCAAGCCGATTGCGGCAATGCTCGCGCTGTCCGCCGTGTTGGGAGCCCGGGTACTGTGGGCGACGGCAGTGACACAAGGCTCGGGCGCCGGTGCGCAATCAGGGATCGCGCCGCTCGACTATTTCTCTGTGCAGGGGGCGGCGATCTTGCGCTATCTCCGCCTGTTGTTCTGGCCCCATGGCTTCTCGTTTGAATCGCCGCTGACAGTGGCCGCGCAGTGGTGGGCGTGGCTGCCCATCGCGATTTCCGCATACGTTGCCACACGCCGCTTCGACAAGGCCCGCGAAGGATTCTGGTGGCTGAGCGCGTTGCTGATCCTCGCGCCGAGTTCCAGCATTCTTCCCGCAATGGATCTCTCCGCCGACCGGCGCACGTACTTCGCGCTAGCGGCTATGGGCGCCGTGATCGGCCTGTGGTGGCACCGGCAGTCTCGCTGGATCGCCATCGGCCTCGGGTTGGCGCTTACGGCACTCAGCACAATCCAGTCGCAGACGTGGCGCGATCCCAAAGCACTGTGGCGCCAGGCGATCGCAGAGGCGCCGCGCAAAGTTCGCCCGCACATCCAGCTTGCACGGCAACTCGCGCCGTCGGAGGCGCTCGCTCTGCTCTCCGAAGCTCAATCTTTTGCGCCAAACGATGCAAACCTCGCATCCGAAAAGGGGCGGATTCAGTTGGAGAGCGGGAATCCGCAACTCGCTCTTGGCGAGTTTGGCCGGGCACTGGCGCTCGCACCGGACGACGCGCGAATGGTGAATAATCGAGGCGTGGCGCTGACGCGACTTGGCCAGACCGAAGTAGCGAAGATGGACTTCGAACGCGCTCTCCGAATGGAGCCGTGCTTTTTCGATGCCCTCTGGAACCTACGAAGACTCGGGTACGCTCATCAGCCAGACCCGCGGTGCAGATTTACAGCCAGTCAGCGACGATCTCTCAATGAGAGCCCGTAGCTACCTGTTACGCACTCAGATGGTTGCGCCGGTCTCGATTCAGGAGGCTTTCGCGATCTTTGAGGATCCCCGCAATCTGGCGAAAATCACGCCCCCTTGGCTGAACTTCCAGATCATCACTCCGGAGCCCATTGTGATGAAGCGAGATGCGGTATTCGACTACCGCTTCAAATGGGTTGGCCTCCCCATGTCCTGGCAGACCATCATCACCGACTACGAGCCTCCGTTCTTCTTCGTCGACTTTCAGGCCAAGGGGCCATACACTCTGTGGAAGCACAGCCACACATTCAAACCTTCCGCCGAGGGGACCATTGTCACCGACGAGGTCGAGTTCATCCTGCCTCTCGGCGTTCTCGGGAAGATCGCCCTGAAGGCGGGTGTATCCGAGCAGTTGAAGCAGATCTTCCGTTTCCGGCAGGAGACGCTGAACAGCATCATGTGCCGGGGAGAAGGCCGCTGGACGGAGCCCGGAATTACCGCCCTATACCGGTAAGTGCACGCGCCTCACGGGCGAGTTGCAGTCCACCCAGGCCTGACACAACCGAGAATGGAACCCAAAGTACGCGGCTACGGCCCACACGATCCACGGTGGCGGCGCGCAGGCGATACTTTCCCGGCCGCTCGACTGTGAAGTTCAGGGAGACCAATGCGCCGCTCGAATCTCCATTCACATGGGGCTTGACGTTCGGACTTTGTAAGAAGCGGTAGTCCACCGGTTCGGGACCGTAGAGTTCCCAGGCAACCATCGCGTTGTGATACACACCAGATGGATCCGCGCCGGTTGTGTAATAGATGGTACTCGTGGAAGACGAAATCGTGGCAGTGGCAGTCACCTCCAGTGCCGCCCCCTGTTTGGCTTCGAGTGCCACCGAGAGCGCCGGAGACGCACCCGGCGCCGCGCTCCCTGCTGTCCGTGATTTACGGCTTTTTACGTGGCGCCGCGCGATTGGGGCGGAAGGAATGGGGCGTAAGTATCTATGGCGCCGTGCAGCGCAACGATGCGCCTTTCTGGTTGACACATGCCTACGATCTCGGCGCGACCCACTTCTTCTTCTGGGATACTTACAAGCTTGCGCTTGTCCCCTACCGCGAAGTCCTGGCGCTGGCGAGGCATCTGCGAGACCATGCGGACACACATCCTCGTACTCACCTGGCTGCACTACGCAATGCCGGCGAGGCGGCGATTCTCCTGCCTCCTGGCTACGATCTCGGCCACGTATTTATGGGGAAGGGTCTGCTGTGGGGGCTGCCGGAACTGAACCTTGAGCGCGTCAACAAACAGCGCGTGAAACACCGCACCGTGATGAGTAACTTCTTTCTGGAGATCGAGCGCTGCCAGCGTGTGGGCATTCCCTTTGATTTGTTCTGGGACCTGCCGGGTATGCGATACGAGAACTACCGGCAAGTGGTTCGCGTGCGGACAGATGGGAAAGTGGAGGTCGAGGAGGGATCGCGGCGGACACTGCTTGCGGCGGCGCGCAGGGCGGAGCGGCGGATCATCCTGCGCGAGTTGTGTCCCGTAGGTCATGTTCATCTCCGGGACCGTACGCTGCGTGCCGATCCTGCCGGGAGGCTCGAAGACGAAAGCGGCTGGGGAGTAAGGGTCCTGAGTAAGTTGATGGATTGCGCTCGCAGGCATCGTTTCCCATGTATAGAGATTCGTCTGCACGAGTTGCATGCCGCCGAGATCCACGTCCTGCCTGGCGGCGAGAATCTTGTGCGTGGCATGCGCCACGCGGTGCGCGGTCTCCTGAAAATACTTCCGGAAGGCTTCCAGTACGGTCTCCGGCTGCAACGACTTCCGGAAGTCCGGATCTTTCGCCAGCCGTGGACGGATCACATGGTCGCGCGTGCCGACCGCGGGCTCATCGAGAAACAGCGTCCCACCGAGATACAGGCTGCGGTAGAGCATTTCGGGATAAGGAAGCTGCGCGGCGGCGCCCCAATAGAACAGTCCGAGTTCCTCGGCCCACGCCGCCTGCTCCGCGTCCACGTTGACACAGGTAATACCGGCATCCGCCATCTCCCGGAATTCCTCACGAGTAAGCCTTCGCAACTCGTAGTCCGAGTCATCCCACCGGCGGCGATCGTCCACCGGGCGAGTGTTATGAGGAGTTCCGATGAGTAAATCCGGCCGCTGAGTGACGACCGCCGCGTCCTCCGGCATGGGCGGAGGTGGATCTCCCGATTTCGACTGCAGCGTGTAGCGGTGCCCAAGATACTCCGCGCCCTCGCCAGTGATCTTCGGCGTCAATTGCAGCGCGAACACCTTTGGAGTAAGTGCCCCGCCGAGGGCATCGCGATACTCCCTGGGGCGCTGATCGCCCTCCTGCAGAATGTAGCGGAGAGGAGCAGTCCGCCCGCGGCTCCCATTCCGGCTCCAGACTCGAAACCGCGCTCCCGAAGCTTTGCGCGCTTCCAGATAAAGCAGTGCGTCCTCGGCATTCGGACGATCCCGGGACCAGCGGAATTCCGTCACAACCGACGCCCTGGCAGTACCGGAAGACTCCAGTCTGTAGTAACTGGTTTCGGCGCGCAGCCAGAGGGCGGAGATCATGAGAAGGACCCACATACTACTGATCCGCGAAACGATCGAGTGCCTCGCCCGACAGGCGAAAAATCGTCCAGTCATCCAATGGAACCGCTCCAAGGCTCTTGTAGAACTGAATGGAAGGCTCGTTCCAATCAAGAACCGCCCAGTCCAGGCGTCCGCACTTTCTCTCAACAGCCACCGCGGCAACCCGGGCCAACAGCGCTTTTCCGATCCCTTTCCCGCGAAACCGCGGCTCGACGAAGAGGTCCTCCAAGTAGATCCCGGGACGCCCGAGAAATGTCGAAAAATTGTGAAAAAAGAGCGCCATTCCCGCCGGCGTGCCATCGTGGTACGCAATCAGCGCCTCCGCCACCTTTCTTTCACCAAACATACCGTCGCGCAGAGTCTCTTCCGTGGCAACCATTTGGTCCAGAAGTTTCTCGTACTCCGCCAGGCTGCGGATGAAGTGCAGAAGGAGAGCCGTGTGCTCCGGCCGTGCCTCAACGATCTCAATTGCGGGCATAGCTCTTATTGTCACTCAACCGTGGGCCGACGCTGGTTAGCCAGCGGTCCAGCGCAACAGCGCCTTCTGAAGATCCGTCATGCTTACTGGCTTGGCCAGGTAGTCGTCCATTCCGGCCGCGAGGCACAGTTCGCGATCGCCCTCCATGGCACTGGCTGTCATGGCGATGATCACGGTTCGGCGCCCAGTAGCCGATTCCCGGCGGCGAATCGCGCGAGTGGTCTCGAATCCATCCATTTCCGGCATGTGGCAGTCGAGGAACGCGACATCCACAGTGGAGCGCTCCATCATATCGAGCGCTTCTTTGCCATTGGATGCGAGTTCCACATGGCACCCGAGTTTTTCCAGCAGCCTTGCCGCAAGCCTACGATTGATCTCGTTGTCTTCCACCACCGCGACACGCAAGCTTGGGCCGGGAGGAGCGTCAGCCGTCACATTGAGCCGCGCGGCGCCGGAAACGGGGGCTTGCGCGAGTGGAAGACGCAACGTGAACCAGAAGGTCGCACCCTCACCCAGCCGGCTGTCCACGCCAATGGTCCCTTTCATCAACTGAACAAGTTCCTTGCTGATCGCCAGACCGAGGCCTGAACCGCCGTATCGCCGCGTGGTCGACGCATCCGCTTGTGTGAACTTTTCGAAGATCTGCTGTTGCGCTTCCGCCGCAATCCCGATCCCTGAATCCTGCACGGCAAAGCGAACGAGCGCCTCCCTGGCTTTCAATTCCAGGCATTCCACTTCAATCCGGACAAACCCGCTCTCGGTGAACTTGAGCGCATTGCCCGCCAGGTTGATCAGCACCTGGCAAACCCTCCCGCGATCCCCAATGACGGCGTCCGACCGCGCTTCGGGTGTCACCGTGAGCAGTTCGATCCCCTTGCGCGTCGCTTCCGGGCGAAGAACGGCAGCCACATCGGCTACAGTCTTGCCGATGCTGAACGAGGCACGCTCAAGTTCGAGCCGCCCCGCCTCAATCCGGGAAAGATCGAGAATGTTGTCCACGATCTCCCGCAGCATTTTCCCTGAGCTTTCCAGATCGCGCAGGATGCCCCGCTGTTCGCCGGTCAAGGGTGTGTAGTGCAACAACTCCGTCATGCCGATCACGCCATTGAGGGGCGTCCGGATCTCATGACTCATGTTCGAGAGAAACTGGCCCTTCACTGCGATCAGCCTCTCATACTCGTGGTTGAGTGCCTGCAGCTCCGTGGTGCGGTCTTGGACCTTGCGCTCCAAGTCCCGTTTCGCTTCCGCCAAGGCGTCGGAGTAGCGGCGCCGCTCATACATCAGCACGGCAAGAACCACGCCGACCGTCGCGCCCATCACGCGGTTGAAGCTTACTGGCTTGCGATCAGCGGGGACCCGAATGGAGGGGACAAGGAACGTGGTGGCAAAGATCAATGCGTAGGCTACGATGTGGCACGTTCCTCGAAGCATCCAGCCCGTGTAGAGTGCCGGCAGCAGATAGAAGATGCTGTAAGTGCGTGAGAAAGGCCGCAGATAGTCAAGGCTGGCCGCAAACACGAGAAGTAGTGCAACGACTACGCAATGCACCCCTTGAGACCGCCGGTCTCGGTGCGACAACGATTCGGATGGGGACATGCAATTTCCGTCAGACAGGAGGGAATGAAGTAGTATACATGAACTCATCAGACGCTGACAGAATAGTGCACCTCCCGCGCCGCGCCCGCCCCGCATCACGCAATCAGGCCGTGGCGAATCGCGTGCTGCACGAGTTCGGCACTCGTCTTCACGCCGAGATCATCCATCAGCTTGTACTTGTGCGTCTCCACGGTGCGCGGCGAGATGTTGAGAATCGCGCCTATCTCCTTCGCCGACTTCCCCTCCGCCAGCAACTGCAGGACTTCCCGCTGGCGCCCCGTGAGTTCGATGGTACGCTTGCCATGCCGCCTCGTCTCATCCAGCAGTTCCTCCATCGACGCGGTTCGCAGTTGCGGCGAGAGATACGTGCGCCCAGCCAGCGCCTCGCGAATGGCGATCACCAGCTCGTCCGACGCGGAGTGCTTCAGCACATAGCCGCTACCGCCCGCATCCATGGCTCGGCTCACGTAAGTCGCATCCGGATGCATGGTGAGGAAAACCACCTTGGCGCGCAGCCCGTCCTCGCGGAGCTTTCGCACGGCTTCAATCCCGTTGAGCAGAGGCATGGAGATATCCGCGACGATCACATCGGGATCGAGCGCATGCGCCTGATCAATCAGCTCGCGTCCATTCGTCGCGGTTCCGAGGAGTTGGTACTCCGCCTCCAGAAGACTGCGCAGCCCATCAAGCACGATCTTGTGATCATCCGCCAGAAGAATGGTTGGCTTCTTCATGAAGTCTGCTCCGCCGGCCCTGCCGCCGGCCGTGTCACTGGCAGTGTCACTCGAATCGTAGTTCCGTTGCCAGGAGACGAATCCACAATCAGACGACCGCCGAGCAATCGAGTGCGCTCCTCCATACTCGCCAGCCCCAGTCCCGGACCGCGGTTCGGACGGGTCCTGTCGAAGCCGATGCCATCATCGCGAATTTCCAACATTACTCGTTCGCCACCGCCCCGTAGCGATACCCACACCTGACCTGCCTGCGCGTGTTTT
Source organism: Bryobacterales bacterium (assembly GCA_016789785.1). The sequence goes on from JAEUQE010000019.1 coordinate 41,815, forward strand.
GAGATATTGCGAAGCGCTTCCTGTACGATGCGATACAGCGCAAGTCGCACCTCTTTGCTCATACTGGGCAGATCTTGAATCTCCAGATCCACGGGAGGACCGCCGCGCTCGAACGAAGCGCGGCATTCCGCGCCCACCGCCGCCGCAAGCCCGAGATCATCCAGAGTGGAGGGATGCAGCCGCCGCGACAAACCGTGCACGTCGGTCGAGATGCGAGCCATACTTTGCTTGATCGCCTCCAGACCATCGCGCACGCCCGTGTCAGTCAACGCCAGATTCTGCAACCGGCCAGCCTCAATCGCAACCGCGGCCAGACGCTGCGTCAAGTCGTCGTGCAATTCGCGCGCCACCCGAGTGCGTTCGTCCTCCTGCGCGGCAATCAACCGCCCAGCCAACAGTTCCAACTCAGCCTGCTTTTCCCGCAGGGCGATCGCCGCCTTCCGATACTCGGTGATGTCCTGCGCCGCGCAAACGATTCCCGCCAGCCGGTTGGGCTGCGCACTCAAGTACGCCGCGGTAAAGAACACGGGCACCCTGGCGCCATCCGCCCGAACAATTTCAGCCTCCACCGTTTCAAGCTGACGCTCCTGATACAAGCGCTCCAGAAGTGGCCGCCAAGTGCTTTCGGGGAGAAAACTGCGCACGGGTAGCCCGCGGATCCGGTCCGGCGCAACTCCCAGCAACTCGCATGCGGCGGGATTCGCCTCGCGAATTGGCGAGCCAAACAGATCCGTCACCGTGGCGCCAAGCTCGGCCTCCACGACAAACACGGCGTTGATCAACGACGACAGAATGCGATCCAGCTCGTGCTTTGAGACCGTGGTGCTCTCCAGGTCCTCCGCCATTCGATTCAGTGCCGAAGCAAGTTGCCCGATCTCATCGTCAGCCTTCACCGAAGTGCGCGCGCTGAAATCGCGCGAGCCCATCCGGCGTGCGGATTCCGTCAACCGCAGCACCGGTTCCGTCACGCTCCGCGCCAGCGCGGACGCGGCGAGAAAGAACGCGCCTGCAATGAGAATCCCGTAGCCGAGAATACTGTTGCGCAGACTGTCCACAGGCGCGAGTGCCTCAGCCGCATCGATCTCCGCCACCAGCGTCCACTCGAGCCCGGGCACCTGCAACGGCGTCGAGGATCGAAGCACCTTCGTCCCCAGCAGATTCGCCGCCGGGCCCGTCCACGGCTCCTTCACCGAAACGGTAAGATCAGGAACCCGCAACGTCAGCACGGCGGTGCGGTTCGCTTGAATGCGTGCGATCAAAGCGCGGTCAAAGCCCGCCGTTCGCAGACGAGTGAGAAAATCCTCGGGCTTCTCGATCTCCTGGCGGAAGTCGGACCGCAAGCTGCCATCGGCACCCACGATGTAGGCCTGGCCCGTATCGCCCAGCCCTTCTTCCTTCCAGTTACGATTCGCCGTCATCACACGGTTCACCTCGGAGATCGAGATTTGAATCGCCAGCGCGCCAATCTTCTCGCCCCGCCGCCACACCGGCGCCGCAACGAACGCCGCCGGAGCATCGTGCGAAGGCAGATAACGCGCGTAGTCTTCGATGACTGCGTTCTCGGGTTCCGGAATTGCGAGAGCTCGCAGAAAAGCGCGGCCCAACGCGTTCTTTGCGTAGGGCGGCTCATTGAGACGCGCGCCGAGGTCGATCTCCTTGAACACGGAATAGACGACACGGCCACTCGCGTCAATCAGGAAGATGTCGTAAAAGCCGAACGCGGACTGATAGCGATGCAGGGTGGGATGATACCGCGCGTGCGCTTTGCCATACCTTCCCGCCGCCGCATCCAACAAGCGGTCCTTCGCTCCCAGCGGATGCGGGTTTGCCGCGATGTAGAGATGTTGCAGGCTGCGCGCCTGTTCCTCTTTCGGAATCCAGTGAACGTACTTCTCGTCATTCGGGACGGTGCGAAAGAACTGACGGTAGTGAGCGGCGAGAGCCTCTTCCGCCGCGGCCGTCATTGGCGGAATCGAGCCCCACGACTGCTCGAATTCCTCCAGCGCCGCCATGGTCGATTCGTCGGTGGAAAGCGCGAGCACATGGTTCACCAGATCCTCGAAGTAGCGCTCGATCTGGCGTGCCCGTGTTTGGCGGATCGCGGTCAAACGGTCGGCCGTGGCTTGCCGCAGGGCGGAAGTTGCCCCGGCCCAGGCTTCCCATCCCGTGACGGCGATCGCGATGGAGCCGAGCAGCAGGAACGCGGTCTGCAATCTGGCGCGATAAGAACGTAGCACTAGCAACGATCGTAACAAGCGTACGCCGTCATTCGGAATCAGGCGAATCCCGGTCCGCGGCAACCGCGATTGGGGTGTGAATCCAGGACTACAGCCAGTTCCAACCCTTGCGCCACTTCGGCTTCAACCACTGATTCGCTTCGGCATTGTTGGTGAACTTGCCGGCCGCGGCGTTCCATTCCAGCTTGCCCTCATACTTCATCGCGATCACGCCGAGCAGCATCCATTGTACGAACGGCCCGGCCACCGCAAAGTTTGAGCAACTCGGCTCACCGCCTTTCGCCGCGCGGATCCAGTCGCGATAGTGACCCGGCGACCGCGTCAGCAACTGCTCCGGCAGCTTGTAGTCCTTCATCTTCGCCACCGGCACCAGACGCGTATCCTCGCCGTAGCAGCCGGTGGTCACCATGCCTTTCGTGCCGATGAACACGCTGCCATTCGTATCGCTGTCGCCAAGCAACTCACCTTCCGGCACACCAGGGATGTCAGGTTGTTTGGTCAGCCCGTCGTGCCAGTAGAGCGTCACCGGACCCATGCTTCCGCGCGCGGGAAACTCGAAGCGGATCACCGTGCGTTGCGGGAACGTGTACTGGCTCTTACCTTCCTGCTTGACGCATTCGACGCTGACCGGCGCAGTCAGCCGCAGAGCCATGTTCGGCGTACCAAGGATGTGACAGGCCATGTCGCCGATCGCTCCACAGCCGAACTCCGGAAAGCCGCGCCAGTGATGTGGCGCATACGCGGGACTGTAGGGACGGAACTCCGATGGCCCAAGCCACGCGTCCCAATCGAGATGCGCCGGCACCGGAGCTTCTTTCGGCACCACATCGGGACCCTGCGGCCAATACTTCAGCGGGCGGTTCGTCCAGGCATGTACTTCCTTCACATCGCCGATCTCGCCGCTCCAGAGAATCTCGCAACACTGGCGCGCGCCTTCATTCGAATAGCCCTGATTGCCCATCTGCGTCGCGACACCGTACTTCTCCGCGGCCGAGGTCAGTTCCCGCGCTTCCCACACCGTTCGCGTCAGCGGCTTTTGACAATAGACATGCTTGCCGCGAACCATCGCCCACATGGCCGCGGTGCCGTGGATGTGATCCGGCGCGGACACGATCACGGCGTCAATGCTCTTCTCCTTGTCGAACATGCGGCGGAAGTCCTTGTACTTCGGGACATCGGGAAACACTTTGTAGGTGCGTGCCGCGCGCTGATCATCGGGATCCACCAACGCCACGATGTTCTCGGACTTGCAGCTATTCGTGTCGGTGTAACCCTTGCCTCCCGCGCCGATCGCCGCGATGTTCAGCTTCTCATTGGGCGATTTCCAGCCCAGCCGTTTCAACGAGGGAACGGAGTTGAAGCCAGCCGCAGGCACGGCTCCCGCAAGCAGAGATCCGAAAAAGAACCTCCGGGTAGGAGAGGATGGTTGAGTAGCCATAAGAATGTCTCGACTCTATTACACTCCTTTCCGCTTCGTGTTGCAGGCGCTCATTGTGGCGATGCCTTCGGCAGCGGAGGTCACCTTGCGGCACGGCGATTGGACAGTGCGCATTGATGCCGCGACGCTTGCCGTGGAGGCCGCACGATCCACATCGCGATGGACGATCTCCGATGCCGCGCTGCCTTCGTCAGAAGTGGCGGAGTTGAAAGCGTCGGCGGCCGAGGCCCGATGGAGTCTGCCGCAACACAAGCTTGCAGCCGCCGCGAGCCTTGGCAACGAAGGCCTCCGAATTGAATTGCAACGCCGGGGTCCCACGCAGATCGAATGGCCGGTACTTGCAGACATGCGAAACGCCGAGGCCGTGATCCTGCCTCTGGCGGAAGGTTTGTATGCGCCCATGAATGAGCCGCGATGGCGCACGTTTCTCGTTGAGCAATCGCCTCTTGCGATGATGCAGCAATTGTCGATGCCGATGTGGGGACTGCGCTATCGCGAGGGAACCGTCACCTACATCGCGGAGAATCCTTTCGATAACGAACTCCAGTGGGAGCAGAGCCGCGAGTCGCTTGGCATGCGGCTTCGTCATCGTGTGCCGCGCAATCAACCGGAACGCGCGCATCGCATGTTGATCCGCATCGGTGGCGATTCGCCGGTCGAGAGTGCACGGCATTTCCGCGAATGGTTTCAGTCGCGCTATGGGCTTCGCACGCTGCGGCAGAAGGCCCAGGACTTGCCCGAAGTGGAACGTCTCTTCGGTGCGGCACACATTTATCTGTGGGCAGCGGCGTCACTCACAGCAAATGACGTGAAGGACTGGCGAGGGTTCGTGCGCGCGCTCGCCGGCAGCAAGATCCTCAGCGCGCTACCGGCCGATGCGCAGAAAGAGGTGCGCGCCGCGGCTTCCACGCCCCATGTCAGCGCGTGGCAGAAGCGCACGATTCTCGGGGCACTCGATCGCACCCCCACAGGCAACGAGTTCGAGGCATATTTCGTGCCTTCGGCGCAGCGCGGCGCGGCGATCTCGCACAAGATGCTGGACACGCTTCGATCGGCGGGTTTCGATCGCCTGTGGCTCGGCGCACCCGGCGATGAGATCGACATGGCTCGCAGGAATCCCAGCGTTGTGGAGCATGCGCGCAAGCTCGGTTATCTCTTCGCGCCTTACGATTCGTATCACAGCATTCACAGTCCCACGGAACGCGACACATGGCCCACCGCGCAGTTCGATCGCAAGCTCTTCGACACTGGCGGCATCGTGAAAGAGGACGGAGTGATGAGCAAGGGCTTTCAGGGCAAGGGCTATTATCTGAGCCCGCTGGCCGCCGAGCCCTATGTATCGAAACGCGTGAATGCAATGCTGCGCGATGCGCCGTTCAACTCATGGTTCATCGACTGCGATGCGACGGGTGAACTCTTCGACAACTACTCGCGGCACTATCCGCACACACAGGCGCAGGACATGCAACTGCGTCAACAACGGATGGAATGGCTGGCGAAGGAGAAGCGGCTGGTCACCGGATCGGAGGGCGGCGCCTGGTTCGCGGCGAATGCGATTCACTTCGCGCACGGCATGATGACGCCGTTGTTCGGCTGGCAGGATCCGCTGCTGCGTGATCCGAAGTCGAAGCACTTCGTTGGCAAGTGGGCGCCTCCGGAAGAACCCGCGGTATTCTTCCAGCCCGTGGAGTTGCCGGCGAAATACATGGATCTCTACTTCGATCCGCGGTATCGTCTGCCGCTGTATCAGACCGCGTTTCACGACACCGTGATCACGACGAATCACTGGCTGCTGGCGACGCGCAAACTCACCAATGCGACGGCCGTGCGTGAGCTTCTGGAGGTGCTGTATGGCGTGCCGCCGCTCTATCATCTGAATCAGGAAAGCGCGGCGAGGATGGTGCCTGAGATCCAGCCGCACTACCGGTTCTTCTCGCCACTGCATCGCGAGATCGCGACGCTGCCGATGACGGCGTTCGAGTGGCTGACTGCCGATCGTCTGCTGCAACGCACCGAGTTCGGCGGGCGCGTCGAGATCGTCGCAAACTTCAGCAGCGGTGCACAGACGCATGGGGGTGCGAGCATCCCGCCGCGCAGTTTGCGGGTGCGGCGCAACGGCTCGAAGCAGGCCGATGTCTACACGCCTCGCTGACGACTGCCGCGCGGACTATTCAGGGCGTTCGCCCAGGGTCACGTTCAGCTTCACCTGACGGCCGCCGCGATACAACGTCATCTCCACGATGTCACCGGGGCGCTTGCGGGCGAGCGAGCGAGAGAGGGCATCGGCGCGATCGGCCTTGATTCCATCAATCGCCATGATGAGGTCGCCACCAATGCCGACTTCGGTGTTTCCGACGATGACGTAGCGCCGCGCCGGACGCAGACCCGCGCTCTCGGCCGGTGCGCCTTGCCCGATGTCCTGAATCAGCAGACCGCCCTCCGCCGGCAGTTCGAGCAACTCCGCGAGATCGCCATACACCGGCAGCACCGTCACGCCGAGCCATGGGCGGCCAAAGCGCTTGCCTGCCTGGAAGTCCTCCAGCATGGTCTTGGCGCGATTCACCGGCATCGCGAATCCGATGCCGATGTTGCCGCCAGGCCCGTAGATCGCGGTGTTGATGCCGATCACGTTGCCCTGCGAATCGAGCAGCGGTCCGCCGCTATTGCCGGGATTGATCGCGGCATCGGTCTGAATCATGCCCTCGAGTTCGCGCCCGCTCTCATCGCGCAGGCTGCGGCCCAATGAACTGATGATGCCCGTGGTGAGCGTTCCATCCAAGCCGAATGGATTGCCGATCGCGAGGACCTTCTGCCCCACTTGCAGGACATCGGAATCGCCTAACCGGAGGAACGGCAGTTTGCCCTTGGGAACGATCTTGATCAACGCGAGATCATTCGAGGGGTCACGCGCGAGCAGCGTCGCCTTATGTCGAGTTTTGTCGGCGAGTGTCACGTAGATCTCCGGCGCGCGCCCCGAAACCACATGATTGTTCGTCATGATGCGGCCGTCACCATCCAGCAGAAAGCCCGATCCGGTCCCCGCGTCCGGCACAATCTGCCCGAACCATCCGCGACGGTAGACCGTGCTCGATATGTTCACGGTTGCCTGATTGGCAAGCTTGTAGATGTCGACATTGTTCTGCTCGTCGGAACTCAGTCCCACCTTCGCCGACACGGTGCCGGGCTCGGAGTAGAGCGGCCCCTTCGCCGAGGTCTGCCTGAGAAAACCGGGTGGGTCCCACTTGCGGGTGGTCGTCACCCAAACAAACACGCCCGCCAACAGGGCGCCAATCAGTAGAGTGCGGGGTTTCATTGCGGTATGCTCCGAAGTTGCCGGAAAACCTCTAATATGAGACGCGCGGTTTCGTCCTTGGTTCCCGAAGTATCAATGACGAAGTGCGCATATTTTCGTTTGAGGGCAAGTGGCATCTGGCGGCTCAGCCGGGCGTCCACTTCCTCGCGCGACGTGCCATCGCGATGCATGGCCCGCTGAATCTGAAGCTCGGGGCTGCAGTAAGCCAGCACCAGACGGTGGTAGCTCGTGTAGCCGCCTGTCTCGATGTGGATCGCCGCTTCCACGACACCGATTCCCTTTGGATCCATGCGTTCGAAATCGCTGAGTGCCGTCGATATGCGTGCCCGCACGTGGGGATGCACCATGCTGTTCAGCAGAGCCAGCTTTTCCGGATCGTGGAATACGATCGCCGCCAGCTTTCGACGGTCGATTTGCCCTTCTTCCATCAGGATACCGCTACCGAACTGTTCGACGACAGCGGGATAGGCCTCGCCTCCGGGGGCCAGCACACGATGCCCGATTTCATCGGCCTGAATCAAATGGCATCCGTGCTCCGCCAGCACGCGGCCGGCGAAGCTCTTGCCCGAGGCCAAACCTCCTGTGAGTGCGACGCGCAACATAGCGAACGCCCACAGTCTAACACGCGTCTACGACTCCCAAACCCAGCGGCCGCCGGCCATGGTGCGCTTGCGCAAGTTGCCGTCACCAGCATTCGATACGGCGTGCTGAATTGAGAAGAAGCTTCCAGGAGACTGCGACGACGCTAGTGCGGGCGGTTCTTGCGAATGGATTCGAGGATTTGATCGAGCGTCAAGTCCTTCTGCCACTGCTCGCGGTCACGAGTGTAGTCGCCCGTCCCGGACCGGTTCAAGCGCAGGAACCGGGCGAGGCCATCGGGTCCCAATTCGCGCTGCAGGAGGTCAAGGGCGTGCCGTTCAAATTGCTCGTCCGTCAGTTCGTCGATGGCGATCATAGCCCTTGCTCCCTGATCCAAGATAGCGGACTTTGCGCGGGAATTCGAGGATTGCCCAGCTTCCGGGCGGTCCGCTTCAGCAATCGGGCCCTCTCGAAGCCGGTGATGAGTTCTTCCGCCGCAAACAGGGCTGACGCCAGCGGCCCCCCGAGGAGGGCGCGGCGGCTGAGTTGCATGGCCATCCCAGTATCGTTGCACGATCCGGCGGGATGTAGGACCATATGGCGACACGATGAACATCAACGAGATCGTCCGCCAATTCGAAGCCGCGCGAAGCGTAACTCCAAGATCGGCGATCCAAGCGGCGGTCGCCCAGCGCGAAGAGGTAACTCCCGCGCTGCTGGCGATTCTCGAGCGCGTGATCGAAGATCAGGAATCCCTGGAGAGTGATTCGTTCGCGCACTGGATCGCAATCGTACTGCTTGCCGAGTTCCGGGAGACTCGCGCGTATCCCCTCGTGGTGAAGCTCATGTCACTTCCGCAGGAGGAAGTCGAAGGTCTGTTCGGTGATTTCGTTACCGAGCACCTCCATCGCGTCCTTGCGTCCATCAGTGGGGGAGACACTTCCGGAATTCGGGCGCTCATCGAGAACCCGCAGTGTGGCGAATTTGTGAGATGGGCCGCGATTGACAGTCTGGTGATCCTGGTATCGAACGGCTTAGCCGATCGAGATGAAATCATCAGCTATTTCGCAACACTGTTCCGCGGCGGTCTTGAGCGCGAGTACTCCGCTGTGTGGGATGGACTCACGGCAGCAGCGGTGAGCCTGTACCCGGAGGAGTTGTCCGACGACATCAAGAGAGCATACGCAGACGAGTTGGTCGATCCGGTATCCGTTGAATTCGAAGAAGTAGCAGAGGCCCTCTCCCTCGGCAGGGAAGCGGTCCTTGCGCGGACTGGATCGAGTGAGTTCCACCGAATGATCGACAGTGCACTGCAGGAAATCCCGTCCTGGTGGTGGTTCCCCGATGAACGCCCCGGTGACGAGTGGATTCCGGCGTTGGCGGATCGGCCACCAAGTCCACCGGTACAGCGCATCGTCAAGAAAGTTGGCCGCAACGAACCTTGTCCTTGCGGCAGCGGCAAAAAGTACAAGAAGTGCTGCGCACAATAATTGCGGCCCGCGCGCCTCCCAAGAACAGACGCAAAGAAACCCGCGGATGCGGTAACACCCGCGGGTCAAGGTTTGGCGGCTGAAGGCCCGGCCAGCTTCGATCAGAAGTAGAACTTCAGACCAAACTGCATGTTGCGTGGGCCGACGCCGCTACGCAACCCCGTGATCTGGCCGAAATTCACTGCACCGAAGGACAACGCCGGGTCGCCGAACATAGGAGTGTTGGTGACGTTGGTCGCTTCCAGACGAACCTCGAAGCGCTTGCCTTCTCCCACCGGAACGCTCTTCAGCAAGGCGGCATCGAGCGTGGTGATGCCGGGTCCGCGATAGTTCAGATTGCGAGGTGCACTACCGGGCACATCAGGCCCCGGTTGCGAAAACGCCGCCCGATTGAAGTAGTCGTTGATGCGATCCTGAACGCGGCCGGAGGTGCTCGGGTCACCGATCAGGTTCGGCCGCTGCGTGCCATCCCAAATGGTGCCACCTGCCTGCTGAACGTGCAGCGGCATGCCACTCTGAATCAGAGCCATTCCGCTCACATCCCAGCCGCCCAGGAACCAGTTGGCAACACGGTTCATGTTCGAGAAGAGCGCCCGGTTGCGTCCGAACGGCAGTTCCCAGTTGCCCGTAATGACCACGCGGTGTGCGATGTCATGCGAGGACAGCGAACGTTCCCCGCGCAGATCCCAGATGTTCTGCAGCGCCGTGGATCCGCCCAGCCAGGCCACGTTGCCCGAACTGTGCGACACATCGTCAATCATCTTCGACCACGTGTAGTGAGCGAGCGCCGTCAACCCCTTGCTGAAGCGCTTCTCCCACTTGATCTGCATCGCGTGATACACCGAGTTGCCGCGCGCAGGTTCCGCCGTGCCCGAACCGGTACCGTCGAAATGCGGCATTGGACGAAGCAGGCGGAAGCGTTGCGCCGTCTGACCCGCAAGCTGCGAGCGCGCATCCGTAATCTGCCCGGCGAACGGATTCGGAACCTGCGCATTCAAGGCCGTCCGGCCCAGCGGCCAGTAGATGGGATTCAGTGGCGAGAGCGTGGTGAGCGGCATGAAGAGATGCACGCCGCGGCTGCCCGTGTAGTTCAACTCCAACACGGACTGCAGAGGCAGTTCGCGCTGAATGGAGAAATTCCAGGAGTGATACTCGGGGTTGCGGTTCCAATCGCGAACAATCGTACCGACACCGAGGCCCAGCAACGTCGCGTCGCCTTGCGCGCGGCCCGGCGGTTGCAGAATGCCATCGGGGAACGGATTGTTCAAGCGGCGATTCAACGTCGCATTGCCGTCGGTGGTCCACACCACCGGCGAATTGATGGTGAAGCCCGTGCCCGGCCGGCCGAACACCGTCGCACGCGAGAGCTGATAGAACAAACCGTAGCCACCGCGAATGGACGTCTTCGAGTTCAGCGCATAGGCGAAACCCACGCGCGGAGCCCAGTTGTTCATATCCGCGTCAAACGGCGAGCGCTGGTCATCGTCCACGAAACGGATCACACCACGTGTATCGAGACCGGGCGCACGCACCGGACTCTGCGCATCCAGATCCCAGAAGCTGTAGCGGTTTTGCAGTTCCCAGCGCGGTACGTCGAAGTCGTAACGCAGACCGAGATTCAGGGTCAGCTTGCGGGTAACCTTCCAATCGTCCTGGAAGAAGAAGCCCCAGTAGGCCGACCGCGAGAACGCCTTCGGCTCGATGTGGTACTCGCTGCCGGTGGACCAACCAAGCAGCATCGTCGCAAGTCCGTTGCCCTCATTGGCAGGGCATGTGAAGCGATCGCGGCAGGTCACGCCCCGTCCGAAATTGAAACGTCCTGAGGGATTGCCAGGCTGATTATAGTCGAGGAAGTTGTACCGGCTCTCGCCTCCGAACTTCATGTTATGTCCGCCGACCACTTTGGAGAACTGTCCCGACCAGTGATGGACACCCTCTTGCCGGTCCATGATCCAGAACGGCTCCGTACCGAACTCCTGGAAGCCTTCGGGAGCAAAGCGCGGGAAGATGCGATGGGTAGCGGTCTCCAGCATGTTGCGAGGCAGACCAAGCTGCGTCAGATCAAAGGTGCCTTCCAGGGGATTGCGCGTGAAGTTGGAATAGGTCAGCCCGTAGCGGAAGGTGAGCAGACTGGTGGCGCTGAACACGCGTGTATAGTCCGCCACGATGGAGTGCGTGCGAGTACGATTCGGGCCGCCGGTCCAATAGGCCGGATTGCCCGCGCCGAACAGATTCGGATTCGTCCCGTCGGCACGGATGTTGCTGTAGCGTCCGCTGAGGCGGTTGTTCGGATTGAAGTTGTGATCACCCTTGGCGTTGATCTGGTGGCTGTTGCTGGGGTTGATGCCTTGACCGAACCAGTTGGCAGTCTGCGTGAAAGGCGCGCCAGCCTGATTGGGCGCGGGCAGGAAGCTCAACGCGCGCAACGACACAGGATCCATCATGCTGCGCGGAATGAGATTCCCGGCGAAGGGACGGCGCTCGATGACTCCCGCCGCATTGGTGGCGGTATCGAACGGATTGTGAACCGTCATCAATTGACCGGCCGCATTGAAGGTCTGCGAGAAGTCACCGTTGCGCTGGAGCTGCGTCGGAAGGCTGATCACCGCGCTGGTGGGGCTTTCCTGACGCGTGTACTCCCATCCGCCAAAGAAGAACGTCTTGTTCCTGATCACCGGGCCGCCGAGCACACCGCCCACCTGGTCGCGCCGGAACAGGGGAATGGCCCGGCCGGCGCGGTTCGAAAACCAGTCGTTGGCATTCAGATCGTTGTCGCGAAGGAAGTAGTATCCGGTACCGTGGAAATCATTGGTGCCTGAGCGCGTGACCATGTTCACCACCGCACTGCCCGTCTGGCCGTACTCGGCGGAGAAGAAGTTGGTCTGCATCTTGAATTCCTGCACCACGTCGATGGAGGGCGAGAACTTCAGGTCGGAGACGCCCGAGTTCTGTTCCACCGTGGTCACGGTCACACCGTCGACGAGGACGTCGGATGTGGAGTTGCGCGAACCGTTGGCTACGAAGTTGGTATTGTTGTCACCGCGCCGGCCGCCAGACCCGACCACGCCGGGCGTCAGGTAGGCCAGCGAAATCGAGTTGCGAGCAAGGTTCGGCAACTGCAGAATGTAGCGGTTTTCGATCACCTGACCGAGATTGGCGATGGTGGTGTTTACCAGCGACGCCGCGTCGGCCACTTCCACAGTGGTCGACACGTCGCCGACCTGCAGCTTCGCGTCCACCGTGGCTTGGTCCTGGACGGCAAGCGTAAACCGTCCGCTCATGAACCGCTTGAAGCCGGGGGCCTCCACGCTGAGCGTGTAGCTGCCTGGAGGAAGCGCCGACACCACAAATCGGCCGGTTTCGTCGGTGGTTGAGGAGAAGGTTGTACCGCGGTCCACACTGGTGACCACGATCTTCGCGTTGGCGACGGCGGCAACGGACTCATCGGTGACCGTGCCGCGTACACCCGCCGTAAAGGATTGAGAGAAAGCACTGATGGCTGCCAGCGAGAGAAGCAGACCATACACGATCAATCTACAGAGATTCATCATTCATCACCTCAATGTCATTGACCCCAGCGGAAAACAGGGGCGAACGGTGGTGACAGAAGGACCGTGACAGCACACCGTCCGAAGATGGATTTAGAAACATTATATTGCAATACTGTACCGATCAATCATGTTTTGTCCGGCATCGGGATTCTCTGGGGATTGGGATGGGATTTCCGAGGTTTGGGTCTTGCGTGGAGCGGAGGGGCCTGAAAGGAGTGAAGCCCCGGATCTGGGAATCCGGGGCTTCTGTAGAGGGGCTATACTGCGGCGAGCTGGGTCTCGCCGCCGAGGATGCTAGTAAGTCGATGACGACTTAGAATTGCCATATATAGTGCATCCGGCGTGCCAAACCCGAAACGGCCGAAAATAGGCACTTTTCGAGGTTTTTCGCGAGACTGCGCAACCGGGCCCAGAAAGGCATTTGCCCCAATCGTGCAACTTGGCGCACCCACTTGTTTCCCATCCCCACCCCACCTGCCCCAACCCAGCAGAGCTTCCAGGTGGGCCGGCTCGCGGAGTCAGGATCGCCTCGGGGCTACCGCCAATTCTTGCCGCGGCTCCGCGCATCGGACAACTGCTGCGAACTGTAGTTCTTGATACTGGGCACGGTCAACTTCTGATTGGGCACGATCTTGTTCGGATCGGGCCCGACTACGCTACGGTTGGCGTCATAGAGAATCGGCCATAGCAGCACATCGCCCCAGAACCTGCCCGAAATCAGCGACAGGCTATCGCCGGACTTGACCACATACACTTGCCCGCCTCCGCCGCCGCCTCCATTGCCTCCTCCGTTGCCGCCATTTCCCGATCCGCCGCCCGCCCCGCCGCCTGGCGCTCCCGCACTGGGCCCACCACTGCCCGGCCCGCCCGCTCCCGGCTGTTTGCCCGGTTTCGACTGCTGTTGCTGTTGACCCGCCAGCGTCTCCACGCGGTTGGTGAAGTCGAAGTCTTTCGGTGGAAGCAGGCGCGCCGTGAATGTGCCGTCCAGTTCCCGCTCCGCAACTGGCGTCTTGATGTAGCCTCCGTTGTTGAACTCGTGAAACCAACGGCTGTTCGTGTTGCAGTCGATCTTACAGAGCAGAACGTGACTGTAGTGCCGCCATACCAGGTACACACTGATCTCGTCTTCCCGTGTCAGCAGGAAGTCGCGTAGCGTCTCACCGCTGACGCCTTCCATTTCCACCTGACCGTTCTTGCACTTCTGCGCTCCCAATGCGTCGGCGATCTTCGGCCCGGAGTGCCCCGTGCTCAGGTCGGGATATCGCGGCCCCTTGCCGGGGATGTAGGGGAACTTGTCGCAGTAAAGCGCCTCGGGAAACGTGGTGCAATCGAAACCCCGCATCGCCGGCTTCGTCTCGAAGCCTCCAGCGATGAAAAAGTAACGCACACCGTCATACACATCCGAGAACACACGCCCCCAACCGTTGCCCGGGTAGGTGAGCACCGGCACCTCATTGCTGATCTTCCTCGTGTTGGTCGGCCACCACATCGGCTGCACAGTCGTGCGGATCTGCTTCACGTTGGAGGTGACCGTCGACGCCCCACCCTCGGCAACCAGCCAGCAATCCACGTCCTGCCCCCACTTCACACAGCGGCGGAAGAGCCGGAGGAGTTCGGGCAACTGTACACCCTTGTTCCAGGTCCGAAAAACCTCCATGCGATTCGATGGCTGGTCGACACAGAGATACACCCGCGATCCTGTGGGGACCGAGCCACCATAGGTCACCTGGTAGACCGTGGCCGATTCGTACCTTGCATCCTCATTCGGATAGCTCTGAATACTGTTGAAATAGAGACTGTAGTTCGACATCCAACCTCTCCTCCGCGCGCCCTCTCAGTGTGAAGGCCGCGGACCCGCCAATGCCCAACAGGTCCGCGACCTCCGCCCATGCCGGTTTTCCCGGGGTTTGTCGCCTTGCCCGGCTGTATCCGCCGGTTTACGAAGGGATAACGTGGAGCCTGGCCAACCGGAAGAAAGCGCCCGGAAAGAAATTCTACATGTACGCCGGCACTGCGATTCCCAGCACCCCCAGTGTCGACTCGAGTTGACGCTGGAAGTACTGCGTGGTCCACAGCAACAGCGCCCGCTTTTCGGGATTCTCCTCCGTTAGCACCGGATAGTCATGATAGAAACTGTTGAAGCCCTGCGCCAGCGTGAACGCGTAGCGCGACACGTTTGACGGTTCCCCCGTCGCCACGCTGCGCTCAATCGCCAGACCCGCCTTGGACGCGGCCAGCAGCAACTGCCAGAAATCCTCGCCCGCGAGTTGCCGCGCCATCGCCTCCTGCGGAAGCACCGCCGCAAAGTCAGGCATCGTCCCGCCGCGCTCTTCCAGCTTCTTCAGAATCTTCCGCGCCCGCACCGCCGCATACTGCACGTAGGGGCCGGTGTCGCCCTCGAAACTCAGCGCTTCCTGGAAATCGAAGGCGATCACGGTGTTGCGCGTGAACTTCAACAGGAAGTAGCGGAGCGCTCCGGTCGCGATCTGTTCCGCCACCAGACGCCGTTCCTCTGCCGGCGCTTCCGCATTGCGCGAGTCCACTTCGCGCTGCGCTGTCTCAATGAGCTTGTCGATCAGATCATCGGCCTTCACGCCCAAGCCCTTGCGCCCCGACACTTCGATATAGGGCCGCTTGCGATCTTCCTCAGACAGCTCGATACCCAACTCGACGCAGGTCCGCGGACTTAGCGCCACCATCTCATAGCTGAAGTGCACGGAGCGATCGGCCTGGTCGTTGTAGCCGAGTTGCCGCAGACCCGCCACCACCACGTCCTGCAGGTACGACTGCCGCGAGTCGATCACGTTGTACACCTGCGTGCCGTTGCCGAACGAGGGCGCACCTTCCGATGGCGTCGTGGTCGAGACCCAAATCTTGTGCCCGTCTTCGTAAGTCTTCAGCACACTGTAGTAGAAGTCCTTGCCCAGCAGACCGAACTTCCACATCTGATACGCGATGTCCTTGCCGACGTAGGTCACCGTGCCGTTGGAACGTACGATCACCTTGCCGTCCTCTTCCTCGGCATCCTCGCTGAAGGCGGCGCCAGGCATCACCCAGCAGCCCTTGTTCTTGCCCTCGGTTTCGAGATAGATGGCCTTGCGTTCCTTCAACTGCTCGAAGGCTTGCGCCCAGAACTTCAAATGGAGAATCTCGCTCTCACGCGGTAGCACATCGTAGGTGATCCCGAGCCGCCGCATCGTCGCCAGGTGGCACTCCACAATGGCATCCGCCACGATATGACCGATCTCGGCAATGTCGCCATGACCCTCTTCAATCGCGTGCAGCGTGCTCTTGCGCCATTCCAGGCTCTCCGGATGATCCTTGTAGTATTGCGAGGTGCGCGCATAGAGGTCCCAGCAGAGATAATCGAAGCGCGTGGTACGGATGAGTTCCTGGACATCGGCCGGCGATTTCTTCTCCAGGTAGCAAAAGCCGACCACCACGTCGGCGACTTGCACGCCTGTGTTGTCGATGTAGTTCTGCACCTCCACCGGATGGCCGGTCTCGCGCAGCACGCGCACAAACGTATCGCCGAGCACGGAGTTCCGCAGATGGCCGATGTGGGCCGCCTTGTTCGGATTGATGTTGGTGTGCTCGACGATGATCTTGCCGGGCTTGGGCTCCGGCCGCGCGGCCGCGGACATGAGCAGTTCGCGCCCGTAGACGCCGCGGTCGAGCCGCACGTTGATGTAGCCATTGCCGGCGATCTCGAGTGCGCTGACACCTTCGATTGGGCCGATGCCGTCGACGATCTCCTGCGCGATCGCCTTGGGCGCTTTCTTCAATTGCCGCGCGAGTTGGAACGCCGCGGGGATGGCGAGTTCGCCGAAGCTTGCCTGCTTAGGCTGCTCCATGGCGACCGGCATGTCGGCGCCATATCGGACTTGGAGGAATGCTTGGAATGCGGTCTGAATCCGCTTTTCGAACAGATGGAACACACTTCATGGTAACAAGCGTGCGCGGGCTCTCGTGAAATCCACTCTTCAATGGACCTGTGTCGTATGGCGGAATCGCGAGTAAGGCATTTCGCTTGCACGGCAGGCTGATTGAGACAACCCCCAGCCACTCGCGTT
>JAEUQE010000001.1 GCA_016789785.1 Bryobacterales bacterium
CGTCAAGGTAGAATGGTAAGTTCGAGGTACAAGTGGCCGATCCCGTAGATGTCATCGTTGGCGCCGCCGAAGTGGCGGCCGTCACCACCAAAAAAGAAACACCCCGCGGCGCGATTGCCGAGTGGACCGTTACCATCCTCCTTCTCCTGTTCGGTACCACGACGCTGGTTCAGGCGTTCGTCATCCCTACAGGTTCCATGGAGGACACCCTTCTGATCGGCGACCACCTGCTGGTGGACAAACTCACGTACTCGCCGCCCGGCCCGATCAGCAAATATCTGCTGCCCTACCGCGAAGTCGGCCGCGGCGACATCATTGTCTTCCGTTACCCCGTCGACATCCGTCAGACCTTCGTCAAGCGGGTGGTTGGCATTCCCGGTGACCGCATCCGCATCGAGAACAAGCAGGTCTTCCTCAATGGCAAGAAGCTCGACGAGCCCTACAAGTACCACAAGACGGAATACATCGACTCTTATCGCGACAACTTTCCCGGCACCCCCAACGTCCGCCTCCTCGGCAAGGCCGACGAGATGCTCGAAAAGGACGTTCAGAACGGCGAAGTCGTCGTGCCGGCCAACCACTACTTCGCGATGGGCGACAACCGCGACTCTTCTCTCGACAGCCGCTACTGGGGCTTTGTTCCCCGCGAGAACATCGTCGGCAAGCCGCTGATCATCTATTGGAGCTACGACGCGCCCACCGAGAGGCTGGCCAGCCCCACCATCGGACTCGATCACGTGCTCGACCTCGCGCAGAACTTCTTCACGAAGACCCGCTGGCGCCGAACTTTCATGTTGATCCGCGCGTATAAGATCCAGTAGATGGCGAAGAAACAACCGGACCCTGTTCCCGCTGGCCGAAGCTTCGGCGAGTGGTTCCGCGGTACTGTCGTCGAATGGACCACCACCGCGCTCCTTCTGCTCTTCGGGTTCTCCACCCTCCTGCAGGCTTACGTCGTCCCCACTGCCTCCATGGAGTCCACGATCCTCATCGGCGACCATGTGTTCGTCGACAAGCTGGTCTACTCGCCACCCGGATCGTTCAGTAAACATCTGCTGCCTTACCAGGAGCCGAAGCGCGGCGACATCATCGTATTCCGCTATCCAGTGAACATCCGGGACAACTACGTCAAGCGAGTGATCGGCGTCCCCGGCGACCGCATCCGCCTGGAGCACAAGAAGGTCTATCTGAACGGCAAGCCGCTCGACGAGCCCTACGTGCAGCACGTCCGCAACTTCGAGTTCGACTACGCCGACAACTTCCCGCCCCCGGAAGACAAGTGGGTCTACCCGCACGCGCTCGACATGCTCCGCAATCACGTGAAGGATGGCGAACTCGTGGTTCCGCCCGGCATGTACTTCGCCATGGGCGACAATCGCGACAACTCCGAAGACAGCCGCTTCTGGGGCTTCGTGCCTCGCGAAAACATCATCGGCAAGCCGCTGCTCGTCTACTGGTCCTACGACGCGCCCACTGAGAACTTGATGGGCTACAGCATCGGGCACTTTGTAGACATCGCTACGAACTTCTTTTCCAAAACTCGCTGGGATCGCACCATGCGCTTTGTCCACGCGCATTCGATACCCTAAAGTTCATGCCCAATCTTCATCACTACGGCCTCATCCTGGCTGGTGGCCGTGGAACGCGTTTCTGGCCGAGGAGCCGCAAGGCCCGCGCCAAGCAGGTGCTCGAATTCTTCGGACAAGGAACGTTGATCCAGCAGACCGTCGACCGGCTCAAACCCGTGCTGCCGCCCGAGCGCATCTGGATTCTCACGAACGATTATCTGCGTGATGAGATCGTGAAGCAGCTTCCGCAGGTTCCCAAAAAGCAGATTCTCGCCGAGCCTGCCCAGCGCAACACCGCGCCCGCGATCGGTCTGGCGGCCCATATTCTGCACTCCGTCGACCCGGACTCTGTAATGGGTGTGTTTCCCGCCGATCACTACATCACCAAACCCGCAAGATTCCTGCGCCTCGTCCGTCCCGCGTTCAAGGCCGCCGAAAAGGGTGACCTCGCCGTGCTGGGCATCCAGCCTCGCTGGCCCGAGACCGGCTACGGCTACATCGAGTTCGGTCCGGGCCTCGAATTCGGCTCCACCACTCCGGGCAAAGTGGTGAGCTTCCGTGAGAAGCCCAATCTCGAAACCGCGCGGAAACTCGTCGATGCAGGGAACTTCTGCTGGAACGCGGGCATGTTCTTCGGACGTACTTCCGTGTTTCTCGATTCCTTGCGGATGCACCTGCCGAAGACCGCCAGTCTGCTTGCAGGCCTGCCGTCTTTCCGCAGCCGGAGCTTCGCGCAGCAGATGGCCGAGGTGTTCCCGCTTGCCGAAAACATCTCGATTGACTACGCCGTGATGGAGAAGGCTCGGAACGTTGTGGGACTCGCCGCGGACGATATCGGATGGAACGACGTGGGCAGTTGGAACGCAGTCTATGAGCTGCTGAAACGCGACGCCCAAGGCAATGCGGCGAGGTCGGAGGCCTTGTTTGAGTCGAGCACGGGTAACTATGTCGACGCGCGCGGCAAGCTGGTGGCGCTGGTTGGCGTGAAGGATCTGGTGGTGGTGGATACGCCGGATGCGCTGCTCATCGCGGACCGTAATCTGGCTCAACGCGTCGGCGACGTCGTGAAGCTGCTTGAGAAGCAGAAGCGCGACGAGTTACTTTAGTCACGTTGCTCTCGTATTAAGCATCCCGCCCCGCCTCCCTCACTTTCGCCCGCAAGCGCCGCATGCCTGCAAGCCAGCGGTCATAGTCGTTCGCCTTGCGCTGAAAGTAAGTCGCGACCTCGGGATGCGGCAGGATCAGAAACTTCTCCGCCGCGAGCCCCGCGATTACCGCATCGGCGACCTCCTCGGGTGACACCGACCCGGCTTTCAGAAAACTGTCCTTGCTGTCATCGTCGCCGAGCAGCATCCGCGTCCGCACGCCTTGCGGGCAAACCGCCGACACCTTGATTCCCTGATCGCCGTGCTCCATCGCGATCCACTCCGCCAGCCCGAGTGCGGCGTGCTTCGTTGTCGCATACAGCGCCGACCCGATCTGCGTCAACAAACCCGCTGCCGACACCACCTGCAGCAGATAGCCTTCGCGCCGCGCGATCATCTGCGGCAACACCGCGCGGGCCGCGTACAAATGGGCCTTGAAGTTGATTGCGATGATGCGGTCCCAATCGGAGTCCGGAGCGTCCACGCCGCCCTCCACGAAGATCCCCGCGTTGGAGCAGAACAGATCGATCTGCCCGTAGGCCCTCGTCGCGGCGTCCGCCAACGCCCGCACATCCGCCTCCTGCGCCACATCGCAGACTACGCTCATGCCGGACACCTCGGCAGCGATCCGCCGCGCGGCCCCGGCATCCACATCGGCCACCACCACTGCACGAGCCCTCTCGGCCGCGAACCGGCGGCACAGCGCCGCTCCGATCCCGTGTCCTCCACCCGTCACCACCACCACCTTACCCGCGACCTGCATCCTTGTGACCTCCTCTCCATTCGCCTTACAGCGGAGCACCCATTATCAAACGTTCATGAAGACCGCGTGCTGAAACCATGAAATTTGGCGCCGCGTCCAACCGGGTAGTTATGCGCATCGCCTCGCTGCTTCTTATCCTGTGGTGCCTGCCTTTCCTCCCCGCGCAGCAGCCCGATGAGGTTGCTGACCGCAGCCGGTTGGAGCGTTACGCCGTTGTCCTCGACGCTCCGCCGCTTGCGGAAAAGAGCGACATCCACAAGGAAACCCAGATCCGCGCGGCGCAGGAAACCGCGCGGCTGGCCATCGAGCGGCGGGGCGTGCGCGTGCTGCGATCCTCGCAACTGCTCGTCAACGCGATCTACGTCATGGCGACCGAAGAGCAGGCTCAGGAACTGGGCCGTCTCCCCGGGGTCCGCCGCGTAGAGCCCATGCGCAAGATCCGCCGTTCGCTCAACCGCGCCACGGAACTTGTGAACGCGCCCGCCGCGTGGGGTATTGTGGGTGGCGCCGATCGCGCAGGCCAGGGAATGAAGATCGGCATCCTTGACTCTGGCATCGATCACCGCCATCCCGCCTTCGCCGACACAGGCCTCTCCTTCCCCGCCGGCTTTCCGAAATGCCGTGGCGAGGATTGCAGCTTCACGAATCGCAAGGTCATCGCCGCGCGCAGCTATGTCGATCTCCTCGTCCTCGGAGATGATCCTGCCATATCGAGGCCGGATGATCTCTCCCCGCGCGACCGCGTGGGGCACGGCACCGCCGCGGCATCGGTGGCGGCGGGCCGTCAGGTCAGCGGTCCCGCTGCTGCGATTCGAGGCGTCGCACCAGGCGCCTGGCTCGGAAACTATAAGATCTTCGGCTCACCCGGTCTGAACGACTACACCTTCGATGACGTCGTGATCAGCGCCCTCGAAGATGCGGTGGCCGATGGCATGGATGTCGTGAGCCTGTCGTTTGGCTCAGCAGCGCTGTGGGGTCCCAATGACCGTGGCTCGGTCTGCAATGAAACCGGTTCGAACCCGTGTGATCTCCTCGTCGACGCCGTGGAAGCCGCCGTGAAGCTTGGCCTCTCCGTGGTCACTGTGGCCGGCAACGACGGTGATCTCGGCGTGCGTCTGCCCACGCTCAGCACCATCAATTCCCCGGGCACCGCGCCCAATGCGATCACCGTCGCTGCGTCCACCAACGGCCAGGCGTACTTCGCCGGCGTCCAGATCAGCGGCAACGACGTGCCCGCCAATCAACGCCGTCTGCGCGCGCAGTTCGGAAATGGTCCGCGCTCGTCCGTCACCGCGCCCGTTCGCGACGTGGCGAAACTGGAGGACGATGGCAGAGCCTGTTCCCCACTCACCAATGGATCGTTGAACGGCCTGATCGCGCTGATCCAGCGTGGCAACTGCGGCTATGCCACCAAGGTCAATCACGCACAGCGCGCCGGAGCGGTTGGTGTGATCCTCTATCAGCAACAAGGCTCGAACGGCGTGTTCTCTCCGCAAGGGCTCGCCGACACGGGCATCCCCGCCGTGCTCATCGGCTTCGACAACGCGGCCACGCTGAAGCAGTTCATCGACCGTCAGCCCGGCCGCAACGTCACGCTCGATCCAGCCCTCCAGCCCGCCACCGCCGAAGAGAATCTGATTGCCTACTTCTCCTCGCAAGGGCCATCCATTGGTCAGTTGGCGCTGAAGCCCGACATCACCGCCGTCGGCACCGACATGTACATGGCCACGCAGACCTTCGATCCCAACGGCGACATGTACGACGCAACGGGCTACACCGCCGCGCAAGGCACAAGCTTCGCAACGCCGATGGTGGCCGGGGCCGTCGCGATCGTGAAACAACGCAATCCCTCGCTACGCCCCGCGCAGTTGAAGTCCCTGGTGGTGAATAGCGCATCCGATGTGTTGGACGATTTCGACTTCGACGACAAGCTCGTGCCCGCACGTTGGGTTGCCGGTGGAACGGGCCTTCTGAATGTGCGCGACGCCGTGCGCGCAAACATCACATTCGAACCGTCTTCTTTGTCCTTCGGCACTGTGCAGTTGGGCAACTTGCCCACTCGCACACTCACCATCTCGAATCTCTCGAATTCCTCAGCGAATCTCGCGTTCGAGGTCCGACGCAGCGATCCCGATCGCAACATCAACGTCACCGTCGTCCCGGATCGCATCACCATCCCCCCAAATTCAAGCCGTGACCTCACCGTTCGACTGAGCGGAACGCGGCCCACACCGGGCGCCTATGAAGGGGAACTCCGCGTGACGGGCGGCGCCGTTCCCATGCGCGTGCCGTTCCTCTATCTCGTCGGCGACGGCCAGCCCTTCAACGTCTTTCCTCTGCGCGGCTTCGATTTCACCGGCATCGTGAATGAGCGTCTGCCCGGACGGCTGACGTTCAAGGTGATTGACCGCTACGGGCTTCCCGTCGCGAACGCACCCGTACGCTTCGGCGTCACGCTCGGCGGCGGCCAGATTGACCGGCCCATGGAGCGTACCGACGATCTCGGCATCGCCGAATCGCGGGCGATTCTCGGAGCACAGTTGGGCGAACAGGAGTTCGCCGCCGAGGTCGACCGTCTCACTGTGTACTTCTATGGCTGGGCACGCCTGCGGCCCTTGATCGAAACCAACGGTGTGGTGAACGCAGGCAGCTTGCGCGTCGGCAACGGCGTCGCGCCCGGATCGTACGTCACCATCTTTGGACGCGGATTCTCTGGCGTTACTCGCGTCGCCGGAACTCCCTACCTGCCCTTGTCGCTTGCCGGTGTCAGTGTCAGTTTCGATGTCCCCTCGCGGCGCATGAGCCTGCCGGGACGCATCTACTTTGTCAGCGAGAGTCAGATCAATGTGCAGGTGCCATGGGAACTGCAGGGATTGAATAGCGTGCAGATGAAAGTGAGTTATAGCGACTTCTCCAGCGCCGTCTACAACGTGCCCCTCAACGACTATTCACCGGCCGCCTTCGAGTACACGGAGTCCGGATCGGGACGTCTGCTCGCCGCCGCCCGCGACGAAGCGTTTCAGCTCATCGGCTCCGGGAATCCTGCCCGCCGTGGCCGCCCGATTCAGATCTATTGCAATGGCCTCGGTCCCGTCACGAACCGTCCTGCGACTGGCGACGCCTCTCCGTCCTCACCATTGGCGGCGAGCATGGCCGAGGCGCAGGTCACCATCGGCGGCCGTCCTGCCCAGGTTCTGTTCACCGGGCTCACTCCGCAGGCGATCGGCCTCTATCAGCTCAACGTGGTCGTTCCCGCCGATGCCCCAACCGGGATTCAGCCCGTCACCATCACGGTCAACGGCGTCTCGGCGAAGGCCAGCGCAATCCCCGTTCAATAGACACCGCGCGCCCGGGACATGTGAGACGCGGGCAAGACCGCAACGCGGCGGGCGGAGCAGAGATAGAATCAAGAGAAGAATGCCTGAAGTGTCCCGATTCTTCGGGATTGTGGTTCGAATGTACTTCAGAGACCATAGCCCGGCACATTTTCACGCAGAATATGGCGAATTCGAGGCTCTCGTTGACATCGAGACTCTCGCCATCCTCAGGGGAGAGCTCCCAAGAAGGGCCATGGCGTTGGTACTCGAATGGGCTGCCTTGCATCGCCACGAACTCGAAGCCGACTGGGAAAGGGCTCGAAGTGGAACGCCTCTGGAACCCATCGCCCCACTGGACTAAGGAGCAGACATGAAATTGGTGCGCATACGGGAAGCGAAACCGATAGGCAACCACCGCGTCGAACTCACCTTAACCGACGGCCGCGTCATCGAGAGAGATCTCGGATCGATGTTGGTGGGCCCGGTTTTCGACGTGATCCGGAACGACGAGGCACGGTTTCGGGAGATGCGTGTCGAGGGCGGTACGCTCGTTTGGCCGACCGGCGCCGACCTGTGCCCAGATGTGCTGATCTGGGGTGGCTTGCCGCCGGCCGATGCCGCTTCCGACGCAGCCTGACCAAGCGCGCGGAATGATCTCCATCGTCGGCCTTGCCAGCCAGTGCGGCAGGAGAAAGAGCGCAAATGGTGGCCTCGGCTGGACGCAGGATGTACAGGACTCCAAAGCCTGCCGCACGGCCCAGAGCAACGGTATAATGGGACGATAGGGAGGCTCTCAAAGCCTCCTGTCCTTTTTTTCGCGGTACGAAATGGAAGATCTCAAGAAGAAACTGCAGGACGAAATCGCGGCACTCGAATACGAGTTGCGGAATGAACTCCCCAAGGAGATCATGAAGGCCCGGGCACACGGCGATCTTAGCGAGAACGCCGAGTATCATGCCGCCAAGGAACGGCAGTCCTACGTCGATGCCCGCTTGGCCCAACTCAAGGGCCGCATGCGCGAGTTTTCCATGGTAGACTTCACCAAGATCCCAAAAGACCGCGTCGGATTGGGTTCCAGAGTCGTAGTCCTCGACCTTCAAAAAGATGTCAGGCTCGAATACAAGCTGGTCACCAGTGAGGAGGCGGATGCGGCCAAGGGGTTGATCTCCACTTCTTCACCGATCGGTCGCGGGCTGATTGGCAAAGTGGTGGGAGATGAGGTAAAAATACCAATTCCGGGTGGGATGCGCGAAGTCGAGATTCTCGAACTGACCACCATCCACGATCAGGCGGAGTAGTATCTTCCGTGTGGCCCACAGGGCGAGTGCCGTGCTCGCTGGGGAAGGGCCGAAAGGACGCAGTCAAATGACGTACACGCATGCGATCGGTGCAGCCTGCAACAAGGTCATCGTATTGATCGTTCGCGGACTGGCGCTCACGAAGATCAGCCCAAACGCTCTCACGTTCATCGGTCTGCTGATCAACATCGGCGCGGCGGTTCTCCTCGCATTCGGACAATTTCGCTGGGCTGGTGCCGTGATCATTGGAGCAGGGATCTTCGACATGGTGGACGGCCGCGTGGCCCGCGAAACCAACCAGGTGACGCGCTTCGGCGGCTTCTTTGATTCCGTGCTCGACCGCTACTCCGACCTCGCTCTTCTGATGGGCCTGCTCGTCTACTATGCGTCGATTGGACGCAATTTCTATGTGGTGCTCACCGCCGTTGTGATGACCGCGTCCGTGATGATTAGCTACACGCGCGCCCGTGCCGAGAACACCATCCCGCAATGCAAAGTCGGCTTCATGGAGCGTCCCGAACGGATCGTGCTGGTGATTCTCGGATGCCTGTTCGAGCGTATGGCGCCCGTGCTGTGGATCATCGCCGTGCTCGGTAATCTCACCGTGATTCACCGCATGGTTTACACCTATCAGGAAAGCAAGCGCCTCGAAGATGCACAGTTGCGCTCCGTCAGCGCCGCGATGGAGAAGCACTGATCTTCTCTCTTGAGTTTCTACATTCCCCGGGCTCAACGGTCGTGCACGGTAGCGCAGCCCCCAGGTCTGCCGCGCCTCCTCTCCAGGGGACGCCTCCGGGGCGGGCGCAGCTCCATGTACGCTGCATGTCCCGGCCTTTGCTGTGGAGAAGCACTGAGCTTCTCTACTTCTGCGTGATTCGCTGGAACCCTACTTCGTCCTTGAACGCTTCCAGCGTGTTGTAGGCGATCGGGCAATACGTCGCGCGATCCGGCATGTGCCACATGCGCGCCAGCAGAGATTGCTCCCCGCGCGCAAGATGTGGAAAGTCATTGCACGTGCGCGGGCGTACGTCGTAGATGCCGCAAAGATTGCCTTCCAGAAACACGCAGCCCTTTTCCGTTCGCTTCAGAATCAACCCCTCTTCTTCGGACTGCTCGGTGTAGTCCTTCAGAAAACGGCCGCGCGTCACTCCAATGAATCGCGCGATCGTGTCGATCTCCCGCTCTCGAATGCTGGCCGTGGCCACCCGGCAGCAGTTCGCGCACTCGGTGCAATCCACCGCGTCCTCCACCTCTTCGGCGATTTTCCGCAGACGCTTCTCCACGAAGTTGTGCGACTTCAGATGCGTTCGTAGGCGCTTGTTTTCTTCACGCTTCTTTTCGCCGAGGCGTTGGATTTGGACAAGGTCGGTGAGCACTACAGTTCATGATACCGGGCC
The DNA here is from genome assembly GCA_016789785.1 of Bryobacterales bacterium. The sequence continues at coordinate 9,489 of JAEUQE010000001.1, forward strand.
GCGGCGTCAGGCACCGACATACTTCGCGTACAAACTCCGCGCCACGCCGGTATCCTGCGTGCCCTTGATGATTGCCCGGCCATCGGGAAACACCGTCATCTCATACGCCGGCAGAAAGAAGCGGAGTGCGAATTCGTTCCGCCGCACCGCGCCCAACGGACGAAGCCGCTCCTCCAGCTCCACAAGATCCAGCGGCCTCTCGAGTTCGTGAATCTGCACGGCATTGCGTCCACACAAACTGATTGGCTTCCGGCGCCGCCCTTCCAGATGAACGAACTGCCGCAACCCGCAAGCCGGGCAATCGGCGATTGGATCCGGCTGCGAAATCTGCCGCGTCACGCCCGTCCATACGTCTGCAGTTGTGATCTTGCGCGGCACGCTGGCTCCACCATCCACCAGGATGCGAAAGGCCAGACTCACCTGCCACGACGCGATCAGCGCGGTCACCGTGTTCAACACACCAGCCGTCTCGCAGGTTGGCTGCACGCCGGAAGGTGGCTCGGGATAGATGCACTTCAAGCAGCACGTCACACCAGGAACCACTGGCATCGCGAGCCCGTAGCTGCCCACCGCCGCCCCGTAGATCCAGGGAACATCTCGCGACAGCGCGAAATCGTTGATCAAATACCGGGTCTCGAAGTTGTCGGTCGCATCGAGAATCAGGTCCGCCTCGCCCAGCAGGTCCTCCGCGTTCGCCGGCGTCAGATCGGCAATGATGGGATGAACCATCACTTCCGAATTGATCTTCGCAATCCGCTCAGCGGCGGCTGCTGCTTTCGGCAAGGCGTTCGCGGCGTCTGACTCTTCAAACAGCCACTGCCGCTGCAGATTGCTGGCTTCCACGTAGTCACGGTCAATCAACGTCAGCGTGCCAGTGCCTGCCCGCGCCAGTGCCCCAGCCTGAAACGTTCCAAGCGCTCCCACGCCCACCACGGCGACGTGCGATTTTGCGAGTTTCGATTGACCCTCGCTTCCGATCCCAGCAAATCGGATCTGCCGGGAGTAGCGGTCCGGGAATGAGTGCGTGGAGTCCAAACTTCAGCGTAGAGCATTTTCGGGGTGAGTTCTTCCCCCGGTTCCGAATGAGCACTCGCATCCGGCCGCAGACCGCCTCGCTCTCTTCCAATCTCAGGATCAGCCGGCGTCGTCCAATTGCTTGCAGGGGACTGCGGTCCGCATCAGTGTATTCTGGTATGTACGGGCAGATCACACAGCCCTGAACGTTCCGGCCACGCCCGCATGATCCGACTCTTCAGCGTCTTCATCCCCACGTCGATCCTGGGTCTTCTCCTGTCAGAGCTTCTCCTGGTTTCGGGCATTTTCGCCACGGCATGTTACTTCACGGTCGAAAGCGGTATGTACCTTTTCCTGATGGCGGAGGACGGCCTTGCCAGGCTTCTGTTTCTCATCGGGAGCGTGATGGTAGGCCTCCACTTCAACGACTTCTATACCACTACCCGTGTCCGATCGAGAGTCCTCGTCTATCAGCAGGTATGCCTGACCATCGGTGCGGCGCTCCTTCTTCAGGCTGCCATCGCCTACCTCAATGTGAACTGGCGCATGCCGCGCAAAGCCATGTTGATCGGCAGTACGGTGTGCCTTGTCCTGCTGCCCACCTGGCGCATTCTCTACAGCAAAATCATATTGAGCATCCTCGGCGCCGAGCGGTTATTGCTGATTGGAAGCAGTCCCGCGCTGGGCCGGCTGAGCCGCCATCTGCTGGACCATCCGGACCTCGGGCTACGTCCCATGGGGCTGGTATGCGAAGGCGATCCGCCTCCCGGCGTGGAGTGGCTAGGCCCGACCAAGGACCTCGCGCAAATCGTCAACCAGACCACCCCGTCCCGTCTGATTGCCGGCCTGGAACCTGGTGAAGACAGAAACATCACGGATCTGCTCGAAGCACGCCAGCACGGGATCGTCGTGGAGGATGTATCGAAGCTGTACGAGAACGTTCTTGGCCGCGTCTGTCTGAGCCGCCTGCGTCCTGGCGATGTCGCCTTGGGACACGAACTCGAGCCGAAACCCCGCAACCTCCTGATCCACACGCTCTATTCCTTTCTGATCGGCCTGACGGGACTCGTTCTTGCGTCGCCCTTGATGCTACTCACCGCGTTCGCCGTACGCCTCACATCGCGCGGTCCCATACTGTTCCGTCAGACCCGTGTTGGCCTGAACAACACGACGTTCACGCTTTACAAGTTCCGGTCGATGTATGCGGACGCCGAGGCGAGAACCGGCGCGGTCTGGGCCCAGGCGAACGATCCCCGCGTGACACCCATCGGCCGCTGGTTGAGAAGTCTGCGGCTGGACGAACTTCCGCAACTGTTCAACGTGCTGCGGGGCGAGATGGCGATTGTCGGCCCCAGACCCGAGCGGCCCGAGTTCGTCAAACCGCTGGCTGAGAAGATCCCGTTCTATCTCAACCGCCATGCGGTCAAACCCGGCATCACGGGGTGGGCCCAGATCAACTACAAGTACGGCAATACGATCGAGGATACTGTCGTGAAACTCGAATACGATCTCTACTACATCCGGAACCTGTCGCTTTCGCTCGATTTTCTGATCATGTTCCACACCGTGAAGACGATGTTGCTCACGCGCGGCGCTCACTAGCCGCGCCCAGCCGCCGCTCCGGCAAAATTCTCCTGAGAGCTTTTCCCTGTTGCGGCCACGATGTCTATGAATGGAAAGGTGTCTCAGTAAGCGCCTGGGATGGGTGGAGTATTCCGGCGAATCCGTGGTGGAGTTTCCAGGCGGCCTGCCCGCGTTCGAGCACGAGACGCGCTTCGTTCTGATTGAACGTCAGGAAACCGAACCAGTGATCTTCCTGCAGAGTCTGCGCACCGACAGTTTGTGCTTTCTCAGCGTCCCCGTGGAGACGCTTGATTCCTGCTACCAACTGGCCCTCGGCGCCGAAGAAGAGGACCTGTTCGGCTCTCCGTCCCGCCAGGATCTGCTTTGTCTGGCCCTGCTGACACTGCCCGAGAGCGGGCCGCCGACCGCCAACCTGAAAGCTCCCATCGTCATTCACCGCCAGAGCCGAAAAGCCCAGCAGGTGATACAGCCAGCGCCGGGCTACTCGTTTGCGCAGCCCCTGGGTCCGGCACCGGAGGACCCATGCTCGTAATCGGACGGCGCGTTGGGGAGTCGATCTTGATCGGCGGAGAAATCGAAGTCCAGATTGTCGATGCGAGCCCGTCGCGCGTCAAACTCGGGATTCGTGCACCCAAACACTGGCAGGTGTTGCGGAAGGAGGTGCAGCAGACCGCGGAGTCGAATCGCGAGGCGTCGAGGAACGCCTCCGACGAGGCGTTGCTGCGTCTGGTCGAGAACCTACGGAGATGACCCTAAGTGCAGGCAATTCGTTCGTATCCCCTATAGCCTAAGTCGATTTCCCTCCAATCCGGTTTTCACGCGCACCGATAAGCCCATCAAGCGAGGATCTCCGAGCGGGGTGCTCGCATGGGGATGGATCCCCATAGACAAGTCGTTTCTAGGAGAGAAACATGGGCTTTCAGATCAATACAAACGTTCCGTCGTTGATCTCGCAGGAGAACCTGCGTCAGACATCGAACTTCCAACAGAAGACAATCGAGCGCGTTACTTCGGGTTTGCGCATTACCTCGTCGGGCGATGATGCCGCGGGATTGGCGATCGCCAACGGCTTCCGGTCCGACATTGCGGTGCTGAACCAGGGTATTCGTAATGCGAACGATGGTTTGAGCACACTGCAGATCATCGATGGTGGTATCAACAACATTTCGAAGCTGCTGGACCGGGCCAGAACACTCGCCACGCAATCGGCATCGGGCACCTTCACGGGATCCCGTTCGGTGCTGAATGCGGAATTTGAGAGCGTGTTGACGGAAATCAACCGTCAGGCGCAGGCGATTGGATTGGACCGGGGCGGGCAGTTCGCGAAATCACTGAGCGTGTTCATCGGCGGCGGCAAGTCCAACGCGGGCGTTAATGAGATCTCGAACGGTTCGGTGGGCGTGAATCTGACGGCTTCCACGGTGGACACTCAGAGTTTGGGGTTGAGCGGTGTACAGGCGGCGAGCGCGGCGGGGACGGATCTTTCGGCGAGTTCGGCGACGACGAACGTGCAGTCGATCGTCAATGACACGACGAACAAGAACTCGACGGCGGTTGCGGGCTACAGCCAGTTTGTTTTCAGGGGCGCTGGTTTTTCAGATGCCGACAAGATTACGGCTTCGGTGAATCTTTCGGGCGTCACCAATACGGCAACGTTGGTAGAAGCAGTGAACTCGGCGATTGACGCGGCTGGCAACGGCACCACGTCGGCGGCCACCGCATTCAAGAATGCCAATATCCGTGCGGTGGTGGTGACCGACAAGCAAGCGGACGGTACGGTGAAGGAGCGGCTTGGGTTCGCATCCTCGACCGGAGCGTTCCAGGTACAGGCGGGCGACCGCGTGTCGAATGCACTCCTCGGCAACTTCGTGAGCGGAGCGACGGGCAAGTCTCTGAGCACCACGTTTGTGGGCCAGGGAACGGTAACGGGCACATCGACGGGCGCCGGTTCGGCGAATGTGATCGTGCGTGTCCAGGGCAGCGGCTTGACAGGCCCGGTGGATATCGCACTGGGAATCACGCAGGGCACCACCACGGCGGCCCAGTTGGCATCGGCGCTGAAGACGGCGGTGGACAACAACGCGACGCTGCAAGCGGCTGGCATTTCGCTCGACACTCCGGTGTCGAGTGAATCTCTGGTGTTCCGCAGCCGGACGGGCGAACGGTTCGAAGTGCAGGCGGTGGGCGACAACGACAACTTGCTGGGACTCGGTGGCTGGCGTCTTGACACCGACACCGGCACGGCGTTTGAGTACACTTCCATCACCAGTGGGGCGGTAGCGAGCTTGGCGACAACTTCGACGGCAACGTTTGAGTTCTCGATCGGCGGCGGTGCGAAGCAGTCGATCTCTATCGCGAGTCTGGAAACCGCGGACGCAACAGGCGCGGTGGCTGCGATCAACGCCCAGATTGCTACGAACTCCACGTTGTCGGCGGCTGGTCTGAAGGCTACCGTATCGGGCGGCACCGCGATCAAGATCGAATCGACCAATGGCAGCGCGTTTCGCTTCCTGCAGAGCGCCAGCAGCGCCAACTCCGACGATTTCGGCTTCGGCACTGCCGGTGCGGTGAGCGCGACCTATGCGGCCAATTACGCCGACGCCATCTACTCCACCACGGATGGTACTTATGCCATCACCGCGTCGACCAATGACACGTTCAAGTTCTCGGTGAATGGTGGCACGGAAACTTCCATCACCCTGACCGCGGGCGCGGCCCGTACCGTCACACAGGTCGCCGCCGATCTCAACGGCGACGGTACGTTTGCGGCGGCTGCCACAGCCTATGTGGTCAACGGTCAACTTGCGATTACCGCCGACTCGGCCAACACGAAGCTCAAGATCACTGGCGGCACCGGGCTCGCGACCCTCGGCTTTGAGGCAGGATCGAGCAACTATGCCGACAAGGCCACCGTCAATTCGGGCGGCGCATATGCAACCGAATTGGGCACCGACAAAGAGGTGTTCAGCTTCAACTCCCTGCGCGACGGCGCTCAGGATCAGACGCTGACGCTTTCGGCCGTCGACAGCCAGGGCTCGGAACGCTCTCTCGCCATCACCCTTCGCAACGACGGCACGGCTCGCAATGCCCGGTCCCTCGACGAGACCATCAAATCCATCAACACCCAACTTCAGCAGTCCTCAGACCCGACTCTGAAGCAACTGGTCGCCGTGAAGGAACAGACCTCCAACGGCAAGGAAGAGGGAATCCGTTTCCTCAGCACGTTGAAGGACTTCCGCGTGTCGGTGGGCGTCAGCTCCGGATCGACGGCGGCATCTGAAATCGGCGTGTTTGACGGCACTTCCGGCACCACCGTGCTCGGTCAGGGTGTAGTCGCGAAGTCGGCGCAGTCCGCGGGTGGAAGCCAGCTCGATATCAGCAATGTCGAAGGCGCAACTGCTGCGGTAACTGCCCTCGCCAACGCGGTCAGCAAGCTCGGCGACGCACAAGCCGTGGTCGGCCGTGGTCAGAATCAGTTCAACTACGCCATCAACCTGGCGCAGTCTCAGGTCACCAACATCGCGGCTGCCGAATCGCGCATCCGTGACGCCGACCTCGCGCAGGAAGCCGCCAACCTGACCAAGGCCCAGATCGTTCTCCAGGCCGGTGTCGCCGCGGCTGCCCAGGCCAACTCGGCGCCGCAGCAGGTCCTCGCCCTCCTGCGAGGCTAAGTCTCCACTTAGTCAACTTACAGCGTCCGCGGAGATCCCAACGGTCTCCGCGGCAAGAGTTTCCCGCAGTCGCTCCACTCCCGCCCGCGCTCTTTCGAGCGTTGGCGGGAGTTTTCTTTTGTTTTACTAAACTTCCCGCCGTCTTTGCCGATCGTTCTCATGGATGCGAACTACGCTTCCGCCTGCTGCTTCGGCACCGCTGCCGCAGGCTCCCGACTGGGTAGGCCGGGCTTTCACCACCGCCGCAAAACACTTCCAGGCTGGCATGCACGATGAGGCACGTCAGTTACTCATCCTTATCCTGGAGCGCGTCCCCAACCACAGCGACTCGCTGTATCTGCTTGGCTCCATCGCTGCCCTTTCCGCCGATCTCCCGTTCGCTGAATCCTTGCTGCGGCAGGCCATCGCGATCGATTCCCGTAAGCCGGCTTACTGGGTACTGCTCGGGAATGTCTTCCAACACCAATGCCGGCACGCCGAATCCCTGCAATGCTACGAGACGGCGTCCACGCTGGACCCGCTGAACGTGGATGTGTACTACAACGCAGGCAATTCCCTGGAACGCCAGGGAAAGAACGCTCTAGCCGTCAAGTGCTTTGAAAAAACTCTGGAGTTAGTCCCGGATCACGTGCAGGCACTCAATAATCTGGCCAATCAATACCGCCACATGGGCCGGTTTGGGGAATCACTCCGTCTGCTGGAGCGTGCGCGGGAGCTGAGCCCGGATGCTCTTCCTGTCCTGCTCAATCTCGGTAACACACTGATGTCACTCGGCAGAAACGAAGAAGCTCTCGGCTGCTTTGACCGCTGCGTGAAGATGGATTCGCAAAACCCAATTCTCCGCAACAACAAAGCGAATGCCCTGCGTGCACTCGGACGGCTTTCGGAGGCCATGGCGTGTTGCCGGGCTGCGACCGCAATCGATCCGGATCGCGCCGAGCTTTGGGTCAACTATGCCTCCGGGCTGTATTCCCAGGGCCGCCAGAAGGAAGCTCTTGATGCTTACCAGCGGATCCTCGAGCTCTCGCCGGACAACGCGGTGGCCCACGGCGCGGCGCTGTTTTCCATGCACTATGATCCTGCCAGAAGCCCGGCCCGGCTGCTTGAAGAGCACCTCGGTTGGGGAAAGCGGCACGCGGAGCCGCTGTTTCCGGCGGCGCGCCGATTCCGCAACGCTCGCGAGTCCGAGAAACGCCTTCGCGTGGGTTACGTCTCGCCCGATTTCAAGCGGCATCCGGTTTCGTTCTTCACCTTGCCAATCATCCGGAGCCATGGAGACCGGGTGGAAGCAGTTTGCTATTCGGGCGTCACTCGCCCCGACGAATGGACGGAACATCTGCGCCTGGCCGCTGCCGGGTGGCGCGACATTGCAGGACTGAGTGACTCGGAACTGTGTGCGAAGGTGCTGGAGGATGAAGTCGACATCCTGATCGATCTCTCGGGCCACACTGCCGGGAATCGCTTGATCGCGTTTGCGGAGCGGGCCGCGCCAATACAGCTAAGCTGGCTCGGCTACTTCAACACCACCGGAATGCGAGCCATGGACTATCTGGTCGTGGATTCGATCATTGCGCCGGAGAGCGAGGACGCGCCCTTTGTCGAGGAGCCGCTCCGGCTGCCCGGCTGCTACTTGTGCTACGAGGGCCCGCGGTATGCGCCGGACGTCGCTCCACCACCTTCGCTCGCACGGCCCGGAATCACATTCGGCTGCTTCAACACCCAGGCAAAAATCACTAGTGAAGTCATTGCTGTCTGGTCCGAGATCCTCCAGCAGACGGCCGGATCACGAATCATCCTTAAGAACGCCACCCTGAACGATCCCGGTTGCTGCGATCTGGTCATGGAAGAGTTCGCTTCGCACGGATTGGCGGGCGACCGAGTCTCCCTGTTGGGTTCCTCGCCGCACGCGGAATTGCTGTCGGCTTACCGCGATGTCGACATCGCGCTCGACCCCTTTCCCTACAACGGCGGAACCACCACCTGTGAAGCGCTCTGGATGGGTGTTCCGGTGGTGGCAATGGCGGGCGACCGCTTCGTGAGCAGGGTCGGCGCCACGATTCTCCGCAATGCCGGTTGCGGGGACTGGGTGGCCGGCACGGCGGATGGCTATGTTCACACTGCCATGGATCTTGCCTCGGACCCGCGGCAGCTCGCCGCGATCCGCTCGGATTTGAGAGAGCGGGTGAGGAAGTCCGTCCTCGGGGACACTGTGGGATTTACCAGGAGTTGGGAAAATGCTCTTCGAATGGTCTGGCGCCGCTGGTGCGGCTGCTCTGAGTGAGAGAGATGTTCATGTCACCACATGCCCCGCATGCGGGCATCATGTCGCCGTCCTGTTCTACGACGGCGGCAAACAGCCGCTGGCCACATTGGGCTGGCCTCGCACAGCGGGGGAGGCGCGCGCCATGCCGAAATTGCCGCTTCGCTTCGTGCGTTGTGTGGACTGTGGGCATGTGTTCAACGACGCCTTCGACTATACGCGAGTTCCCTACGGCGATAACCCCAACCTGATGTACAACCGCGGTCTTCGATGGAGTGACTTCCTGCGAAAGGTCTGTGGCGAGATCATTTCCCGCCTGCCGGAAAACGCCGTGGTCGTGGAGATTGGACATGGAGATGGGACCTTCCTTGAATCGCTGGCGAGCCTCCAGCCGTCTGGCACCTTCTATGGCTTCGACCCTCATGGAGCGACGGCGAGCCGTTTGGGCAACGTCTGCTACCGCCGATCGCTATTCGTACCAGCGGCGCAGATGGCAGAGCTTCGTCCCGACTTACTTGTCAGCAGGCACGTACTGGAGCACCTCACGGATCCGCTGGGTTTCGTACAAAGCCTCTCTTTCGGCGCCGCCGCAGAGGAACTGAAACCAGTGCTCTACCTCGAGGTTCCTTGCATTGACCGTGCTCTCACCACGGGCAGAACCGAGGACTTCTACTACGAACACAACTCGCACTTCACCACTGAGAGCTTTTCGCGGATGCTTGCGCGGGGATTCTGTTCAATTGACGCCCTCGACCATGGCTATGACGGTGAAGTGGTCTATGCGTTTCTGCGGTTGAAAGGCAAGCGGGAACATCTCCAGCACGCCCACGACGCAAAGGCCTTCGATGCAATGGCACAGGCCTCGCGCCAAGTCATCATGATGGAGCTTGCGAATCACTACATGGCGGGCCGCACCGTAGCGTTTTGGGGCGGGACGGGTAAATGTGCGGCGTTCTTGCAGGCGCACCATGTCGACGCGCATCGCTTTCCGCTGGTAGTGGATTCCGACCCCGCAAAGATCGGCACGTTTGTCCCCGGCACAGGGCAGCAGATTCTGGCGATCCAGACATTAAAGGACAAATGCGTGGACATCCTCGTGGTGCCCACACAGTGGCGCGCGCGCGACATCGTGGAAGAAGCGGCACGTTCCGGGATCGAATTTGGTCAGGTGGTGATCCCACATCAGGGCAGACTGGTGGACTTTCTCACGGGGGATCATCCCTACCAGCGGCCGCGACTCCCGAATACGGCATGTACAGCCGTGTTGACCCCGCCATCCCAGAGGAGTGAAGGCTTACGAGAGGCCCTTCCCGCCTGACTTGTGGGTACGGAGCCTGTTCGTAGGTGTCTCGTTCCTGCCCGTCTTGTTCGTGGCTGTCTTGTTCGTGGCTGACCATCGCGTTTCCAGCCAGCTTTGCCCTTCCGGTGCGAGTGGCAACCCAGATCGAATCTGGGCACGCGTTCCTCGCGGCCATCACCCCTACTGCCGGCCGCGACTTGCTAGCCCTGCAGATCCAGCCGCGTTGGAGCTGCCGCTCCACGGGAATGAAACCCGGCGAGACGTTCTTCCTGTCTGACTTGGCCCATTTCGAGTGCAACCTGATGCTTTGCGAGGATCACCTTGCGCAGCATCTCGGTGAGCATGGTCGCAGAGTTCCGGATCGCCGCGACTTGGGCTTCCGCCGGAGCTTGCCCATCCGCCACCAAACGCTCAAGGTGGCTCGCAATGGTGGACACCGCGCCGGCCCGCTTCTCGATCATCGAGAGAGCTTCCGGATCCAGCAGGTCACCGTGGCTGGCGAGCACAGTGTCGATCTGTACCAACTCCTCGAGACCCTGATCGAGTTCCGCAGGACCACGGGCAACATGGGGAGCGGATTTCACTGGCTTAACCTTCTCTGCGGCCATAGAGCGTGAGGTTCAGACTCTGGAGTGAAGCATCCAAAACTAGCTGTTGGGATTGCAGCGATGCGAGGATCGTATCCGCGGCCTGAAGCTTGGCGGAGAGAGTCTTCTTCATGTCTTCAATGCGGCCCGTCATGACGCCAATCTGCTGATCCAGCCGTTTCTGCGTTTCGTCGTACTTCTCAATCTGCAACTGCGCCAGGCCAGTCACCGAGTCGCTGATCTCTCGAAGCTTGGCGCCGAAGCCGCCAAACCCGGTCTGCTCCGTTCCAAGAAAAGAAAACGCACTTTCGATCTGAGTGTCGGAGAGCGAACTGAAGGTCGACGATTCGAAGGAAGCGACTCCCTTGGAATCAAACTCGATGCCAAGGTCTGCGAGCGACTTCACGCTTCCGGTACCGCTATAGTTGGTGACTCCGCGCAGCCGGTCCTGCACTTCGCGGACAAGAAAATCCCCGCTCAACAATCCCGCCCCGCTCCCGATTTGTCCGTTCAGCACCTCGCGGAGCGTATTGTAGCTGCTCACGAAATCCTCAAGCCCATTGGCGATTTGGGAGCGATCGGTTCCAACGGTGACAGTTACCGACTCCAAGGCAGCGGTTGTTTTGAGGATGTTGAACGTGACACCCGGAACCACATCGTTGATCGCGGTGGTGGTTTTGCTCACCGGCACTCCGTTCAACTGGAACTCGGTATTTGCGCCCTGGTTGGCGGTGGTGAGGAGATTCGTGTTCACGCCGGTGGGATCATCGCGGAGTTCCAGCGCCTTCGCACCCGCTGAATTCGCGGTTACCGACAGGTAGTAAGGATTGGCTCCGGTCCCGGTTGTGAGTACTGTCGCCGTCACGCCGGCGTTTGCCTGATTGATTTTGTCGCGCAGTGCCGTCAGGCTGTTGTCGCTGGTGATGTCGATGGCGTAGGAATTCGAGCCCACCTTCAGGGTCAGAAGCCCTGTGGACGACACGGGCGTCGAGGTCGAATTGGCATAGCCGCTCACGCTCGACTCAGCCGCTGCTTTCGCGATCGAGGTGACGTTGGTGATCGTGTAGACGGCGGCTGCTGACGAACTGATATTGGCCGCAGTCACCTTGGCGGTATCGGAACTGGTGGCGACCAGCGCCCTCTTGGAACTGGTTGCTCCGAGGCTGGTGAGGCTGGTTGCCAGCGACCCAACGGCAGAGCTCATGCTCGAAACAAGCAGTTTCTGCTGGAGCAAATCCTGCTGCTGGTTTTGAAGCGCCTTGACCGGCAGGCTGGCGATCTGTGTCGCCCGGTTGACGATGGCCTGGAAGTCCTCTGAGAATGAGCTGACGCCTGTGAATGTGAGCGGAGAAAGACTCATCGGGCAAATCTCCTCATGTTCCTCATCGGTGCCAGCGGCTCCGGCTTGAGACAAAAATTCAGAAACAGTCAGGGTCCGGTGCTGCCTGATAGAATCCCTCCATGGTCCGACGCTCCTTCCTGCGCACAGCCGCCCTATCGCTCGCCGCAGCCCCTGCCGTACACACGCAGCCAGCCCGCCGCAATCTTGTTTTCATCCTCTCCGACGACCATCGCTACGACATGGTGGGCGCGCTCGGCCATCCCTGGCTGAAAGGCCACACGCCCAATCTCGACCGCATGGTCCAGCAGGGCGTTCACTTTCGCAATGCATTCGTCACGAGTTCGCTGTGCTCGCCCAGCCGCGCCACCATCCTCACCAGCCAGTACATGCACGCCCACCAGGTTTCGGACAACTTCACGCAGCTCAATCCCAAACTCCCCACCTTTCCCCAACTTCTCCGCCAGAATGGCTATCGCACAGGCTTCTTCGGCAAGTGGCACATGGGAGGCGATACCGACGAACCCCAGCCTGGCTTCGACCACTGGCTCAGTTTCCGCGGTCAGGGCGAATATGAAAACCCCGAAATGAATCGCAACGGCGTGCGCGGGCGCCAGCAGGGCAACATCTCCGATATCCTCACCAACGACGCGCGCCAGTTCATTCGTCAGAACGCATCACGGCCCTTCTGTGTCTACCTCTCGCACAAAGCGGTGCACGCGCCATTTCAGCCACCCGCTCGCCATGCCAATCTCTTCGCCGGAATGACCGTCCCCCGTCCGCGCACCATGTGGTGGAAGGACGAATGGTACCGGCAGTGGCCGGATTGGGTTCGCCGCCGCCGCGCCACTCGTCATGGAGTGGATGGCATGCTCGATAGCGACGAAACGTTCGACGTGCACTATCGCCGCTACTGCCAGTGCCTGATCGGTATCGACGAAAGCGTGGGCCAGGTGTTCCAATCGCTGGAGGAGAGCAAGCTGCTGGATGACACTCTGGTGATCTACATGGGTGACAACGGCTATATGTGGGGGGAACACGGCCTCATCGACAAGCGAGCAATGTACGAATCGTCGATTCGTGTTCCGATGTTCGCGCACTGTCCTTCGCTGTTCGGCCGTAGCGGCCGGGTGGTCGACGGCATGGCATTGAATCTCGACATTGCGCCGACGCTTCTCGATGCCGCCGCGGTGAAGCCCGCCTCCACCATGCAGGGGACTTCATTGCTGCCCCTGGCCACCGGGAGAACTCCAGAAAACTGGCGGCGCGATTTCGTCTACGAGTACGCCTGGGAGCAGGACTTTCCCTACACGCCGGACATCGTCGGCTTGCGCACGGAAACGCACAGCCTCATGCAATATCCAGGCACATGGGACATTCCCGAGTTGTACGACCATCGCAACGACCCCGACCAGATCCAGAACCTTGTGGCAGGCGCCAGAATCGGCCCTCGCATGCGTGGCCGTTACGTGACACACATCAAGGATCCGCAGACCAAGAGCCTTGTCCAGACGATGCAGCGGCGCATGGCACAGACGCTGGCATCCACCGGAGGCGATCCGCGGCTTGCAGGCGAGGAGAACGAAAACAACAAGTTCGCTCTCTAAAGAACCAGCAATCCATTGGGCAGTGACCGCTGCTTGCTGGTAGGATCGGATACGATGCGCCTCCGAACCTCACTTACTCGTGCCTTTGCCGCCGCCATCGCGCTGGGCGGACTATGGGTTGCCTCCACGCAACAACCCAACCAGCCACTCACTGTCGAAAAGCTCGCAGACGATCTCCACATCATCGTGGGCAGCGGGGGCAACGTCGCCGTCCTCACCACCGATGAGGGTGTGATCCTGGTAGACGACAAGTTCGATCGCAACGTTCCGGAGATTGTGGAGAAGGTCAAGTCCATTACCAGCCAGCCGGTGCGATACGTCATCAACACCCATCATCACGGCGATCACTCCGGCGGCAACCAGACGCTGATCAAGTCGGCGGAAATTGTCGCACACGACAACGTGTACGCGAACATGATGAATGGCAGGCAACCCGGTCCTCCCCGTATCACATTCCGTGATCAACTCTCCGTCCGTCTCGGAGGTAAGGAGGTACGCGCCTACCATTTCGGGCGCGGGCATACCAATGGCGACTCGGTAATCCACTTCCCCACACACCGCATCATCCACACGGGGGATCTCTTCGTTGGCGGGACGCCTTTCATTGACTACGCCAATGGCGGCAGCGGGATCGACTGGTCGAACACCCTGAATCAAGCCCTTCAACTCGACTTTGAACGAGTGATCCCCGGTCACGGTCCCGTGATGGCGAGAAGAGACCTGGCGAAGTGGAATGAGGGTTTCGGTGTGGTTCGCCAGCGCGTGAGCGAACTCAAGTTCCAGGGCAGGAGCAAGGAGGAGATCGCGCAGATGCTCAAGTTAGATGATGTTCCGGGCTGGCGCCCGAGTCCGTTATGGGCACGCAGTTTGCCGGGCCTCTACGATGAATTGCGATAAGGACCAGGAAACATGAAGCCTTGGAATAACGACTCCGAACTCTTCGCCATCGCCCGCAAGGAACTGTTTGTCGCCGTTGTCGGCGACGTGATGGATAAGCTCGGGTTGCGGAGGCAGTTTCTTCCTCCGCAAATCCAGCCCGTGACGCGCGACCTCGTCGCGATCGGGCGAGCGATGCCCGTGCTCAGCGTGGACTGCATTGACGACGATCTCGAAAACGCGCGCAACCCGGCCATGCGGAAGTCCTTCGGGCTGATGATGGAGGCACTCGACAGCCTGAAGCCCGGCGAAATCTACACGGTGACGGGTGGCTCCCCCAACTACGCGCTGTGGGGAGAGCTGATGTCGGCGCGCGCGATCCACTGTGGCGCCGCCGGGGCCATCATGAACGGCTACACCCGCGACCTCCGAGGAATCCTCGATCTGAAATTCCCGGTGTTTTGCTTCGGTTCGTTCGCGCAGGATCAAGGCGTGCGCGGGAAGGTGGCCGACTACGGCGTCGCCATCCAGATCGGCCAGGCCATGATCGCGCCCGGCGACATTCTTTTCGGTGATTGCGATGGTGTTTGCGTGGTGCCGAAAAAGGCCGAGACGGAAGTGTTTCTGGCCGCGATCGAAAAAGCGCGTGGCGAGAAGACCGTCCGAAGAGAAATTGAAGCAGGAATGCCCGCCAAAGAAGCCTTCGAGAAGTACGGTATTCTCTGACGAAAGGGAGAAGCGATGCAGATTGCGGGGAAGTCAGCGATTGTGACCGGAGGCGGTTCCGGCCTTGGTGCGGCGACAGCGAAAATGCTCGCGGCCTCCGGAGCGCGGGTGCTCATTGTCGACCGGAATCAGGCCGCCGCGGAGACCGTGGCCGCCCCCTTCGACGACGCAGTGGTGGCGGTTGCCGATGTCAGTGATCCCAAGCAGATGGCCGATGCCGTGGAGACCGCGAGAACCCGCTTCGGCTCAGTGGACATTCTGGTCAACTGCGCCGGGATCGGCGATCCCGCGCGCGTGCTGGGCAAGGAAGGGCCCGTTGCCCTGGAACGATTCGCGCGTGTGATCCAGGTGAATCTGATCGGCACGTTCAATGCAATTCGTCTCGCCGCGGCTGCGATGGCCACGAATTCCCCTTCGGCGGCGGGCGAGCGTGGCGTGATCCTCAACACGGCGTCGATCGCCGCATATGACGGTCAGATCGGCCAGGCGTCCTACGCGGCGTCGAAGGGCGGCGTTGCCGGCATGACCTTGCCCCTGGCTCGCGATCTGGCGCGCCATGGAATCCGCGTGGTCACTCTCGCGCCGGGCATCTTCGACACGCCGATGCTCGCTGAACTCAGCGACGAAGTCCGGGCTTCCCTTGGTGCCCAAGTGCCTTTCCCTCCGCGGCTGGGGCGTCCCGAGGAATACGCGCACCTTGCGAAAGCTGTCATCGAGAACGAGATGTTGAATGGAGAAGTGATCCGGCTGGACGGAGCTCTGAGGATGGGCCCCAAGTAGGATCATGTCCGCGCGATCGGGATCGTATTGCGCGTGTGCTTTCCGAAATCGTCTGATTCCATCGTATCGGCACCCGGCCGTTCGGCAGAACGCATGGCTGGGCGATCGTTGGAAGCAACGTCCACCGCGGGTAAGGCCGCCGCACGCCGCAAGGGCAACATCGCTTTCCACAGCGAGTACAGACAGATGAAGTAGCTCAAGGTGATGACGAGGTTTCCGGTCCACACCAGGTCTCGGGACAACTGCCGCAAGGAGTGCCCGATCGCCACTCCCGCGAACTGAACGCCGAAAGCAGCAGCCACCATCAGCATTTGCCGGTCTCGCTTCCGGAGCAGAAGTGTCCACAATGTGAGGTTGAGGAAGATGGAACCGAAGTTGATGTTCCGCAGCGTCTGGGTCATCCACAGGTTCTGGTTGGAGTCAAAGGCAAGCCACAGCGAAAAGGCAACGTACAACAAGCCGGCAAAAACGAAATGAAGCAGCCTTCCCTTGTTTTCCTTCCGCAACACCTTGGAAAGCATGTGCAACAGCAGTGCGAAGACCAGTGTGTACTGAACCGCTTCCCCGATCCAGTAATACTTGGCATTCGCCTTGGTCCACTTCCCGATATCAAAGAACGCTGTGGCCATCACCACGGAGTTCAGAACGTCACTGATGGCGTAGGCCAGCAGCACCGGATATTGCCGGTACGCCCCCTTGAGCAAGGCGGATATCAGCAACACCTGCAGCAGGATACCGATCCCAAGCGCTATCCACTGCAAAGACTCCATGAAAAGAACAACCTTCCTTGTTCAAACTCTCTATCGGTCCGTCTCTTCTTTATTGTTAGCCGGAAGTTGGGATTTTTACTATCAGCGAAATAAACCTAGTCTTTGGAGCGCGTGAGTACTATGCGGACCGTTTGGAGCAGCGCCGCCAGTGAGAACGGCTTCTGTAGGAAGGCCTCGTTGTCAGCCAGGTCGCCCGCTGACAGCATTCTTTCATCGGAATATCCCGACATGAACACGGCCCGCAGAGCCTTCCGGCTGGAGCGAAGCCTTGTTACAAGTTCGGTGCCCCGCATTTGCGGGAGCATCACATCACTCACAATCAGGGCAATGTCCCCTACATGATCGCCGGCGATTTTCAGGGCGTCTTCCCCACTGGAAGCTTCCAGAACGTGGTATCCCTCCCGTCGAAGAACGCGGGCCACCAGCGAAAGAATGCTTTCTTCGTCATCCACCACCATCACTGTCTCCCGCGACGGTGCTGGCGATTCCGGTTGGCTCGGCTCAGGGGCCACTGCCACTGGCGCCGGTTCGGGTAGCGCGGCCATCGGAAACCATGCTTCATACTCGCCTTCCAGTTCGCCCGTGCGAAGCAGCCGGAGGCTTGCACCCACGTTGCGAAGCATGACGTGGGCGAATGCAGCGCCTTTTCCCACACCATGAAACGGCTCGTTCCAGCGTGCTTCCAACTCGGCTGTCAGGTTGCGTACCGGCCCGGCGCGCAACACGATTGCCCGTCCCGCTGGCGTCCCGGAACTGAACGCGGCAATGGAATCCTCCTGGCTGGCACGGATGTAGGCGGCGCCGTCCACCGTGCTCAACAATTCCCGAAGCGCCATCTCCAACTGCTGCGGATCCACCTCCACAGGCGCGGGCTGTGCGCTTTGGCGAAGCTCCGCGGGCAAGTTCAGCCCCACCAGGAACTCGTTGAGATCCAACACCTTGCGCTGGGAGGAAGGCGGGCGTCCAAGTGCGACAAGCTGCTGGCTGATGCCACTGAACCTCTCAGTGGCCTTCAGCGCTTCCGCAAGGCTCTCTTTGCGTGGGTCATCTTCCGGAAGACCCTGCATCGCTTCCTCGACGTTGAGCTGAAGCACCATCAGAATGTTGTTGAAGTCGTGTGCCAGCTTACCGGCGAACCTTCCCGCGGCTTCACTCTTCTCCGCGTCCACAATGCGACGGACTTCGTCGCGTCTCGCGGACACATCCATGGTCCACACCTGGAGCGAGGGAGGCTCGCCTTCGATCCTCCGCACCTCGTCCGAGAGCCAGATCAGGCTTCCATCCTGCCGCAGCGCGCGGTAATCGACACTCGCATTCTTGCCCGACGCCAGTACCGCCTGGTAGATTCGGGCGACCCTCGGCCCGTCTTCAGGATGGACTCGCTCATTCCAGCGCTCCACCTCGGCCGTGCCGATCAGCGCGCCTGCGTCACGGTTGGCGAACTCGATCCGGCTGCCCGTGGAATCCAGTCTCCACAGCAGCCCGGGCAGGTTCTCGAGGAAGGGGTGTCCCGGCGGTGTGGCCGGACTGGCATCTTCCACCACCACCACCACATCCCTGCCGTCATCGCCAAACCAGTCAGGAAAAGGAATCGCTGTCAGACGGAGCTGCCGCGCCTTCCCGGATGCGCCTCGCCACGAAAATGGAACCGCATCGCCCGTGATTCCGGATTCCCGGCACTCGGAAATGCAGGTCTGCACCGCCGGGTCGGGAAGAAGCTCCACCAAGGAAATCCGCGCAGCTTCTTCATGTGTCAGTTCGAAGTATCGCCGGAAGGCGCGATTCACCGAGAGGAGGGAAGCGTCGTTGCCGGCAACCGCAACCCCGATGGGGAGCGTGGCAATGATCTCCTGAAAATAGCGTTTCTCATTCTCCACCAGCGTGAGTAGCTTGGCTACATCACGCGGTGTCCAGAATTCGAGATCAATGCGCTCCAAACGATACCTCTCCCACGCTCCGAGTTTCGTCGACGCGGAGCGAAGCGGCAATAGGCCAAACTGGTGGAATCCACATGGTACTTCGGGAGGCTTTGGGCTGGTACGATGCGATAGGATGCCGCAACCGCCGATCCCCACTTACCTTCTCTCCCTGCCGGAGCGAATTCTGCGGTCCGCCACCGCGCTGGCGGGCGGGATCGTCCAGCAGGTCACAGCCGTGGCGCTGCCCGCAGGCTTGCGCCGGACCCGCCTCTATCGCTCCCTGGTGGACACCACACTACGGTTCCTGATTGAGAACGTGGGTCAGGTGGAAGGGGTCTATCCGTCTGATGAGAAGCTCGCCGAAGACTTCCTGGCCCGGCGGGCGGCCGGCAATGGCATCGAATTCGCGGGTATCCTCGCCTTTCGAGCTTCGCCCGTGTGGGTGATGGCCGCGCTGGCCGACCTTTCCGGCACAGGGAGGAGCCTGATCCGCGAGATCTCGGAGAGCCTCAAGAACGAAGGGCTGCTTCCTCCCGATGCCACCTTCGACACGGCCGACCAGATTCTCGACGGGTTGGAGCAGACCGCGGGCCAAGTGGCGGAAACCATCAACACGCCGCCTCTCGATATCGCCCAACTCCGCGCGGAACTTGCAGCGATCCGGCGTCACGCGGCGGCGATCCCACCCAGGAACTTGCCCTCGCTTTCCATGCTGGAGGGACAGTGGGACGAACTGAAAGCGGTGGCGGCGAAGGAGAACCGGTCCCCGGTCGAGATGTCAGGGGTGCTGGCGATTTCCGCGCTCCGTAACCTGCCGGACAATGTCCGGTGGCTGTCGCTGTGTGCGGGGAACGCCGCGAAAACTACAGGCGGATTCTTCGCCGGCGCGCTGCTGGACCACTACCGGACCGCGCTCGACGAAATCCGCCGCGAAGGCTATCTTCGCTACTGGATCCGCGAGTTCCGGCCCTACCTGTTGGCGGCGGCAAGGCAATTCTCGCCCGGCAAGCGTTCACTTACCGAACGCCTTACACAGCAACTGTTGCGTAAGTGAGTTGCATCACTTCCTGCAAGCGATGTAACTCATAGCGCTCCGGATCACCTAGGTTCTGAGCCTTCAACCGGACGGCCAGCAGGTTTTCGCTGCCCACGATGGGTGCGATCGCAATGGTCGCCTTCTTCCCGCCAATCACCAGAAAGTCCTGATCGCCCAAACCCTGCAGCCGTGAATAGCGGTTCACGCGGTCATAGACTTCGAACAGGGCGCGCGCCTCGAAAAACGCGGCCTCGTCCGACGGATTGCACGACAGCAGGTGATCGAAGCTCACCACAGCCACGGAGGCGAAAAACGTCGAGCCCGAATTCGGTTCTTTCGCGGGCGCAACGTCAAAGTCCGGAAACGAAAGTGGCTCTTCCGGATTGAGTTCGTCCATCCCCTGTGCCCGTGCGGCACTCCCGGCTCCGTTGACGGCAGGCCCGGCAGCCTCCAGCACTTCGTGCAAAGAGAGCATGTCGGTCGGCTCGTCCACCCGGATTTCCGGCTCGGCGTCCGCAGTGAAGGCGGGAAACTCGTCAGGCTCATCCATCGACCGCTCCGCACCATCCAACTCAGGTGGCGCGGACGGCGCCGCCCAAGCCGGCGAGGAATCGGTGTCCAGTTGAGCGAGAACTGGGAAGTCGGTTGGCTCCTCCACCGACGGCTCCTCCGTCCGGGGAGGTTGGGGCGCTGCCGCGGCTGGAGCGGGTTTCGTCGCCGCAACAACCGAAGGCGGTACGGAAGCCGATCCGTTGAAAGAAACCCGATTGGCGCCTTGTGGCTGGGTTGCATTCTGCAACTGCAGCGACCGCAGATCGGTCAACGCCCGATCGAGATTCGGGCTGACGAACGATGGGAAATCCCGGTATTCGAAACGGCACGGCGTCCACGAGAGCAAACGCGCGGCCGCCGTGGTCCCCGACATCCGGCCAACCTCGCAATACACCGCACGGCCGGCCTGGATACAGAAGTCGCCGCTCTCTCCCGATTCATGCGTCACCCGGATCCACGCCGCATCGGGGCAATGGACGAGTGCCTCCATCAGATCCAGAGGCGTCAAGTCATTCCGGGCCATCTGGTCGAATTCCTGGCAGCACTGATCCAGCAGCCGCGAGATCGGGGTAGCTTCCATACCGGATCGCACCACTCGCATCACCGATTGCCCCGCTGGCAAACCTCCAGGGGCATCGTCACAAAAAACCACAAAGCGAGGGGGCCGCTCCTTGCTCAAACCCTCAATCACGAACTCGGCGGTGCCCGGCTTGGTGGGATGTCCGTATAGTAAGACTGCGGCGATGGTACCACGCCGCAACAGCTTGATAGCGTCCTCTACCTTCACCACAGACACGATTTCGTAGCCAGGATGATTCTGCCTAAGTTCTTGAAGCTTCGAGACAAACGGTGCATCCTCCGGCGCCACGGCGAGGATATTGAACTGTGCCGCTGAGCCGTGAGAGAGATCGGGATTGCTCTTTGCGAACATCGAAGATCCGTTTCTGCTTGTAACTATAAGCCACGCCCTCCCGCGAGTGATAGACGGCGAAGCACCTATTTTCCATCCCCCTCGTTCGAGGGTGAAATTCGTTAGGGGTTCCACCCTATACAGTAAGGTTTCCAAGAGCCGTTAATACAGATGTAAGCGTTAAGTACTCAGGCCCCGGTAACGGGCCTCACCGCAAGGGAAACTATGGCCCAAACTCAGGATGCTCTTCTGCTTCGTGAAGCTGTCACGGCAGCGAAGGTTGGCAACAAGGCAGCCGCCCGTCAATTGCTCCGGCAGGCGAGCGTGCATAATCCGAATAACGAGTTGGTCTGGCTGTGGCGAGCGTCGCTTTCTGAGTCGCCCAAGGAAGCCATTTTCTATCTCGGAGAAGTACTTCGAATCAATCCGCAGAATCAAAAGGCGACCGCCTGGCTTGAGAAGTGCAAGGGGCAATCGCCCTCGACGGCCCCGCCCGATGGCCCCAAACCGGTTGGCCAGAACCTCTCCCAGCCACCGGAGCCGGCGCCTACCAGCGCGGCGCCCCTCGCTTCCACCCCGCCCAGCTATCCAGCAGTCTCGAACCCCTCGCCAATTCCGATGCCCGCCGCGACGCCTGCCGCCCAGCCTTCCATTGCCGCGCACACCACCTATGCGACGTCGGCCCAGCCGAAACCCCAGGCCGTGGCTCAAGCGGCGCAACCTATGGCTCAGCAAGCCGCGATCGGAGGGCAGGGAACCGCGAGCATACAGACGCTGGCGAAGAACGTCCAGGCCAACGCACACACCGCGGTGGAAACGGTTACGGCAGGCGCCAGTGTTCGCGTCGCCGAGAGCCGTCTGGCGGACACCACAGCCGGCAAGCTTTTGGAGAACCGCCCCAAGCCGACCGTGATCCCGTTCGTGGCAACAAAGAGTTCTCCAGCGCCCGCTCTGAAAGCCCCCGCTACTCCCGATCCTGCCCACAAATGGCGTTGCCCGTTCTGCTCCCACGGAAACAGCACGCCCCAGAAGCGCTGCCCCACCTGCCATGCCATCACGATTCTTGAAGATCTGAAGGAACTCGAGAAGAACGAAGGCGTTCAGGAGAAATTTGTTCGCGACGCGCTGGCCCGCTATGAAGCTACTCCCGCCGAAAAGCGCAGCTTCGAGCAGAACACCGCGCTGGCGCTCGGCCACCTCAACTTACGCGAAGCCACGCGCGCCATCCCCTATTTGAAAGCGGCCACCGCTCAACGCAAGAACGAGTGGGCGATGCTTGGCGTTCTCGATCAGCTCCAGTGGCGTAAGGTGATTCTCGTTGTGGATGACAGTTTGACCATTCGCAAAGCGCTGTCATCGATCCTCGAAAAGAATGACTACCGTGTGCTTACCGCCGAGGATGGCTCACACGCCCTCGAGCAGTTGAATGAGACTGTGCCCGATCTGGTCCTCCTCGACATCACCATGCCGTGGATGGACGGATATCAGGTCTGCAAGCACATCAAAGAGAAGGCGCTCACGCGCAAGGTACCGGTGGTGATGCTTTCGGGCAAGGACGGGCTGTTCGACAAGGTGCGCGGCAAACTCGCCGGCTGCAACGACTATGTCACCAAGCCCTTCGATCCCGATGGTCTCCTGAAGACCATCAAGAAGTACCTGCCATGAGTGGCGCCAGCAAACACCGAAGGCCCAATTCGTTCTCACAGAGAGACAAATCCCAATGAGAGAAAAGTCGATTCTGGTGGTAGACGACAGCCCAACCGAACTGAAGCTGCTCACGAAGCTGTTGGAGGGGTGCGGCTATCAGTTCACGACCGCCACCGATGGCGAGGAAGCCTTGCAGAAGGCCATCCAGCAGAAGCCGGATCTGATGCTGCTGGACGTGGTTCTGCCGAAACGGAGCGGTTTCCAGGTGTGCAGGCAGCTCAAGATGTCCCCGGATACGCAGGGCATCAAGATCATTGTGGTGAGCAGCAAAAACCAGGAGTCCGACCGCTACTGGGGGCTCAAGCAAGGCGCGGATGCCTACATCTGCAAACCCGTAAAGCAAGAGGAGTTGCTGACTGCGATTGCACAGCAGCTCGGCACTGGGCCGGCCTAATCAGAGGACCAGATGAAAAAGAAGCGGAAGCATCAACGATCTCATCACAACGAGCCCGGCGAGGTTCGTGCCCCCGAGCCTGGGCCTTCCGTCTCTCCCGAGGCGGTGATAGCAGCGCCTGCCGCCTTCGACGAGGTGGCCATTTCCGCCGATCTTCTGGAACTCGCCGCCACCGTCGAGCATCCGCCCCAGACGGAATTCGTTGCTGATCCGCGCTCGCTGGAAGAACCCGACGGCATGGAGGGGCTTCTGGCTGAGTTGCTTGCTGAAGACACCGCGCCGCAAACGGGTCTGCCTTCACTCGAAGAGCCACCGGCCGATGCGGCTCCGGCGGAACAGCTTGCAGTTCAAACCGGGTCCGCAGCGCCCGAACCCGAGCAATTTGTCCAACCAGAGTCACTCGTCGAACAAGAGTCACCCGTGGCGCCAGAGTCACTCGTAGTCCAGCCCTTTGAACCGCTGCAGCCTGAGACCGAATTCCACGTTCCCGGGGCCGAAGCGGAGACGGCTCACCCTGAGTTTGACACTGCGCCGGTCGAGACTGCCCAAGTGCGAGGCGAGGCGGACGCTGGCCCTCAAGTCCCCTCCGAGCCGGCCGTCGATCCCGCGCTTGCCGCGGTGGAAGAGGCCCTGCAACAACTTCAGAGCGCCGGTCTGAGTGACCAGGACCTTCTGGAAGGCCTTCCTACCGACCTGGAATTCGCCGTCGAGGAGCCAACCGAACTGTTGCTTGAATCCATCGGACCTGCGGATGCCGAGGCGGTCCTGGCGGAAGCCGGTGCCGCAGGCTTGCCGTCCCTGACCGCTACCGATGAGATGTTTGCGGAGATGATGGCCGAGGCCGATACCCTTCTCGGAGAAACACCAGCCGTCGAGGAAGCGCCTCCGGTACAGGTTGGTCCTCAGCCTCCGCTCGAAGACGTCATTCGCGCGATTGACCGGGAACTCCGCAACGCGCCGGCGTTCAGTCTGGTCAACGATGCACCGGCCGTCGCCCACAGGCAGTACAGCCAGTTGGATGACTATGTGGTCTTCAGCCTCTGCGGCGCGGACTACGCGGTGCCGGTTCGTGACATTGCGGAAATCGGCCGTATCCCGGCGATTTCCCGCATACCGAACCTTCCGGAATTCGTGCGCGGGTTGACCAATCTGCGCGGTGAGGTGGTGCCGGTGCTGAGCCTGCAGTCACTGCTTGGGATTCACGAAACGCAATCCGGAGGAAAGGGCCGCGTGCTGTTCCTCCAATCGCGGGAAGGAATCGCCGCCACGGCATTGCTTGTGGATGACGTAAAGGGAATCCAGCGAATTCCCTCCCAACAGCTCGAACAGGTTACCGGGCTGATGGATGACAAGGTTACTTCGGTGCTTCGCGGCGTCCACGGCCGCGGCGACCGGTTGCTCAATATTCTCGACCTCGAACAGCTTTTCCAGCTTCAGGAAATCCGCCAGCTCGAGAACAGGTAAAGATTTACGAGTCCGATTCAGGAGACATAGGGAGACGGGAAAATGGCGTCCAATTCGTCCAGCTTCTTTTCCAATTTGCCGATCAAACAGAAACTCAGCCTCATCATGGTGGTGGCGCTGATTCCGATTCTGGTGCTCACTTTCATGCTGCATGGAAGCCGTAGCGACCAAATCGAAAACACCCGAAAAGAGATCGCGGGAGTGGAGTACATCACCGCTCTTCGCAGTTTGGCCGAGTCCGTACCGCAGCACCGGGCCTTGGTGAATGGCGCGTTGAATGGCGACAATACCATGCGGACCCGTGCCGACCAACTGCAGCCCTCCATCGACCGCGCAATCGGCGCTCTGGAAGCTGTAGGCACTCTCTATGACGCCCGTTTCGGCACCGCGGACCGCCTCACCCAGCTCAAGCGAAGCTGGCAGGAAGTCAAGAACGCGTCGCTCAAGGCTACGGTGCGCGAGAGTCTCGAAGCCCACAACCGCCTGATGCACGATGTGCTCGAGTACATTCGTGTCATCGGCGAACGCTCCACGCTGGTCTCCGACCCCCATTTGGACGCCTATTATCTGATGGACGCCGCCGTGCAGCAGCTTCCCGTGATTGTGGACCGCGTCAGCCTGCTCGGCTCCCTGGTGGGCAACGCCTCCATCAAGAAAACTCCGGAAGAACGCGTGCCGGTGCAGATTCTCGCCGAGCAGATCGACGCCATGGTACAGAATACGCAGCGGAACCTCGGCGTTGCCTTCAGCGAAAACGCCGCCCTGGAGCCGAAAGTCAATGCCGCACTGGCCAACGCCGTGCGCGCGTCGGACACGTTCCTCAGGCCTCTCAAGGAAGGCAACGTGGAACGCTTCGCGGGTTTGGACCGTTCGGCGGAAGGCGCGAACACCGCGCTGTCGGGCTTCTTCGCTCTTTATGACACCGCGCTGCCGAATCTCCGCTCGCTCCTGCAAGCCCGCGTCGACGAAATGGAAGGCGACGCTTCCCGCCGCCTGATCGGCGTCTTCCTGGTTGTGCTGACCGTCGGTCTCGCGTTCGGTTGGATCAGCTCGCTGATTACCAAGCAGGTTCGCCAGATCAACAATGTATTTACGCAGATCGGCCAGGGCAACTACGAAGTGCGCGTGCCCGTCACCAGCAAGGATGAGTTGGGCGCCATGGCAAACTCCATGAACGCCGTGCTCGACGACACCCTGACCCTGATCCAATCCCGCGAAGAACGCAACCGCATTCAAACCAGCATTCAGAAGCTGCTGGATGACATCAGCGGCGTCGCGGCCGGCGATCTGACCCAGGAAGCCGAAGTCACCGCGGAAATCACGGGCGCTATCGCCGACTCGTTCAACTACATGATTTCCGAGCTACGCCAGCTTGTCTCGAACGTCAACGTCACTACCTCGCACGTTGGTTCTTCGGCACGGACCGTGCTCGCGACCGCCGAGAACCTCGCGCAAGGTAGCGTCAGCCAGGCCAGCCAGATCGCCGCGGCGTCCGGATCGATCGAAGCGATGGTGCGCTCCATTCGCGAAGTATCCACTACCGCCTCCACCGCGGCCAGCGTTGCGGACCAGACCTTCAAACGCGCCAAACAAGGTTCCGAAGCCGTGCAGAAAACCATCGAGGGCATGGGTGGCATCCGCAACCAGGTGCAGGAAACCTCGAAGCGCCTCAAAGGTCTCGGTGAACGGTCGCAGGAAATCGGCTCGATCGTGCAGCTCATTGGTGACATCGCTGACCGTACCTCGATCCTCGCGCTGAACGCCTCCATTCAGGCCGCCATGGCCGGTGAAGCGGGACGCGGATTCGCGGTCGTCGCGGAAGAAGTGGAACGCCTCGCCGAGCGCGCCGCCGAAGCAACCAAGAAGGTGAACACGCTCATCAAGTCGATCCAGGCCGATACGTCGGAAGCGATCACGGCCATGGAAGAAACCACGCGCGAAGTGGTCCAGGGAAGCAACCTCGCCAACGCCGCGGGCCGCACGCTAAGCGAAATCGAATCCGTGTCGGCGGAACTCTCCAGCCTCATCCGCAGCATCTCTTCGGCATCGGAAGAGCAGGCCATGGGTTCGGAAAACATCTCGCGTTCCATGAGCGAGATCTCGGTCCATACGCAGGAAACCGCCGAAGGCGCGAAACAGGCGGCGGCTTCCGTCCAGCAGCTCACCGAACTCACCGACGAATTGCGCCGCAGTATGCAGCGCTTCAAGCTCCCCACGGAAGAGCCTCATTACGCGATGCGGTAATTCCACTTGCTATCACCGCGGCCGCCGCACGCTTGCTTCTGGTTGAGGCAAGCGGCGGCCGCAAGGTCCCGAATTTTCGACACCCCGCGTGCAGCGAGGGAGGAGAGCATGATAACGAACCTTGACCCGGAGATCATCGCGGGGTTCGTGAAGGAAGTGGAGAGCTACCTTCCGAAGCTCCTCGAACGGCTCGAAGTTTTTCGAGCCAATCCGGAGCAAATCGAAGACCTCGAAGAAGCGCACCGGCTCGCCCACTGCATTCGTGGCGCTGGGGCGACGCTGGGCCTTTATCTTCTCAGCCAGCTTGCCCAGTATCAGGAAGATACACTCGAGCAGTTACTCAACGGGCAGATCCGGTGGAACGACGATGTCGCGGCCGTGCTTGAGGCCGCCACCGTTGAAACCGGCGCGTTACTGCAGCGCATGGCATCCGGCGAGATTCCGGATCGCGGTGTCATCGAACAGCTCATTCGTTCCTTCCGGCGTTTGATGGAGCTTCCCGAAACGGGCGACGAGCAGGCCATCGACACGTTCTTCAATCCTCCCGGCGAAGAGGCCGCTTCCTCCGAACCGGACTTCAGTGAACCTTCGGATGTACCAGCCTTCGGCGACTCTTCCGGCGTGATGCAGACTCTTGATGACGTGCATGCCGACGACGACCTGTGGGCCGCGTTCTCGGAAGAATCGGCCGAGCACTTCCAGATCCTTGCCGGAGCAATCGAGAAGCTCCTCGAAGGCCCGGATAACGAGACCCTCAAGGCAATTCGCCGTAGCTTCCATCAATTGAAAGGCGCCTCGGGTGTGGTTGGCCTGCGCAACACCAGCAAGGTCTGTGCCGGTGTCCAGAAGATCCTCGACGCCATCAATGAAGGCGAATCCGAATACCGTCCTGAATTCCATCCTGTGCTTCAAAGCGCGTTCGAAGTGGTGCTGGAGTCGATCGGCGGACGTGGCACCGGCGCTGGTCTTGTCGATCGGGCCCATTCGCTCCAGCGCCAGTTCGAGGAAGGAATCGCATTCCTGCCCTCCGCCGGGCCCGCCCCGAACGAGGATTCGAAGGCGCCAGTCTCCGCGCAGGAGAGTCCATCCCTCGCCAACCTGGTGGACCGCGTGGAAGCCGGTGACGACCTTTGGGAAGCCTTCCAGCAGGAAGCCGAAGAACACCTCAATTCAATTGGTGAGCAACTGCGAGCCGCCGAGAACGGTACTCCCAGCCAGGAGACCATTCAGGCGATGCGCCGCAGCGTCCACACCCTCAAGGGCGCATGTGGTGTTGTCGGCATGAGGTTGACGGCTGCCATCGCGCATCGCATGGAAGACATGCTCGATGCGCTCTACGACGGGAGTCTCACCTACTCGCCGGACTTCACGCCGCTCCTGTTTGCGACTTTCGACCTGTTCAGTGACTCGATGAACTCGCGAGGCTTGCGCGCCGACGCAACGCCCGTCGTTAACGAACTGCTGTCCCGTTATCAGAGCGCCATCTCGACGGTTGCCGAAACCGAAGCCCTACAGGAAGCAACGCAGGAGGCACCGCAAGAAGTACCTGCCGTTGCGAATGCTGAAGTGGAGGTCGAGCCCGCGCTGCCGGTCGTTGATCCCGAAGAACGGCGCGCCGCATTCGCGGAGGCTATCAGCTCCGCCGAAGAAGTCCGAAAGTCCGCACAATTCCTCCGCGCACCCGTCGAGCGCGTGGACGAACTGGTTCGCCTGGTCAGCGAGCTGATCATTCACCGTTCGCGCTTCGAGCAGTATCTGTCCGCCTACGTTCGCGAAGTAGACGATCTGCAGCTCAGTATCGAACGTCTCAGCCGCATCTCGCGAAAGCTGCAATCGGACTATGAAGCCGTTTGGCTGCAGGAAGCCAATCGCCGCGCCTCCTACGTATCGGCGCCCGCGCGCATGGTGGCGGCGGGAGGCAGTGGCCTCTCCGATGATTTCGACACCCTCGAGTTCGACCGCTACACCGAGTTTCACCTGCTCTCCCGCGACCTTGCCGAAACCACCGGCGACGTCAACAACACGGGGTCGCGGCTGAATGATCTTGTCTCCGATTTCGACGGCTTCCTCAACCGCCTGGGCCAGCTCACCGGCGATGTGGAAGAGAAGCTGATGCGCCTCCGCATGCTGCCGCTGCGCCATATCGCCTCGCGCATTCATCGCACGGTTCGCGTGACCGCGGAACGCCTGGCCAAGCCCATCAACTTCGTCATCGAAGGTGAGGATGCGGAGATCGACAAAACCGCAATCGAGGAGCTGGCGGGACCGCTCGATCACATTCTGCGCAACGCGATCGATCACGGAATCGAGTCCGCCGCGGATCGAGTTGCCGCCGGGAAGCCCGAACAGGGAAGCATTGTACTTCGCGCTTATCATGAACGCGCGCAGGTGGTGCTGCAGATTCGCGATGACGGGCGCGGGCTTGATCCAGGGAAGTTGAGGCAGAAGGCACTGCGCACCGGCTTGGTTTCACAAGAAGAAGCGAAGCACTTGAGCGAGGCCGAACTCTTCAACCTGATCTTCCTCCCCGGATTCTCCACCGCCTCGGAGTTGAGCGACATCTCGGGCCGCGGCGTCGGACTGGACGTCGTGAAATCGACAGTCAGCAAAATGCGCGGAACGCTGTCGGTCAATTCGGAACTGGGTCAGGGGACCACATTCACCATCCGGCTCCCGATTACCCAGGCTCTGACGCGCGTGGTCCTGGTCCGGTCAGGCGCCGACACTTTTGCGATTCCGCTTTCCTCCATCCATCAGGTTCTCCGGGTTGAGCCGGAGCAGATGGAACTGGTCGGCCGGCGCGCGATGCTACGGCTCGGCGCGAAAACCGTGCCGACGATTCACCTGGCCGAAGTTGTCGGCCAGTCGGCGCAGGAATCCAATCTCACAAAGCTCAAAGCCGTTGTGCTCGCGATCGGCGATCAGCGCCTCGCGCTCATGGTGGACCAGGTGCTGGAAGCGCGCGAAGTGGTTGTGAAACCCTTGAGCGGATTGCTGGGCCGGGTTTATGGCGTGATCGGCGCCACCCTGATGGGCGATGGCAGCGTGGTGCTCGTAATGAACCCCAACGACATGCTGCAGCACACGATGGGACAGCATTTCCGTTTGCGGACCACGCGTCCTGCCGCGAAGCAGCCGAGCGACACTTTCGAAGTGCTGGTTGTCGACGATTCGCCCAGTGTCCGCCGCGTGGTCGCCAGCCTCGTCAAGAACGCCGGTTGGACGCCACATACCGCCAAGGATGGCCTCGACGCGCTCGAAGTCCTGCACTCCGGAGTGGCGCGCCCCGACGTTGTCCTGCTTGACATCGAGATGCCGCGCATGGACGGCTACGAGTTCACCGCGACCATTCGTTCCATGGCGTTATACCGCAATACACCGATTGTCATGTTGACGTCGCGTGCCGGTGAGAAGCATCGCAGGAAAGCGATGGAAGTTGGCGCCACCGCCTACATGATCAAGCCCTATCAGGATGAAGAACTGCTGACAACCGTGCGCCGCGTAGTTCGTGAGGCGCGACAGGCAGGCAAGCGATGACAAAACCAATTCCCATGACCCGCCGGGTGGTCCGCTGTTCGGCGGGAATGCACTCCTTCTGTTTCGACTACGAACTGTTGGAAAGCGTCCAGGGTATCGAGAACATGTACCCGAGCCGTGGCGGCGACGGGTCGATTGGATGGGTCCGCCGCGGAGAACAAAAGATCCCCGTTTTCCGGCTCACGGATCAGTTGGGAAGCCGTTCCCGCGGTCTGATGAGCCAGGGCATGATCGCGATCCTGCGCCACGATGAGCACACCTGGGCGCTGTTGGTGGACAAAGTCGGCTCCTCTGTGGAGGTCCCTTACGAGCGCATCTTTCCACTGCCCGCAGTTACAGGAAACGGCAACGGCCGCTTTCCATGGGTGGTGGTGGAGGAGCAGGATCTCGACCTTTATCTCGCGCCTGGGCAGTTGGTGCCCGCTGGTGTGTCCGGAACCGAGGCGGAGCCAATCGCGACTCCTCCAGTGCCATTGGCTTCAAATGTGCGGCCGGCTGTGGAGCGCCTGGCTGCGCAATCCGCCGAGGAGCGCAGCCAGACGGTGGGCCAGCTCATTACGTTCACCCTGGAACACCGGTTCTCCACTCCAGTGCGCTTCGCACTCAGCGCCGGGCAGGCGCTCGAAATCGTGAGTAATCTTCCCCTGGTTGCCGTGCCTCAAGCGCCGGACTTCGTGCGCGGGCTGATCAACTGGCGATCACTCCCCGTGCCGGTCGTCGATCTGGCGGCATGGCTCGGAATGCGGATCTCGAAGGACGGCATCGGACGGCGTCTGATGATCTGCCGCGGAACCATCGGGCGTGGGAAGCGCGACCCCGGGCTGATCGCGATCTCGCCGGTGGAGGATGTGAGGAAGCTCGACTTGCCGGTCGAGTATCGCAAGTGGCCGGACCCGGTGAACTGGAATCCCTCGCTTGCACTCGGCGTGTATCGCCATGAGCGGAGCATGCTGGTTATTCCGGATCTGGATGCGATCCTGTCGTTCCAGGGATCGATCTCGGGGCCGGTGAACTGAGCGGCCGGGCCAGGAACGCACAAAGCAGTCCCAGGTGTCTCAGACTGCCGGCAGGGTCAATGTGAACAGGCAACCCTCGCCTGGGTGGCTTGTCACCGAGAGCCGGCCGTTGTGTGCCCGGGCGATCTGGTAGCAGATCGGGAGCCCCCACCCCACACCAACCCGCACGCCCTTTGTCGTGAAGCCCGGGTCGAAGATATGCGCGAGATGGTCCTCGGGAATGCCGCACCCATTGTCACCCACTTCAGCTACCACCTCACCGTTCCCGCTGGTGCTGCGAATCGTAAGCAGGCCCGGCCCGCCCTTCTTCCGGATTGCGTCGACGGCGTTCAATAGCAGGTTGAGAAACAGGTCGTTGATCTGACGCCGTTCGCACTCGATCTCCGCCGTGTCCTCAAAGGTGGTCACGACGTCGATCCCTTCCAGTTGGGAGTCGAGCAGGGAGACTGTGCTGGTGATGCACTCGCGGATGCGCAACTTCTGCCGGTCGCTGCGATCGAGTTGAGCGAACTCCTTCAATCGCTGTACCACGGAACTGATCCGCTCGCAGGCGATGCGGGGCTGGGCTGCGCTGTCCGCCAGCATCGACGCGAGTTCGGTATTGCCGGGGTCGCCGCCAATCCGGTGCGCCAGCCGCTCCACCGTGTCCAGGCTGCTGGCAAGGGCTCCGAGCGGCGAATTGATCTCATGCGCCACGCCTGCTACCAGCCGTCCCAGCGCCGCCATCTTCTCCGCCTGCACCCGCGCTGCCTGGGCCTCCTTCAACTCTCGGACGGTCTGCTCCAGTTGACGGCAGTAACCGCGGATTTCGCCCGCCATTCTGTGCCGCTCCACGGCATTGCGCACCGTGGTTCGCAACACCTCCACTTCGAACGGCTTCGTGAGGAAGTCGTAAGCGCCAGCCCGCAATGCCTCAATCGCGACTTCTTCCGACCCGTGCGCGGTGAGAAACACCACCAGCGGGGACTCCGCTTCGCGCCCGATCTGCCGCAGCAGCGTGATGCCGTCCATACCAGGCATGCTGATATCGGAAACGATCACGTCGGGCTCAAAGACACGGATCTTATCGAGCGCGGCGATACCATCCGCCGCCTCATCGAGCGCATAGCCCTGGCTGGCGAGGCTGCGCCGGATGCCGTGGCGGGCGGCTTCTTCGTCGTCGATGATCAGAACGCGCGTGAGAGCGGGAGCCTGCACGCCCTCATTATGAACGCACAGGATGGGAAAACAAAGTGTGCGAGTTCATTGCTGCGATCGCCGCGAATCAGTTGCTCTCCTCAGTTGGTCTTCGAAGGCCGGAAGAACAGCAACAGACCTTTCCACTTACGCAGGAGCAACTCGATCAGGTTGAGGCCGATTGCCAGACCGAGCAGACCGGGCCACAGCCGCACCGTCGAAGCCACTGCCTGATCGCCGGCCAAGAACAGATCCTCCGGCCTTGGTTGGAAGCGTCCGCCCGTGAAGCCTGACACCTGCTTCAGCAGCAACTCGTCGGACCCGTAGTCATTCATCTCATCTTCAGGCCGGTAGTGCCCGATCTCAGGGAAGGCCTCGGACTCCACCACCGGGCGCACGCGAAACAGCCCGCGCTGGTTGCCGATGGTTACCTGACCGCGGAACACTCCCGGAGCGGTCTTGCGGAACTCGACCGGCTTCTGAAACCCATCGGGGCCGAATGCGAACAACTCCGGCAGCTTGGCGGGCTCCCGTGTTCTCTCGCTCAAACGGTACTCCGCTACCAGATCGCCGCTCGTGTTGTCGAAATCGAGCCGCGCCTCTCCCGACTGGGAGTGCGGGAGGAGGTCGCGCACCAGATTCGCCCAGAACCTGTCGAACGGTTTCCAGTTGACCCAATCCGCGGCCCAACGGTTCTTGGCATCCGATGCGAACACCACTGACCGGCCCAATCCGTATTGCCAGCGGGCAAGCAGCGGATCCCGCTTCTCGATGCTGAGAATCGTATCCGCGGTGGGCTTGGAGATGAACTTCACGTAGCCCTTCAATGCCGGCGCGGAGGCCATGTCGATGCCCTCCAGGATCTCGGTGTTCTTCGTCACCACAGGCACTGTCGGTTTCTCGATGGCTGTCGATCCGGTGTGCTCCATGACGTCCTTCAACAGAATCTGTTCGAGGCCGGAGGGATCGTTGAGGAAATAAGCCTTGCCCTTTGCGAATTGCGCCACCTTCTCGAGATAGGCGCGATTCACATCCTGGCCCAGCCCGACTGTCGAGATGGTGATCCGCTCACCCGCCGCTTCCTTGGCGAGCGCGATCGAATCGCCTTCCTCGGAGATACCGTCCGTGAGGAGCACAATGTGCTTGAAGGTCGCCTTGACTGGGATGGACTTTCGAAACGCCTCGCTCAACGCCGGTGCGATCTGCGTGCCGCCGTCGGGGGTGATGCCGGCCACCAGCCGTTTGATGGTTGCGCGGTCCTCGGCCTTCCGTGTCGGCACGGCCCATTGAAACGAGTTGTCGAAGATCAGTACCCCGACCATATCCACGGGCCGCAAATTCTCAATCACACCGATCGCCGCCACCCGTGCCAGCTCCATCTTCCGCCCTTCCATGGAGGACGATTTGTCGATGATCAGCACCACCATGGTGCCTTCCGGAGATCTTGGAGGTGCAAGTTTGGCGGGAAGTGCGCGCTCGAGCGGATCCTCTTCCTTCTTCCCTTCCACGTAGACGTTCTGCTCGCCCCCGATTACCAGCAGACCGCCGCCTTCCTTCACATAGGTTTCGAGTTCCTGCTTGCGCGCCGGCGGGATCGCTTCCAGGTTGTGATTGTTGAAGACCACCAGTTGATAGCCGGAGAGACGTGAGCTGTTTGCATTCTCCACGCGGTCCACCTGGAACTTGCCGGCATCGAGAATATTCAACAGATGCGAATCCACGGCGGGAGAATCCTGCGACACGAACAGCACTCGCGGCTTGCGCACCGAAAGCGCCTGCTCGAAACGGACTTCCCCTCCCTCTTGCGGGCGGATCACTCCGGAGATGTCGATGGCGCCCGCGGTGTTGAGGCTGCTGAACACGCGCACGGAATTCTCACCTGCTTCGAGCGTGACGGGATTCGAGCCGAGCACACGGCCCTCCGCGGATAGCTCGATGACCGCACTCATCGCCTTCGGCGAGCTGACGAGAAGATCGATGGGAAAGCGCTCACCCGTGAATGCCAGCGAAGGCAGGGTCATGGACTCGATTCGCAACGCGGGCTTCGGCCGTCCCTTCAGGGCGTATGTATCCACGGGCAGGCCGAGTTGGCGTGCCTGCCACGCCGCGCGTGTGATGCTGCCGCGATTCTCCTTGCCGTCGGAAACGAGCACCAGTCTTCCGACAAGACCTGCGGGCAGTGACGACGAGGCCTCGCGGATTGCGGCCTCGAGATCGGTTGCCCGTCCCGCCTCTCCCGATGCGAGCTTCAACTGCCAGCCCTTGCTGTATTCGGTGGGATCGAGGGGGCGGGTGCCGCGCGCGAAAGGAATCACGCGTACCCAGTGTCTGCCCTTCGCTCTCTCAATCTGAGACGCCAGTTCCGACGCCCGTTTCAGGTCACTGTCCGAGACGCTGGCCGAGGTGTCCACCAAAACACCAACAGCCACTTTTGTTTCGGTGACCGTCATGCTCGGTTCGGCGAGTGCCAGTAGAATCGCCAGAAGCGAAACAGTCTTCAGGGCGAGCCCCAGGCGCGATTTGGCCCGCGGCCACTCCCACACCAGAAATCCGATCACCAGCGGCAGGAAAAGCAGCACCCAGGTACGCTCGAAACTCATGATGCTTTCCTTTCCGCGGATTGCTTCGATCCCCGCCAAGGCAGCCGCAACAGGTTCCGCGGGGCAATGTCCGAGGTGGCGCGTCCGAACATTATCCACTCCACCACGAGAATCATGGCGGCAAGAATCGCCAGCCAGTACCAGATGTCGCGCGCGAAGGCCTCCAGCCCACCCACTCCCGCAAAGCCGCTTCGAACGGTCTTGGGCGGCTCCCATCGCCCTTCGGCGACATCGGGCAGGCTCAAGGAATGGACCACTTCACGGTCGCCGAGACTCACTCGCACCACCCCGGGCGCGCCGCTGAAGAACCGCAGATTGCGGTCGCGCAATGTGAACGGCAGCGCCGCTTGTTCATCGGCGACCACTGTCACCGCGGCGGCCTCGTAATCCCGGTTCAACGCAATGTTCACCGTGCCGATGCTGCCGGCTTCCATCTCGACCCGATGGAACACACCGGGCGACATCCACTTGAGAAGGTTCGCGAACAGGAGAGGCGTCGCCAGCTCGTAGCGCAGCGCCGAACGCATGGGATGAAAGCCCAGCACGGCGGTCTTCACCGCGCCGTTGCGCGCCAGGATGGCCTGTCCCCCATCCACCTCCGCGATTGGGATGTCGGAGTCCGATGCCCCGAACAACTGCGTCGACTCGATGCGCGCATCCTTTGACCGCAAGCCTGCCGCAAGGAACTGGTCACTGCGCCAGCGAACCGCGACATCCTGCTTCTGGCCACGAACCGGAATCGGCGAGGCTCCCGCGGGTGGATCAATCCAGATGCTGTTTTGCGATGGCGCCGCGGGGGGACGGAAGCGGTCAAGGATCACGATGCCTGCCTCGCCATCGGGCTTGTACTCGCCCGGACGGCGGTACTCGATCTCCAGGCGCCGGTTCGCCGAAAGCAGCGGGCGCAGCAATTCAGGCTCAGCGGAATACACGACTACCTTCACCGATTTCTCTTCCGGCACTTCAATCATCGCGACATCGTCGGATCCAAGCGCATCACCGCCTTGCAGCCGCGCTTCCACCCATCCCGCGGCCTTGGTTCGAAACTCAAAGCTCGAATCCAGGTCCGATGCCGGCGGAATGGTCAGTTTCCGAGTGCCGACCGGCGCTCCGCCAAATGTCACCACCAGCGGCAGACTCCGCACCTGCCGCCCGTAGTTGCGCGCCGTCACATAGAGCTGCCATAGCTCCGGATCATTGGCCGCGCGGCGCACGCTGAGCTTGCGAACGCCTGTGTTCTCGAGGTCGCCACGCACAGGCAGGATCCGCAGATTGGAGGGGATCGCCGGCAGCTCGCGCAAAGCATCCGGTGCGACACGTCCCGGTCCGGAGTACACAATCTCTCCCGAGCGCTTGCCTTCAAGACGCAGAGCCTGGGCTGCGAATCCCAGTCCTAGCCCCAGATTCAGCGCTCCCGAACCGGGCTGCACCTGGCGGATCGCGGCCTCCAGCGCCTGCTTGTTGCTCTCAAATCCAGTCACTGGTGTTGCCAGTGCATCCGCGCGCACCACCATCACGCGATCGGAAGAAGGCAGGGCTCGCACGTAGCGGACAGCCGCGGTTCGCGCCTCTTCCATCAGCAGACGATCGCCGGTTCGTGCGCCCATCCACGCCGATGCATCCACCAGCAGCACATGATCGCGGGAATTGCGGTCCGGCGAGCCGATGCGCACCTGAGCGATCGCCAGCAGCAGCAGGCCAAGCGCGATCAACTGCAGGATCAACGACCAGGGTTGCTGGATCTTGCGCCGGTGCTTGCGTTGTGCCGGCATTTCGGAATCCTGCCAGAAGCGCAACGTCGCCACGCGCAGCTTGCGGCGCGAACGGTCAAGCAGATACAACAACACCACGAATGATGAAATCGCGCTGAGCAGCGCCAGAAACTCCGCCGCGCTGAGATTGAAGAAGAACATCTAGTAAACCGCCTGCACCTGGCTGAGCGGGCCGAACACGGCCTCTTCCACGGAAGTCCGGGTGGATAGGCCAATATATCGCCCGCCCTTGCGCAGTGCCAACTCGCGCAGACCCCGCGCATAGGAATCGAAGCGTTCCGTATAGAGTTGACGTGCGTCTTCCTCAAAAGACAGTTGCATCGTCTCGCCCGTCTCGGCGTCCTCGATTTCGAGTTCGCCGTTCCAGGGCGGCACGCGATCTTCCTCCGCGTAGACATGCAACAGCAGCAACTCGTGACCGGAATCCGCCAGGTAGCGCAACGGCCGGTCGCAATCATCCTCACCGAGGAAGTCGGAAATCATGATGAGAAGGCCGCGCTGTGGATAGGTTTGAGTGAACTCGCGCGCTACGTTGAAGAACTTCGTTCGCCCATCGGCTTTCAATCCACTGAGAAAGTCCGCCGCGGGAGCGAAACGATGACGCCCGCCGCCGCATGCGATCGACTCCTTCAACGTCTCGGCGTAGGTCTGCAACTGGATCGCTTCCAGCCGCACCAGTCCCACGTAGCCCAAGGCGCCGGCCAGTTTACGGGCGAAATCGAATTTCGCGCTGCCAAGCCCGGTATCCATGGAGGAACTCGTGTCCAGCAGGATTCGCACGGGCACGCGCGGTTCCACCTGGAACATCTTCAGGAAGAGCTTCTCCAGCCGCATGTAGGCGCGCCAGTTGATCGCCCGCAAATCGTCCCCGTGGTGGAAGTTGCGATGGTCGAGAAACTCCTGGCCCGCCCCTGCGAATCGCGACGCGTTGTGGCCCCCCACCAGCCCTGGAAACGATTTCATCCAATGGATGGTGAGACGCTCCAGCCGCTCGAGAAATCTGCGGTCGAGTAGCGGCTCCGGCATGGCGCGCTCCTAACGCGCCTTTGCGGCGCCCACCGAATCAATCACTTTTTCGAGCACGGTGTCCGGGGTCTGACCGTCGGCATGGGCGTCGAAGTTCAGAATGATCCGGTGCCGCAAGACCGAAGAGGCGATCGAACGGACATCTTCCACACTGAGTTGCATGCGTCCGCGCATCAACGCAAATACTCTGCCGCATTCCACCAGAGCCTGGGCGCCCCGCGGCGAGCTTCCGTATCGCACATACTTGTTTGCGAGTTCGTGTGCCTGCGGGGTGCCTGGCTGAGTCGCCATGACGAGGTCGACTGCGAATTCCTGCACATGGCCCGCCACCAACACGCTCTTACAGACCGAACGAAGCTGCAGGATCTCATCGCGCGCGATTACCTGCTGCACGTCGATTTCCTCTTTCTGAATCGTGCGGTCGAGGATTTTCGAAAGGTCGCCACGCGAGGGATACGTGACCAGGATCTTCATCAGGAAGCGATCGAGCTGCGCCTCGGGCAGCGGATATGTACCTTCCATTTCGATGGGGTTCTGCGTCGCCATCACCAGGAACGGGGCTTCCAACTCATGCGTCGTCGTGCCGCTCGTGACGGTGCGTTCCTGCATCGCTTCGAGCAATGCGGACTGCGTCTTTGGCGTGGCGCGGTTGATTTCGTCCGCCAGCACCAGATTGGCGAAGATCGGGCCGGGCTGGAAGCGCAGGATCTTGTGGCCGCGCTCATCGTTCTCCATGATCATGCTGCCGACGATGTCGGCGGGCATCAGATCGGGCGTGAATTGGATTCGGGAGTAGCGAAGATGAAGCACGCGGGAGAGCGTGCGGAGG
Source organism: Bryobacterales bacterium (assembly GCA_016789785.1). Next base: position 48,185 of record JAEUQE010000001.1, read on the forward strand.
AGAGTGGTCTTGCCGAGGCCGGGCACACCCTCCAGCAGGACGTGTCCGCCAGCCAACAAACAAATGAGGACGCCATCCACGACGTCCTGCTGACCCACGATTACTTTTCCGATTTCTTGCCGGACCCGCTCAAGCTGAGCGCTGGCCTGTACTACCCGCTGATCGATGGACACAACTTCATTCTAGTGCAAGCGAACTCACAGCACGCGCTGTTTTTCAACCGGCACGCTGCGCACTTCCTGACGTTCCGCCGGCCGCCTCAGCGAGCCTCAACCGCGGACCGCTCTCCCATCGCGTTCGCGAAGTGGGACACAATGTCTGCCATCTCTTCCAGCGCCTTCTGCGCGAAGGTAAACTGCGAAAGCCGGCAGGCGGCCGCATAGGACACTCGCATGACCTGAAAATCGATCATGAGCATCCTTTCCTCAATGGAGACCCCGCCCAACTCGAATTCCGCTGCGTGGCGAAGGAGGCTGGTCATCAGGCGATAATCCCGATCGAGAGAATCGCGCAACCTTTCCATTCCTTCCGCAGGCACCGCGGACTGCAAACTCGCCTGGATACGGGGAAGCTCCAACTGGTTGGCCTTCGCTACTTCAGTCGTGTAATCCCGCGTAGTCTTGGTACTCAGAATCAACAGGCACGAATAGCGAAACCAGTAGAGGAACAGCAGCACCGAAAAGCTGATGATAATTATGCTTGCGAACATGCTCTCCCTATCCTCTTAAAGCTTCGACCTTATTCTGACACTCATGGGAAGTTGGAGCAAGCAAAGTGTGCGGATATAGGGTTATTTTCCCGGAACCTTCCAAAACCACCTTAGAACGTCATGTTCGATGGTAGTATGGCGCGCCGCTCACAGTGATCGAGATACAGCTTGCCATAGCTCTTGGTAATGTAATCGGCTGCCGACCACCCCAACTTCAGGGCCGCCGCATCGATCCATGCCGCGGAGCCCTCCAGTTCCACAAAGTCCCCGATCGGAGTCTCATCAATCGTGGCGATCCCTTCCCCATCGGTATACTCTGTCCGGTACTTCTCGTAGCGAAATACCGGCTCGAACCCCAGCCGCCCCAGAATCGCGGGTAGATTCTCTCCATCCGCGAGTTGCGTTTCGAGTTCTTCCCTCGACTTGTGCCGGCCCGCTTTCGCCGGTCCCTTGAACGTCAGAACCCACTCCTTCCCAAACTGCCGCACTCGCAGCAGTGAGCCCGCCGCACGAAGCCGCAGCTCCGGCGTGTCGAAGAGCACATTCACTTCGAAGGTTCGCGTGCGCTTGAGCCTGAATCCCGCGTTGCGCAGGTGCCGGGCCATGGCCTTGGGACCAGTAATCGCGATTTTGACTTCTGTTTCGGTGTGAGATGTCCTCTCGTGGGCGCTGGCTGGAACTGCTTTCGATTTCGCCATTAGCTCCAACTTCGCGCATTCCAGCCACCGGGAGCAAGCAGCGCTATAGTTGAGGAGTGATTCACAAGACGGCCAGAGCCCTGCTTGTCTCGCTCGGTCTTCTGCTGAGTGCGGCTGACCGCGAGCGCCCCACGGACTACCCGGTGCACACGCAATGCGGCGGCTCTTCCCTCGGCGCGGAGTTCCTCTCGCGATCGCTGCTATCTCCCGAAGGCAATGTGTTGCTCCGGGATTATGTTGCTGTCGAAGTCGGCTTCCTTACCCCGAAACGCGAGAAAGTGCTCTTGAGTTCCGGCCACTTCTCGCTCAGGATCAACGGAAAGAAACAGGTCCTGATGAGCCAGGCACCAGCGATGGTCGCGGCTGCCGTCAAGTACGAGGATTGGGAGCGGCGTCCCACGCTCATCGGTTCCGCGGGAATGGGAGGGGCGGACGTCATTCTTGGACGGCCTCGCCAAACCGAACGCTTCCCTGGCGACCGGCGGCCTGTCGACTCCCGGCTGCCCGCGCCGCCTCGCGCCCCGGATCAGGAGGATCGCAGTGGCGTCGAAATGCCGGAGCGCCGCGCGCCGGAGGAGATTGTCGAGCGTCACGCGCTACCCGAAGGCGAGATTGGCGGCTTCACGAAGGGAATGCTGTACTTTCCTTTCAAAGCCAAAACCTCGACCATTCAGAAGCTCGAATTGATCTACGAAGGGCCCTCTGGGCAAGCGGTGTTGAAACTGCAGCCTTGACGTCGTGACTGGATCACCGAAAGCCAGCGGCTGGCCTGTTCGAAAGCCTTGAACAGATCAGCCCGCAGCCCCGCCAATTCGTGCCGAGGCCTTGCTCAGTCCATCGGCACCGGCTGAAACGCCGCCCCCTTTTCGCGGGGATTGTCCTCTTAAAGAATGCCTCGGTTGCGGTGATGCCGGCTGCCGCGGCGAAATTTCCGAGGGTCCGGTTCCCGGCATACGAAAGCTTGCTTCCGCTCTCTCTCAAAATGCGGTCTTTCGAAAACCATCCATCCGCAACTCATCGCCGAGCCATCGGGTTAAACTGTAGAGTCCGCATGAAGTGTCTCCTAGCCCTCCTTTTGCTGAGTCCTGCATTCCATCTCTGGAGCCAGGAAGTCGGCCAAGGCGCTCCGCTCGCCGTGGAACAGCGCTTCCTGAATGCCTTCTTTCGAAACCGGTTCAACGCCCTGACATCGCTTCCCGCAATCGCGAACGCACGCACTTTCGGGGGCACCGGGTACATTCAGGAGTTTCCGGATGCGTCGGGTGACCGTGGCAACCGCTTCGCACTGGTGACTGCCACCGCCGGCGCCGCTGAGGCTTACCAACTTTACCCCGGGCTGAACGCCTACTACCAGTCCGTGGGCGTGAACAACGCGGGATTCCCGTCGATGGACACGGGCGGATGCACGACCCTGGCCGATGGTAACGCGTGCGCCTATCAGATCTTCGATAAGAACTACGCTCTGTTCGTTTACGGACCCTCCAGCCTTCGTTCTGTGATCTCAGCACAGTACACCGTGAAGCCACCGTTCTTTCAGCGCTGGAGTCAACTGGGCAGTATTACGGGGCTTGGCCCGGCAGCGAGCGCGGAGACGAACATTACCTCCACCACCACGGGCATCACCGCCGTGAACCAGCTCTTCGTGAGCGGGGCGCTTTATTCGATTACGTCGGGAGCCGCCACGGGCAGAGTCTACGGTGTAACGGGAAAGGTCTTCACTCTCTACAGCTCCCTTGCGCTCCATACAGGGTCACTTGGCCTCCCCACCAGCGACGAGTTGAACGCGGGTTCCGGAAGATTCCGACAGAACTTCGAGGGCGGTTCGATCGAATACACCGCAACCACCGACGCTGTAGTGCGGCCCGCGGTCGGATCGGTAGGCCTCAGTATCTCCACGAATCAGGTCACCCGGATGAACCTGGGAGACACGCTCGCCATCCGTGCCACGGTGCTGGCGACGGTGGGCGGCGAACTCACCGACCGTCCGGTCACGTGGATCACCTCCAACAGCCGCGTCGTCGCCATCACGGCGAACGGTAGTCAGGCGACCCTGCGCGCGGTTGGTGGTGGTACGGCGGCAATTCAAGCGGTGAGCGACGGCAAGCTGAGCCCGCCGCTCACGATCTTCGTCGCGGCTCCCTGCTGCCAGATTGGCGAGGGTGCGCCCAACACTGCCATCGCTCAGGCGTTCACCGATGCCGTGGTCCGCAACCGGATCAACGTCCGCCTTCCTGCCGCCAACCCCGTCCGCCGGTCCGGCCTCGGCTACGTGCAAGATTTACAAACCGCCGACACACCATCCGTGCGTTTCCTGCTTTGCCGCTCCGACCGTTCCCCTGGCGTGTTCGTCGTGACCGGCGAGTTGCTGCGAGGCTGGGAGGCGGAAGGCGGACCGATCGGCCGGCTTGCTTACCCCACAGCCGATGCCAATGCCAGCGGACGCCAAAACTTCGAGGGAGGGGTGCTCGCCGGGAATCCGGTGCAGGCGGTCACCGGCCGGATTCTCGACCTCTGGGCGAACACTGGCTATGAACTTGGACCCCTCGGCACACCTTCCGGATCTCCCGCATCGGCACTGAGCTTCACTGGCGCTCTTGGTTCAGGGCAGCCGTTCGCGTTCGGCTACGTCTACTCGATTGAGACCGGCACCTTCGCTGGAAAGTCGTTTGTCGTCAGCGGGTTGATTCTGGCAAAGTACGGCTCCATGGGCGGACCGCTGGGCCGGCTCGGCTATCCGGTGTCGGACGAGTACGGAGACGCGGGCCGGCGCCGCCAGGACTTCGAGGGTGGCTCGTTCCTTTATACGCCTGGTGAGGAAGAGCCGGAATTGCAGGAGCTCGAACGGCGGCCGTCGGTGACCATCACCCCGGGGCGCGTGGCGGCGGGAGCGCGCGTGCGGGTCGCGGTGGGCGGATTCACGCCGAACACGCCGGTGCAGGTGACTCTCGTAGGTACGGTAACCATCCCGTCCTTCACATTCCAAAGTGAAACCGGCTCTTATGCCTGGGACCTTCCCATCGCCACTGGTATTCGCACCGGCACTGTCACTGTCACTGCCATGGAGGGCGATCGCCGAAGCTCCGGCTCCTTTTCGGTCACAGCCCTCAGTGAAGCTTCTTTGCAGTTGATCAAGCTTCGCGGCGATACCCAGACCGGGCTGCCTGGCGCCCGGGCGGCCAATCCTCTCGCGATCGGTCTCCGCGATGAACAAGGGAATCCCGTGGCGGGCGTCCCGGTGCGTTTCAATAGCTCTCCTGGCGCCACCATCCTGACTGCGGCCACAACCACGGATGAACGCGGCGAGGCCTCTGCCACTGTCCGTCTGCAGAACACAGATGGAATCGTTCTGGTGACTGCGGAGGCAGCCGGCCGGGTCACCACGTTCAGCCTGCGCGCTTCGGGTAGCTCGCTAGCCGGCTTTCCACGCCAAACCTATGGGGGCACATTCACTCTCGGCGCCAGCACCGTTCCCGTGGCTCAGAAGGGCGCTCTTCTGGCCGCGGTCTCTTCGGTCATCCGCTATTTCCAGAACCGCTCCGAGATCCCGTCCTCCCAGGGTCTTTCCGACCCGGCAGTGCTGAACGAGTTTCTGAGGAACTACTGCGTTCTCGATACGGGCGGAGGCCGGATCTGCGATGGCTATCTCACCCCAGCTGGACCCGGCGAGCCTGTGGTCAATCTCTGGCGGCTCCGCGAGTTCGCAGGAAACAGCGTGGATGTGGAAATCCTTCCCGGCGAGGACAACGGGATTCGCGACGCGCTGGCGGCGGGCGCTCCCCTGATTCTGGTCCTCGGCATGACGGCCGGAGAGACGCCAGCCGGGGTTCACTACGTCGTTGCAACCGGGGTGGGAGCTGACGGCAGCCTTCTCATCCAGGATCCGAGCCCGCTCTTCAACCGTACGAGACTTGCCGACTATACCACCGGGATCCCGGCCGGTGGCCGTACGTGGCGCGCCGAGATCCTCCAGGCCATCCGGCTGTGGCCAAGATCCTCGAGTCCCACCGGATTCCTGATCGAATCCGCCTCGGCAGCCATCTCCGTGCGCAGCCCTCTCGGGGACTGCGGCGCGGATCTGCGGTTGCCCGCCGCCGCTGTATTCGACGCCCAGCAACTCCCTTCCGCTCAGACCTCCAGTCTCTACTATTGCGCGGGCCAAAGCATTGAATTTGCGGCGGGATTCAGCGCCTCTGGTGCTTTCCGGGCGGCGCTGACGGACCTCTCGTCTCCTGGCCGCCGGGAGCAAATCAGCAGTGGAGGCCCGGACGGAGCCGCGATTGTCCGGTCCAACGCCCAGTGGCAATTTGCCCGTCTGGAGGCCAAGGCAAACACGGCGGGTATCGTCAACGCCGCCACCCAGACCGCCGAGATCGCACCGGGTTCCCTGGTGACGGTGTCTGGCTCGGGACTTTCGGGAGCTTCCTTTCCCACCGTCGCCGACGTGGGAGGACTCGAGGCGCGCATCCAATCCGCCAACGAATTCCGGCTCAACATTGAGATCCCCAGCGACGCGCAGCCTGGTGGTCAGATGCTGCGCATCCAGAGTCCCCACGGCGTTCTCGACCTACCCATCACCTTGTCCCCGGTGGCCCCGGCGATCTTCCGCGACCAGCAAACGGGCAGGCCGGTGATCGTCAATGCCGGAGGGGCCCCGAATTCGCAAACGGAACCGGCGAACCGTGGCAGCGTGATCACCATTTACGCGACGGGCCTCGGCCAGACCGTCGCCCAGGGACGGAACCAGGTTACGGTGCAGCCCGTTCGTGCGGTCATCCAGGGTGTGGAGGTCACGCCTAGTTTCGCCGGCCGGGCAGAAGGTCTTCCCGGCGTCTACATTGTAAATGTTTCGCTGCCCCAGACCCTTCCACCAGGGCTTGCAGTGCCCTTGTTCCTGCGGCAGTCCGGGGTGGAAAGCAACACGGTCAGCCTCGCAATCCGATAGCTCTGCGAAAAAACATTGACTTGGCGGTGTCACCCATGATTAAATCGCATGTTGACCGCAGGATCTGCTGTAGGTTTACTTTCTGCTCAATATCCGGGGAGGGGAGTCTATTTTGCTCCTTGACATCGGGTTGCGAGTAGTGGTATGAATTGAGATAATTGCGTCCAAGTATCATAGCGGCATTCACACAGCATGAATCCCGCGAGCACACTGATGACCGGCGAAAAGGTCAGGGGAATAAAAAATTGGCGACGCACTTGATGGTGAAGTGGCAACGGAACAAAGCGAGGCGAGGGCGATGAGCCAATACGCCGCTTCTCCGGCCGCACGCGCCGTCGAGGAAACAATAGAAAGACCTTTTGAGCACAGGTTGAAAGAGAAATTCCATCAATTCCAGTTCAACTTCTACAAGGAGAGGGAAATGTCAGATTTTCGCAAGCTGTTACTTGCGTTCGCGGCAGCGACCCTAATTACGGGGATTGCGAGCGCCCAGGTGACGCCCCCGATCGTCTGCAGTACCACGGCTCAGCCTCTCACGGTCCGGGCCGAGGGCCTTGCAGAGCAGACTGGTGACATCGTGATCAATTGCACCGGCGGTGCGGCTCCGACTATTGGTACGGCGCTTCCGCAGGTGAATATTTCGGTCACGTTGACCACCAACATCACCAGCCGCTTGGTTAGCGATCCGCTGACCGAGGCGCTGTTGTTCATTGACGATCCGCAACCCGCCGCCCAGAGCCCCTGCGCTGGGACGAGCGCTGTTTGCGCTCCGCTGGCCGCAGGCGCCAATGGCACCGCCGTTGATGCTGCGGGCACGGTTCGCAACATCTTCCAGGGCACCCGCCAGAGCGACAACACGGTCGTCTTCCTGGCAGTGCCGATCAATGCCCCTGGTTCCGTTGGCACCCGCATCTTCCGCACGAAGAACATTCGCGCGGCAGTGGCAGGCGCTTCGGCTCAGAATGGCCAGATCTTCGCGTTTGTTTCGATCCAGAACCCGCCAGCGAACCTGCAGCTCAACAACTCCTCGGTTAACGTGGCGTTTGTCCAGCAGGGTCTGCAGTTCGCCCTGCGTAGCCGCACGGGTGGTGGTTTTGACGCCAACGCTTCCGATGTCTTCCTGTTCCAGTGCGACTCTGTGAACTTCAACCTCGCAGGTTCCAACACCGCCCGTTACGGTGGTAGCGGTTCCCGCGTTGGCCGTTCGTTCCAGGCCCGCTTCCGCGAAAATTATGCAGCATCGTGGAAGGTTCGTGACGTCAACTTCCCGTTGACCGAACCGGGTGCGCAGCAGAACATTCCGCAGAACAACAACGGTGCGGATCCGAGCGTTGCAACGGTTGTCGAGTCCGGTTTCTACAACACCGGTTTCACTTCCACCAACGGTTTGAACCGCGCTGGCCGCGCTGACCACGGAACCCGCCTCCGCCTTGCTTTCAGCAACGTTCCGGCGAACATTCGTGTGTATGTGTCGGTCCATGCTCTGAACTCAGCAGCGTCGCTCGCCACGGATGGCAACAACCGTCAGTCGGGTGGTGGTGAAACCACTGCTTACACGGCTGCCTACGGTGTGGCCTCCACAGCTTCCGGTTTGAACGTGGCTGCCGGTACGGTTCTCTCGAACCCGACTAGTGACACGGAACTGGTGCTCGGCGGCAACACGGCCCGGTATCCTGCTGGTGCGGTGGCTGGTGCGATCGAAGTTCCGCTGACCTCGGGCGCAGGCTCCTTCATTTGGGAAGTCTTCGGCCAGGATCCGAACCAGATTGACACGGCTTCGTTCTCGGTGGCGTTCGCATATCGTTCGGCCAACAACCCGGGCACGGGCACGGCAGCCATCAACGGCAGCTTTGCTCCGGTCGGCGGCGGCAATACGATGAGTTCGACGGCCTCGATCCCGCGCTTCGCGGACCAGTCGACGGCGATCAACTCGATGAGCATCGGCACCTGCTTGACGACGCTGCTCTTCCCGTTCGTTAGCAACCAGGCCGGTTTCGACACCGGTGTCGCGATCGCGAACACCAGTGCGGATCCGTTCGGCACCGCTCCTCAGACGGGTAATTGCGAACTGAACTACTACGGTGGAACGACTGGTGGTGGTGCGGCTCCGGCCAAGCAGACCACGACGTCTCCTCTCGCTGGTGGTCAGACCGCGACGTTCACCCTGTCCAGCGGCGGCACCAACGGTATCGCGGCTACCCCGGGCTTCCAGGGCTACATCATCGCCATCTGCAACTTCCGCTTTGCTCACGCGTTCGCTTTCGTCAGCGACGTTGGCGCGCAGAAGCTGTCGCATGGTTATCTGGCTCTGATCCTGGATCCGCGCGTTGGCCTCAATGGCGAAGCGCTGAACAACTAATCAGGACCTTCAGTCCACAACCAAAAGCGGGGAGCGGAAACGCTCCCCGCTTTTTTTGCGATAGAACCTCCGCTCTAGTATTCCCACCAATCTCTGCTGATGATAGACTGTTACTTGCGCGTCCTACCAAATCAACAACTTCCGGCAAGAGGTGACATGTTCCGCAAATCCCTTTCTCTTCTAGCGCTGTTCTGTGCCTTCGCCATGATGCTTTCGGCACAAGCAAGGAACGTCTTCGTCATGCCGCCCGGTGACGGCGCTCTTCGTCCTGTTACACCGTTCACTGCGGATCCCTTCCAACTCACCGCGGGAGGGATTCAGGCGGCTCAGGATGCATTTCTCGCACTTTCCACCCCGAGTGGAAGCAAGTACTACTTCATTGGCCGGTCCGGCACCGACACAGTCGTGATCGCCAACAGTGGCTTTGGTGTCACTAACCGGCTGAACCTCGGCACTGGCGCCACTGCCGCAGCCGTCACGCCCGATGGGCGTTTCCTTCTGGTCGCCACCAGCCAGCTCGTGATCATCAATACGGCTACCGATGCGGTAGTGACCTCCGTCGACGTGGGCGGGGCGCCCAATGACATTGCTGTCTCGCGGGACAACACTCGCGCCTTCGTGACCAGCCAGACGGCCAATCGCGTGACCGCCGTCGACCTCGGCAGCTTCTTCGTTGTGACTTCGGCCTCGAACCTCGGACCTGTGACCGGCGTTACCGTGGGACCCAACGGCTTGGTGTATGTTTCGGCAACGAACGTCCTATACGAGATGGATCCCCAGACCCTTGCCCTTCGCGGCGGCTCCGCCATCTCCCTCAATGCCCAGCCTGGCAAGCCCGTGATCGTCGCCGACACCTTCGGTAACTCCCGAGCCGTGATGATCAACACGAATCCCGGATTTGGTGGATCATCGCTCATCTCGGTAGACCTTGGCACTCGGACGGTGACCCCGATTCTCGCCAACAACATCGTGCTGGACCGGCTGGTCCCGGTCGCCTTCAACCGGATGCTGGCAACTGCCAGCAATACTCAGCTCTACGAGATCAACCTGCCCAACTCGATCACTCCGGCGGCGTTTTCCGGGTTGACTTCTACCCTCGGTGTCAGGTCTGTGGCCGTATCAGATGAGTTCCCCTCTGCCCGCTTCGCCTACCTCTCGTTGAATAACAACTCGGTTCTTCGCGTCGATCTGGCGAGCAATACCGCAGGGCAAGCGCTGCCTCTGGCGAATCCTGCGGGTCCAGTCAGCTACACCGGAGCCGCAACCGCATCGGTCATCGCGACCGCCGTATATCAGTTCAACAACGGACAGTTCATCAACCCGTCGTCGCAGGGACTTCCGCTGGTGATCCGTGCCGTCGACGCCACGGGCCGCCCGGCTTCGGGAGTTCCGGTTCAATTCTCCACTCAGGCCTTCGGCGCGATCATCACAGGCGCTTCGAGCCAGACAGATGGTCTCGGCTACGCGCAGGCGAATATCATCGCTCCAGGAACGCTGGGCGCCTTCCAGGTGATTGCCAACGTTGGCTCGGTCCAGGTTCAGCAAGTTACCTTCAACCTAACTGTGGGAACTGGCACTCAAGGCCCCACCGGCGCCCTTTCCATTCGGGCGGGCAACGGCCAGGTGATTCGCGAATCGCAGACCACCCCCGAGCCGCTTCGCGTGATCGTCCGCGATACCGCAGGCAACCCGGTGCCTAACGTGGTTGTCAATTGGAGCTCCGTTACGAACAACGGCCCCAATGGCACGCTTGCCGCAACACAGACCATCACGGACTTCCTGGGCGAGACGACCAACACGTTCACGGCGCCCTTCATCGGGCCCAACCTGCTCCAGTCCTTTGTGCAAAGCACTGTGACGGCGAGTACGTTTAACGGCTCGGTGAGTTTCTTTGTGACGTCCATTCCGATAGTTTTCGGCCAGAATCCGGCCAGTCCGCCGGTTGTTCAGATTGTCCAGCCGAACGTAGAAAGCCTGACGGCTCGAGCCGGCACCACACTGCCAAGCGCCGTTCAGGTCCGCGTGAGCGCTGGCAGCGGGCCCGGCGCGGGAACGCCGATTCCCAACGTTGCAGTAACCGTGGGAACTGGCCTTGACCCGACCATCGCGCCCACCGCCACTTGCTCCGCCACGAGCGGACTCACCGATGCCAACGGCTTCGCCTCGTGCGACCTTGTCATCGGCAATCGGATCGGCAGCGCGGCGCTCAATATCTCCGTCGGTGGCCAGATCACCCAGACGATCCAGCTCACGATTACCCCTGGTCTCCCTGGCAAGATGATCATCATCCAGGGCGACAACCAGACTGGCGGTCCTGGCGAAACACTTCCGCTCGCGCTCCTGGCGCGCGTGGAAGATGGCTTTGGCAACCCGCTGCCCAACACCGATGTTCGTTGGACAGTAGAAAGCGGCCAGGCCACCTTGTTGAACTCCATCGTCCGCTCCGACAGCCTTGCCCGTGTCTCGACGCTCGTGCGGCTCGGTTCCACGCCTGGACCGGTTCGCATCCGGGTCACCGCACAGGGCGGCAGCGCCGATGCGCTTGCCAACTTCAACGCAACCGTCAACATCGGCGCCACGCAGCTCCGCCGGATCTCGGGTGACGGTCAGTCCGTCACTGTCAGCCAGCCGTTCCCCGAGCCGCTTGTGGCCCAGGTCCTCGACGCCAATGGCGCTCCTGTGCCCGGTGTTCAGGTCAACTTCACCGTGAACTCCGGCACCGCGACGCTCAGCGCCGCCACCGCGACGTCTGACTCCGGCGGCAATGTCCGGGTCAATGTCACAGCCGGCGCCACACCTGGCACGGTTACCATCGGGGCGGCATTCGGCGGCAACGTGGTGAGCTGGTCCCTGACCATTCGTCCTCTGGGTCCGACCATCGCCAGCATCGCCAACGCCGCGAGTGGGTCCAACACCCTTGCTCCGGGCTCCGTTGCGACGATTCGCGGCACCAACATCGCACCGTCGGTCCGCGGCTACCTGCTGCCCGGCAATCCGCTCGCGCCGCTGCCAGGCCAGCTTTCCGGGGTGTCCGTGACTTTCGGAGGCGTCACCGCCCCGATCTTCTGGATCTCCAATATCGACGGCCAGGAAGCGGTCACCGTTCAGGTTCCGTTCGAGGCTCCGGATAGCGGTTCGGTGCCCGTCACCGTGACCTCCGCTGGTACACAGGCTACGGTCAATGTGACCATGGCGGCGTTCTCGCCTGGTATCTACGAAAACGTGGATAGCCAGGGCCGCCGCTACGCGATCATCACCCGGGCCGACGGCAGCTATGTGACGCCCGACAACCCGATCGGCCGCGGCGAAATGGCGCGCGCCTACCTCACGGGTCTCGGCCGCACCAACTCCCCGGCGTTTACCAACGCGCTTGGTGGAGTGGGACAGCGGGTCACTGGCAGCGTTGTGGTGGGCATCAATGACGCGGGTGTACCTGTCATGTCCGCCGAGTACGCTCAGAACCTCATCGGCGTGTACGTGGTTACCTTCCAGGTGCCGAACGACACCACTCCCGGTCTGACACGCAACTTCGGCGTCGGAGTGAACGCCGCTGGTGGGAATACGATCTTCGCGAACGGTTCCACCATCGCGATCCGCTAACAAACACTGCAACCTAAACCGCACAGAGGGGCTCGCTGAGGGCCCCTTTGTGCTTTCCTGCTAGCTCTTCTTCAGAAAACGGTCAATCCCACGCCGGCAGTCCTCGGTCATCCTGGCGATCGCGTTCACCTGCGCCCCGCTCTCGATCGCGGCATCGAAGCCTATCGTGTCCATCTGATAGAGAAGGTGCTTCGTCAACCGCACGGCGGAACCGGACCGGTTGGCCATGTCGGAAACGAATTGTTCCACTCGCTCCGCAAACTCCTCATTCGGATACACCGCGTTGACCAGCCCCGCCGACCGCGCCTCCCCTGCACTTAGCACCCGGCCCGTCGTGAGAAGCTCGAACGCGACTTTCTCCGATACGGACCTACGGAGAATCGCCATCACCATCGCGGGCACGAAACCGATGTTTACTTCGGGATAGCCGAACTTCGCATCCGCCCGCGCAAGGATGATGTCGCAGGCCGTCGCCAGGCCGCAGCCACCTGCCAGCGCCCGCCCCTGCACTGCGGCGACCACTGGCAACGGATGATGCCGCATCTCCTGGAAAAGCCCACCCAACAGCCGAGCATCGTCAAAGTTGTCGAGTGTGGACGCATCTCGAATGCGCCGCAGTTCGGAGAGATCGGCGCCCGAACAGAAATCGGCGCCTTCCCCGCTCAGCAACACACATTTTGCCGCGGGATCGCCAGCGGCCGCGTGCAGTTCGGCACGCAGCCGCAGGATGGTTGCCCGGTCCAGAGCATTCCGCTTCTCCGGCCGGTTCAGCACAATACGAACGATCGCTTGTCCACTCGCCATGCGCCGAGTGTATCAGCAAAAGGAGTAACCCGAACTTACTGGGCCAGTTCGATCTCCACGGTGACGTTGGCGCGCACTTCCACCGTGCCTGGTTCGATTGGAGTCGCGGCGCCCGCAGCCAGATTCGGAGCACGGGCATCCGTGAGTACCGGAACATACACGCTACTCTCCGACGCCATCACCACCGCGCCCAGCCGCGAACCCAGACCGGTCGCAATCGCCTCCGCGCTCTGCCGGGCCTGCTGCGTAGCGGCACGCAGCGCCTGATTCCGAACCGGATTCGGATCCTTCAAGCCGAATCGCAATCCGCCGATTGAGGACGCGCCCGCCTGGACGGCGGTATCCACCGTGCGCCCGGCAAGTGTAAGATCACCGATGGTAACTTCGATGGTATTTGTCGCCTGATATCCAGTAAGTTGTGGCGGTTGACCCTGAGGATAACGGTACTGTGGCGATACGGAAACCCCGACTGTCCGAACCTCTCCCCGGGATCCCAGTAATTGCGTGAGAGCCGAAATGACAGCGGCCGCCTGGCCCGCCACAGCCTCCGTTGCTTCCTGTGCCGTGGCTGCTTGAGCCATGCAATTTACACTAACCTTCACCTGATCCGGGCGCGTAGCGACTACGCCCTCACCGGAAGCACGAACGTAAGGGCGCCGGGCTGGAACCTGGGCCAAGGCGGAAATACAAACCAAACTCATCGCCGCGAGTGCAAGCAATCCTTGTTTCATCTCAAAGAACCTTTCTTGTAGCGGCGGACACGGGACTGCTTCTATTGTCCCTCATTCCAACGCCGCGGGACAGGTGATCCGTGCGCAGGCTTGTTAAATGAACAACATCAACGTGCCCGCTACGAGCGCCGCCCCGAATCCCGGAGCAATTCGTTTCAGCAACTCCGCTCCTCCCACCCATCGCACCACTACCGCCTTGAACACGAAGTTCGTCAGCGTCGCGAGCAGAACCACACTCACGCCCGTGGACGCTGGTAACTGCGCGGAATTGAGTAACTGCAGGGTCGAAAGCGCAATCGCATCCACATCCGTCAATCCAGCGATTCCAGCCACCACGAATACTCCCGAGTCGCCAAACTGCTGCCGGCCCGCTGCCACCGCAATCAACGCAATGGAATACACGGCCCCGAAAAACAGCGCCGGCTTCAACTCTGAAGGATTGCGATGCGGCGTTGGTCCCGTGCTGTCGTGCTGCACCCACAGGCGCAACACCGCAACTCCGAGAATCGCGGCGATCAGCAGGAACCGGTAGCTGAACGCCCAAAAAACGGTGGGCGCCAGAACCGCGATGATCCCAAGCAGCCGCAGGTACACGGTGCCGGAGGAAATCAGGATCATCAGCGCTCCCACTCGCGCTGCCTGCGGATCCGCTTTGCTCTGGCGAGCCGATGCCACCGCCACCGCCGTGCTCGAAATCAGACCGCCCAACACTCCCCCGAGCAGAGTGGTTTGCCGGTCTCCTACAAACCGGTGGATCAAGTAGGCGCTGAAATCGAGACCCACAATCAGCACTACCATGATCCAGATATTCCGCGGATTCAACACGGCGTATGGGCCAAACGTGCGATCCGGAAGCACTGGCAGGATCACCAGCGTGATGAGCACGAACTGCATGAGTGCCTTCAGATCATCCGCACCCAACTTCGCCACAATCCCGTGCATCGGCTCCTTGTAGTGAAGCAGCACCGCAGTGCCGCCGCCCAGGGCGATGGCCGGCTCATACATACCCGTTGCCGACAATGCGCCCACCGCGTACATCAGCATGAGCGCGATTTCCGTGGTCAGTCCTGGATCTGCATCCGGGCCCTGCGACTCCGAGAACTTCGCCACTCCCACCAACGCCGCGAGTGCCAGCAGTCCCGCCGCCGGAAGCCACTGTCCGAAGCTTGTCGACAAAGCGGCGCACAGGGTTCCGAATAGCGTCACCAGGGGAAAGGTGCGCAGCCCCGCCATCTTCGACGCGCGGCTCTCACGCTGCAGCCCCACCAGCAGGCCGAGCCCCAGCGATACGCCAAATTGTGCGAACAGATTGGTGGTGTTCAAGATGCCCTCGTAGTGCTCATCGGGTGTCCTGCGCTACTTCGCGGGCACATCCTATGCGTGCATCCCCGAAAGGAGGTGCACTCGTCGAAGATACATTCACCGGGCCGCCTAAGCAACTACATGCTGATCACTACAGACTGATCACCGGGCACGGAGACTCGCGTACGATCCCGTAGAGGTGTGACCACAAGTGGCTCACTCTTCCATGCGCCTTTCCCCTGCCCGTGATCAGCAGATCGATGGAGTGATCCACTGTAGCCTCGCGCAGGCGATCCGCCACCGGGCCCTGAAAAACACGCACGGGAGCATCCACTCCCCAATCTCGCATCCACTGCGAAAGCTGTGCCTCTGCGTCTTCGGCCTGATTCCGGAACAAAGGGCCATAATCCTCCCCTAGCTTCACCGGCGGCGTCTCGACGACATGCACTACTTCCAACCGGGCGCGATAGGCACAGGCGAGCGACTTCGCCGCGCGAACCAGCGCCTCCGCATCGTCGTCCATCGTGACCGCGCACAGCACCGCTTGATACGGAAGATGGGAGGAGTATCTGGACTCCCGGTCGTGCACCGAGGTCCAGACCGGACAGCCCACATCGTGCAGCACCTTCGCCGTCACCGAACCCAGCAGCAAGCGCCGGAACGGACCGCGCCCGTGCGTGGGCATCATCACCAGATCCGCGCCTTCCCCGCTGGCAACCTCACAAATCACCGTGGCTGCGTCACCATCCCGCTCCACAAGCTCAGGTGTCAACTTGGGAAACCAACGATGCGCAAATTGCCGGAGCCGTTCCGTATCGCGCTTCGTCACCGCCGCATGATCCACCGCGGACGTTTCGCATGCATGTAACAGGATCAACTCCGCCTTCGACCGGCGGACTACTTCTTCCACATGAGGGACTACTGCTTTGCAGGAGTCAGAGAAGTCAACGGCGAATACGATTCGCCGGAAGGGAAACATGTTGGCCCTCCTTTCGCACTTACGCGCGATGAAGCGCCGCAAGCCGAACAGGATCAAGCCAGCGGCGATACTCTTCGCGTTCACCGCGCGCAACTGAATTGTAGATCCTTCGCAGATCGTTGGAAATGGGTCCCACCAGTCCATGGCCGATCAGGTGATGATCAATCTGGGTGATTGGAGCGATCTCGACCGCGGTACCCGTGAAGAAAGCCTCTTCACACTGATACAACTCGGAACGGTCAATCGAGCGCTCTACGGTGTCAATGTGCAGTTCCCGCGCCGCAAGTTCCATCACCGTTTCGCGTGTGATGCCCTCCAGAATGTTGTCACTCGGCGGCGGAGTGACCAGCTTGCCATGCTTCACGACGAAGAGATTGCACGTCGCGCCCTCCACCACATGGCCCGATTCATTGAGGAAGATCGCTTCGTCGAAGCCATTGCGATGTGCCTCGTCCGTGGCGAGCGCGCTGTTCACATACGCCCCACAGATCTTGCCTCGTGCCGGAATCGCGTTGTCCTCAACGCGCCGCCACGACGAGACACCAGCATGAATCCCCTTCGAACTGTCGATGTACACGCCAAACGGCAATCCGATGATCGCGATCGCATAGTGATCATCCGGGCGCACACCGATCCTTGGCGAGGACCGGTAGGCGAGCGGACGAAGATAGATATCGGTTTGAAACTCATTGCGGCGCACCAGTTCGGCGGTCACGTCGCACAGCTCTGCTTCCGTGTGAGCCAGATCCATGTGCAGCAGGCCACAGTTCAGTTTCCACCTGCGGTAGTGATCGGCGGTGCGAAAGAGGAACATCTCGTGCCTCTCTTCGGACCAATAGCCGCGGATCCCTTCGAACACGCCTGTGCCGTAGTGCAACGCATGCGTGAGGATGCTGATCTTCGCATCGGACAAAGGAACGAAACGGTCATTGAAGAAAACGATCGGGTTCTCGTGCGGAGACATGAAACTACCTCCTTCCCGCACAAACCGACTGGCCGCGCTCAATCGCGCGCAGATCCAGTGCGAATAACTTCTCGGACTTCACATGATTGTGCAACGCATGCGAAACCGCGTCCGGCGGCAGAGAGCGCGTTGCTTCCAGAAACGTTCCAAGGGCCACCATGTTGGCGACACGGGGCTCGGTCAACTCATCCGCCATCTTCGTGAAGGGAACGGCAACCATATCGAGGTCCAGGCGGCGGCAATCCTGTGGAATCGCCTCACCGTTATAGAAGACCGCGCCTCCCGTCTCCACGCTGCCTACAAACTTCCGCAGCGACGGCTCATTCAAGGCGATCAGATGAGTGGGAGAGGACACGACGGGCGAGTCCACGTCTCCGCTGCACAGCCGTACACTACAGTTCGACGTGCCCGAGCGCATTTCCGGTCCATACGAGGGCAGCCATGAGACGTTCAGCCCCGCATGCATTCCCGCCTCGGCGATCACTTCGCCAAGAAGCAGCACTCCCTGTCCCCCGAAGCCGGCTACCTTCAGCCGTACGTTTACCGGGCCGGCGCAGGCCACTGATGCCGGAGGCCCGGAGTAGTGATTCGTGGTGCCAAGCAGCGCGGGCACATCCTCCACCGGCATAGGATCCGCGGGCTTCGGCCGAGGCGTAGCCTTCTTGATCCGGTCACACAAGACGCCCAGCGGAAACACTGAGGCAAGCTCGTCCCGGACCCGCTTCTGCGCTTCCACGGGACTCAGCTTCCACACAGTCGGACAAGGGGAGAGGATTTCGATGAACGAGAATCCGAGGCCCTTCACCTGCGCTTCCATCGCACGCTTGATCGCGCGCCACGCGGCTGTGATCTGCTTGCCGTTGCCGAGAGCGACTCGCTCGACATACACGGGTGCTTCGAGGTTGGCGATCAACTCGGCCATGCGAAGCGGATAGCCCTCGTTGTAGGCGCTACGTCCGAATGGGGTGGTGGTGCTTTTCGTCTCAAGCGGAGTGGTGGGCGCGGCCTGGCCGCCGGTCATGCCATAGATCGCGTTGTTCACGAAGAACACCGTGATGGGCTCACCGCGGTTGGCCGCATGAATGATCTCCGCGGTGCCGATCGCGGCCAAATCGCCATCGCCCTGATAGCTGACCACGACACTATCCGGCCGCGTGCGCTTCACGGCGGTCGCAACGGCCGAGGCGCGGCCATGCGCGGCTTGCACGTGGCCCGTATCAAAGTAGTAATACGCGAACACCGAGCACCCAACCGGGCTCACGAAGATCGTGCGGTCCTGGATGCCGAGCTCATCAATCACGCGCGCGATCAGCTTATGCAGCGTCCCGTGTCCGCAACCCGGACAGTAATGTGTCGAGCCCGGCGATTCCGCTTTCCGCTCAAATACCGGGTAGAAGCTCTTGGCGCGGCCTTGCGCTAGTACATAGCCATCCATGACCGGTCCTCCTCTCGCATTGCCTGAGGCGCAATCGACATCGCGTAGTCCGTGATTTCTTCCGTGGTGGGGATGTTGCCACCGAGCCGTGAGAAGAACTCGACCGGCCGGCGGCCTTCCACGGCCAGACGAACATCCTCGATCATCTGCCCCGTGCTCATTTCCACCACCAGGAACTGTTTCGCACTCCGGCACAGACGCCGGATCTCCGCGGTTGGGAACGGATAGAGCGTGATGGGCCGCAAAAGCCCCGCCTTCACACCTCGCAATCTCATGCGATCGACCACTGCCTTCAGAATCCGGGCAACAATCCCGTAGCCTACCAGCACGACGTCCGCGTCTTCGGTCTTCCAGTTCTCCCACCGCACTTCGATCTGCGCCCGCTGATACTTCGCTTCAAGCTGGCGGATATGCTGTTCGAGTTCGTCATTCAGCAGACTGATCGATGTCGCCAGATTCCGTCGCGTCTCCGGTGTGCCGGCCACCGCCCAGGCGGGGAGTTCGTGTTTGTGCGCGACCGGAGGAAGCACCACCGGCTCCATCATCTGTCCCACACAACCGTCCGCCATCACGACCACCGGATTCCGGTACCGGTCCGCGAGATCAAACGCGAGCATCGTCAGCTCGGCCATCTCCTGCACGCTGGCCGGCGCCAGTACGAGATTGCGATAGCAGCCGTGCCCGCCACCCTTCACGATCTGGAAGTAGTCACTCTGCTCCGGGCTGATGTTTCCAAGACCCGGTCCCCCTCGAGTGATATCGGCGATGACACAAGGGAGTTCGGCGCCGGCCAGATAGCTGAATCCCTCCTGCATGAGACTGATTCCCGGACCGCTGGATGCGGTCATCACGCGTGCCCCCGTGGCCGCCGCGCCGTACACCATGTTGATGGCCGCTACCTCGCTCTCCGCCTGGAGGAACACCCCACCCACCAGCGGCATCAGGTAAGACGCCGCTTCCGCGATCTCACTTGCCGGGGTGATCGGATATCCGAAGAACGCCCGGCATCCGGCTAGTACCGCGCCCTTCATGAGCGCTTCATTGCCCTTCATGAGAACAGGAGTTGACATGGATGATCTCCCTTATGCGGCCAGCCGGAACACGCTGATCGCGCCCGGCTCCGGACAGACAAAGAAGCAGATTCCGCACCCCGTGCAACCGGAGCCGGCATAGACAGCAGGATGATAGCCCGAGTGGTTCAACCGCTCGGAAAGAATGAGCGCTTTCGGCGGGCAGGCTTCCACGCACAACCCGCATCCCTTGCATTCCTCTTCACGTACCTCGATATTGCCCCGGTCCATGGCTTGCTCTCCTCACGAGTTCGTTGACGACGTCGCCGCAACCGGCGAATGGTTGGTCTCCAGGAAGTGCGCCTTCCGCGCAAAGTCTTCCAACTCCTTGCGGAACTTCGGGTCCGCAATCGCGATGAGCGCTTCCGCGCGCTGGCGAATGGTTTTGCCATGCAGATCGGCAATGCCGTGCTCGGTGACGACGTAGTGCACGTCGGCGCGCGAGGTCACCACGCCGGCGCCTGGTGTGAGCACCGGCTTGATCCGCGAGATCGCCCCGTTCTTTGCGGTGGCCGGCAGTGCGATCACCGGCACGCCGCCGCGGGAACGGGCTGCGCCGCGCACGAAATCCACTTGGCCGCCGAAGCCCGAATAGGGCTGTGTGCCGATGGAATCCGAACACACCTGGCCTGTGAGATCCACTTCGATGGCCGAATTCACGGCCACCATCCTGTCGTTGCGGGAAATGATGAACGGATCGTTCGTGTAGGAGATGGGATGGAACTCAAACAGCGGATTGTCGTGCACAAAATGGAACAGCCTCTGCGTCCCGAGCACGAACCCCGCTACCAGCTTGCCAGGATGAAGATTCTTGCGGCGCCCGTTCATGACGCCGCTCTCGATCAGATCGATCACGCCGTCCGAGAACATCTCCGTGTGCAAACCCAGATCGCGATGTCCGCCCAGACAGTGAAGCACCGCATTCGGAATCCCGCCGATACCCAACTGCAGCACGGCGCCATCGGGAATCAGGCTCGCCACGTGCTTCGCGATGCGCTCGTGCAGCGGGCTGAATGGCTCAGGGTGCATCTCCAGCAGCGGATGTGACGTCTCCACCACCGCCGTCACCTCACTTACGTGAAGGAACGTGTCGCCATGGGTCCGCGGCATTTGATCATTCACTTCCGCGATGACATAGCGGGCATTCCGCGCCGCATTCAGCGTGCAGTCGACTCCCAGGCCCAGACTGAGATAACCGTGATCGTCTGGCGGGGTCGCCTGCAGCAGCACTCCATCCAGCGGCAGCGCGCCGCTCGAAAACAGACTCTCAATCTCACTCAGGAAGATGGGTGTGTAGTCCGCGTAGCCTTTCGCAATCGCGTCACGAACGTTGCCGCCAATGAAAAGAGAATTGGCGCGAAAGGCGGGCGCATACTCGGGGCGCACATAGTCGGCGCCGCCGAAAGTGGCCATGTGGACAAGTTCCACATCCTCCAGCTCCGGTGCGCGGCGCTCCAGAGCGCGGACCAGGGTCTCGGGCGTCGCGCATCCCGGCTGGATGTATACGCGATGGCCCGACTCAACGAACGTTACGGCTGCATCGGCCGGATGGGTAATCCGGCGATAGCGGTCTTGCCAGGACATGTTTCGTCTCCGTAACACCTCCTGCAAGTGGTGTTCCACCTTCAAAGACTCGGTAGCGTTCGAAAGTGCGTCGTGGAATCAGTCACTTAGGCATCCCGGCTAGCGTCTTACAAAACGCCTGCGAAAAAGTACGATTCCGCATGGCTCTTTTCCCCCAACTGGGGCATTTGAGCCTATCGCGGTAGACTATCGAAAGCTGGCGTTTTCAGTGCCAGGCCGATATTCTCAACCAACCATGAAACTCCTGACCTTCGAGTATGATGGACGCCTGCACGCCGGTGTCCTAACCACCACCGGAATCGTGCCCGTGGAGGAGATCAATGCCGTACACGGGACCCGCGTCCCGAACGGCCTCCTCGAGATCATCCAGCAGGACTGTGCGCGCGAACTCAACGTCACCAATGTCCCGGCTCTTCCGCTTGATGCGGTGAGCCCGCGGCTTCCCTACCCGGTTCCTCCCAAGATCTGGTGTATCGGTCTCAACTACCTTTCTCACGCCGAGGATATCAACGCAGTCCAACCCGAGGAGCCCGGCAGCTTCATGAAGCCGGCCTCGTGTCTCTTTCAACCTGGTGGCGACATCGTGCTGCCGCCGCCCGAAGTTTCCGACGATGTGGATGCGGAAGGCGAACTCGGCGTCGTTATCGGCAAGCGCTGCCGCTTCGTTCCCGCCGAGCATGTTCGTGATGTGATCTTTGGTTACACGACCACTCTGGACCTCACTGCACTGGACGTCTTGCGCAAGAACCCGCGCTATCTGACGAGGTCGAAGTCGATTGACACGTTCTTTAGCTTCGGCCCTGTCATCATCACTGCAGATGAGATTCCAGACGTCGAAAGCCTCGAGGTCATCACTGAGCACAATGACGGCATCTGTTCCCGCGACTTTGTGAAGCACATGAAAACAAGACCTTTCGAGCTCGTGCGCTTCCACAGCGACTTCTTCACGCTGGATCCTGGCGACCTGATCTCCACGGGCTGCCCCAAGGGTGCTCGTATCAAACCGGGTGACCGTGTCCGCGCCCGTATCGACGGAATCGGAACACTCAGTGCCAATGTGACACAAGGCCGTCGAACGCCGGTCTACTAACGCCGGTCTACTAACGCTGAGGAGAGCCACCATGGATTTGGGAATTCGAGGACGGAAAGCGATCGTCTGCGCGGCCAGCAAAGGGCTGGGACGCGCCTGTGCATTCTCGCTGGCGAGAGAAGGCGTGGCAGTGACCATCATCGCCCGGGGAGTCGAAGCCTTGGAACGAACCGCAGGCGAGATCCGCGACCAGACGCAAGCGCAGGTGACCGTTGTCTCCGCCGACATTACCACCCCGCAAGGCCGGGAGGCTGCACTGCGTGCCTGCCCCGAGCCCGACATCCTGGTCAATAATGCCGGCGGCCCTCCCCCGGGCGACTTCCGCGATTGGACTCGTGACCATTGGATCGCCGCCCTCGACGCCAACATGCTCACACCTATCGAACTGATCAAGGCAACCGTCGATGGCATGATCGCCCGGCGTTTTGGCCGCATCGTCAACATCACCTCCAGCGCCGTGAAGCAACCCATCGACATCCTCGGGCTCTCCAACGGCGCGCGCGCGGGGCTCACGGGCTTCGTGGCTGGAATCGCCCGCAAGACGGCCGGCCACAACGTCACCATCAACAACATGCTGCCTGGCCCCTTCGATACCGATCGTCTGCGGAGCAACCTTGCTGTGACCGCGAAGGCCGCCAATCGCACCGTGGAGGACGAAGCAGCCCGCCGCAAAGCGCTCAATCCCACTGGCCGATTCGGTGATCCCGCTGAATTCGGCGACCTCTGCGCTTACCTTTGCAGCATGCAAGCCGCCTACATCACAGGCCAGAATCTGCTCATCGACGGCGGCGCGTACCCGGGGACGTTCTGATGCTGCCCAAGCGCAAGTTCGGAAGACACGACTGCCAAGTGTCGATCCTCGCCATGGGCTGCGGCAACCGGCTCTACGCCGCCTATCGCGAGGATGCCGGCGTCCAGGCACTCCAACTCGCGATCGACGGCGGCATCACGTACTTCGATACCGCGCAATCCTATGGCAAAGGTACCAGCGAATCGTGGGTGGGACTTGCTGCCGAAGGCCGCCGGGAGCAGCTTTTCCTTGCCACGAAGACCATGGCCCGCGGCTATGACGAGGTGCTGCGCGAGTTCGAAGCCAGCCTCGCTCGGCTGCGCACCAGCTACGTCGATCTGTTCCACATCCACCACCTCATGTTCGAAGAGGATCTCCGCCGCATCGAGACGGAAGGCGCCCTCCGAGCCGTGGAACAACTGCGCGATCAGAAAGCTGCGCGCTTCATCGGGATCACTTCTCACACCGACCCCGCCACGCTCGCGCTCGCACTCGATCGCCACGGTTTCGACGCAGTGCAGATGCCCCTCAACGCAGGTCTGCAAGGACGGAGTCCCGATGGCGAGGGATTCTGGAAGAAGACGGCTCCGGGCGCTCCCCGCGACTTTTTCGCCGAAGCACTTCCGCCCGTCCCGCATCCTGGTTCCAGCTTCGAAGACATCGCGCTTCCGGTGGCAGTTCGCCGCGGCATCGCCGTGATCGCGATGAAAGTTACGGCGCAGGATGGCCTTGCCGGTACGGGACGTGGGCGGGCCTCCGGCCGCGATTTGATCCGCTACAGTCTCTCGCTGCCAATCACGGTTGCCAGCGTGGGAATGCCCAATCTCACGGTCCTGCGCGAGAACCTCGAAACGGCGCGCACTTTCGAGCCGATGCCGCCCGAAGAGATGCGCGCTCTCTCCTCACGGCTCGCCGATGAAAACGGAGCAATCCAGGCAGCCATCTGAAAAGCTATACTGACTCTCCATGAAGCTTGTCATTCGCTGGGTGCTCCTGTTCTCACTCGCACTCGCTCTCACCGCGCAATCGGCCGAGGAGTTCATCCGTCAGGAACTCAAGCGCCAGATCGAGTGCTGGAACCGAGGCGACATCAAAGGCTTCATGGACGGCTATGAAGATTCGCCCAACACGCTCTTCGTCGGCAAGACGGTAACGCGCGGCCACGCACAGGTGCTGGCGAACTACATCAAGCGCTATCCGAGCAAGGAACACATGGGCACCACGACCTTCTCAGGCATTGAGGTGCGCATGCTGGGGTCCGACTATGCAACCGTGCTCGGAAACTGGAAGCTCGAGCGCCCGAAGGAGAAAGGTGGTGACACCGGGGGCGTCTTCACGCTGATTTTCCGCAAGACCGCGAAGGGTTGGAAGATCATCCAGGACCACACAAGCTGAGCGCGGCTTGATCAGTGAACTTCGTCTTTCTCCAACTCGGCCTCGATCTCCTCGATCGTCGGTAGACTTCCCTTGAGTTCCGCCGGCAACTTCTCCAGATGCCGGAACTCCGCGATGCCCATTGGAGTTGCAGTGTTTCGAAGCGCGTACTCGACAACCAGATTCTTCTTGCTCTTGCACAGAATCAGGCCAATGCTCGGGTTGTCGCTTGGGTGCTTCAGCATGTCATCAATCGCGGCGAGGTAGAAGTTCATCTTACCGGCGTACTCGGGCTTGAACGGGCCAGTTTTCAGGTCGATGATGACGAAGCAACGAAGCTTCAAGTGGTAGAAGAGAAGATCCAGCCGATAGTCATCGCCAGCGATCTCAAGCGGGTACTGGCGACCAATGAACGCAAAGCCGATCCCAAGTTCCAGGAGAAATTTCTGAATGTGCGCGATCAGGCCGGTTTCTAACTCGCGCTCATCGGCATCCTTCGAGAGCGTTAGGAAATCGAAGTTGTAGGGATCTTTCAAAAGCTGCTGGGCCAAGTCGGACTGAGGAGTTGGTAGAGCTTTGCTGAAGTTCGTTATCGCCTTTCCCTGTCGATGGTAAAGCCCGGCTTCAATCTGGATGACCAGGACGTTTCGGCTCCAACCGTTTTCGACAGCAGCCCGGGCGTACCAGAGACGCTCCTCGGTGGGCTTTATCTTGTCGAGAATGATGCAGTTGTGGAACCACGGTAATTTTGCAGCAACCTGCTGCAAAATTGGTTCCTCCGGCCATGCTTCTGCGAAGGTTTTCATGTAGCCGAGGTTCCGTGGAGAGAGGCCCTGCATCTCGGGGAATTGGCTCTTGAGGTCCTTGGCCAATTTCGGAATGATCCCCTTGCCCCATCCTTCCTCATCCTGGCGTGCCAAGATCTCCTTTCCTATTCCCCAATACAGCATCACCAACTCCTGGTTGACGGCGACGGCGGCACGAACCTGGGCCGTCTGAATCCGCTCCTTGACGCTCTTCAGGAGGGCGGCATACGACTGCGTACTGAGAGACCGATCTTGCATGGACTCCTTCTGTCGTATCAAATGAGAGGAGTCGGCATCAAAGTTGTCCTCCGCGCTTGCCTTTTGCGGCCACAGCCAGCGCCGTGCGCCCCCAAACAGCCATGACAGCCTGATCCCCTGCCCGGCGCGAGTGGGGAGGTCCGAACCTCCTGGTAGGGTAAAGCTCCGTCATGCCGGATCTGCCTCATGAGGAATCCGAACATCGAATTGCCAGACGGGTAACGGGTGATGACCCTATGGATTTGGAGCCACTCACCTGGAGTACCTTGTAGCCAACGGGAGAATGGTCTCAGCCCAATCAGCCGGGCCCTCGCGATGAAGGCCGTACCCGTGGAGCCGGTGCCGCGAGAGTGGCTGGTCCGTGCTCAACGGAGGCTCGTGGCAGGGCAGGCCATCCGCGATCTATTTCGGGCTCACCCGAGACTTTACTTCGACTTCAACTGACCTTCGCGAAATCGTTCATCGTCACCTTACGGCCCTTCAGCATCGCTAGGTTCGCAAGATGCGGACCCGCCACCGCCTGCGCCGCGATCTCCACCGTGCAGTTCGGATCCTTCCGCGACTTCACACAATCCATGAAGTTCTGAATGTGGGACTCCACCGGAACCGGCGCCTCTTCCCGGAACAACGGTGGATTCTCCTTCTTCCACGGCTCGCCATACACTACGAATCCCGCGTCATCCAGAATCATGGTCGCCTTATCGCCCATGAACGTGATCGACCAGCCATTCTGATAGGAATTCGCGTAATCCAGCGTCCACGTCACCATGAAATCGGGATACTCAAAAATTGCCGAGAACACATCCGCATGCTCGGCACCCTGCATCTTCGCGACGTAGCCGTGGCCCATGGCCGACTTGGGCGGACCCGACTTCATGAACCACTGCACCACATCCATCAAGTGCGTGCCCTGATCGGTCATGTTGCCGCCCGCATAGTCGTAGAAGTAGCGCCACGACCGGAAGCGCATCGGCTCCAAGTCACGCTTGCGGGCCTTGCCCAGGAATCTCGTCCAGTCCAGCTTGCCATCAAGCGGAGTGTTGTTCAGCGGCTTCGCGATGTTCCAATGCCACTGCGGCTTCACCAGCGTCACGCGGCCGAGTACGCCATCATCAATGATCCTCTTCGCCTTCATCACCGACTCCGCCGAACGGCGTTGCATGCCGATCTGCACCACCTGCTTCGACTTCCGCACGGCCTGAATCATCTTGGCGCTCTCTTCCAAAGTCTTCGAGAGCGGCTTCTCGGCATAGACATCCTTGCCCGCCGACAGTGAATCCAGCATCATGGGACAGTGATGATGATCGGGCGACGCGATCACCACGGCATCCACATCCTTGTTCTCCAACAACTCCCGGTATTCGACATAGGTCTTTACATCGGGGGTATCTTTGAGCGCGAGTGCGACGTATGGCTCGTAGACATCGCACACGGCGACGCACTGCGCTCCCAGTTCCTTGAACTTACGATTCAGATAGCGGCCACGGCCGCCTACTGCGATGACACCATACCGCAGACGGTCATTGGCGCCAAACGCGGATGAAGGGACGAATAATGGCGCAGAGGCCAAAGTAGTAAGAAAAGAGCGGCGATCGGATTCCATCGAAACGAATCTCCTCGCACCTTACTCTATCACCCAGGGAAGTGCCCTGCTTGCCGAGCGGAGGGCCTGGCCTCACACGGCGAGTCGCTTGATGCGGTCCGCGAGCCTGTTGATGGAAGAGGCGCTGTAGTCATTGACCTTGGCAAGTTGGCTGGTGACCACAGTCAGCCCGCCGATTCGAATCGGCAGTTACGGTATGCTCTCCCTATGAATCTGGGTTGCCCCATCCTCGTTTCGATTGCGTTTGCGAACCTCGCAATGTCCCAGGTGCGGGGAGGGCCAACTTCGGACGCCGACGTACGTGATGTGATTGCTCGCTTCGTAACGGCTCGGCAAGCCGGAAACCGGGAAGCTGTTCTTGCTCTGACTCACGTGAAGGCCGCGCGATTCAGTTTGGGCGGAACTCGGCTCGGCGGCCTGGCCGGACGGAGCTCGCGGGATCGACGGAAAATCTCCTACTTCATCCGTCACGTTGAATTTTTGCGCCCCGACGTCGCGATTGCCGTAGGGCTGTGGCGGGATACCGCTCCCGAGGCCCTCCATTCCTCCGGTGCGTTCACATACACGTTGGTTCAGGACAACGGCGCGTGGAAATTGGCCACCGTTCAAGACACACTCATTCAGCCGCTGCCCACGCTGAACGGCTCAAGAGACAGAGAGCCAGCCATCCGCGATGGGGAATGGGAGATTTTATTCGACGGAAAGACAGCCGGCCATTGGTTGACACTAGCGGGCGCCAATGATCTTGGTGGTTCCTGGAGGGTCGCTGACGGCTGCCTCGTTGCCATCCCGGACAGCCCGGGCGCAGACCTGCGCAGCTTCGGCGAGTACAGGAGTTTCGAGTTGAAGTGGGAGTGGAAGGCGGCGAAGCAAAGCAACTCAGGTGTGAAGTACCGGCTGTTTGGCTCAGATCTGATCTCATTTGGACTGCCTCGCTTTGCGACTGGGTGGGAATACCAAATGGCGGATGACGCCGCCGATCCTGGAGCGCGCGTGGATGATAAGCAAAAGAGCGGGGCACTCTATGGCCTCGTGGCGGTCTCCAGGCCCGCAGCCAAGCCTGCCGGCGAATGGAACGACTCGCGACTGATTGTGCTTGAAGACCATGCCGAGCATTGGCTGAATGGATTGTTGACTGCGCGTTACCCGGTGGATGTCCCGTTTGAGAGTCCCATTGTTCTTCAGCATCATTCGTCGGAGGTCAGCTTCCGAAACATCCGAGTTCGCCGGATCACCACACAGTGAACCAACAAGCTGCCGATCAGTTGGCGACGAAGGCATTCTGACGATCTCCTGCGAGTCGCTTGTCACCGGGAGCGTCGGGGCAGAGGCCGGGGTCACACAGTTGCTCGCGGCGCGCGGTTGCGTCATGCGGGAGCAGCGTCCCATGGTGGCGCGTGTTATCGTGAGTTCCTGTGAAACCCAAAATGCTTGTCCCGGCTGTATTCTTACTCTGCGCTTCCGTGTTGCCTCTCCAGGCCGCTGATGCTCGAATCGATTCCAGCGGCTTCAAGAGCGGCTTCAAGCGGACGAGTGACGGTGTCAAGCTGCACTACTTCGAGGCAGGGAAAGGCCCGGCTCTTCTGTTCCTCCCGGGTTGGACCGGAGCCGCTGAATTCTGGGCGCCCCAGATGCGATTGTTATCGAGCAAATGGCGGGTGGTTTCGCTCGATCCGCGATCCCAAGGGGATTCCGAAAAGGTGCAAGAGGGAAACTACACGGAACGGCGCGCGCGAGATGTTCATGAGGTGATCGAAGCGCTCGGTCTTGGGCCGGTCGTGCTGATCGCCTGGTCGAGAGGCGTTGTGGAATCGCTGAGCCTGGTCGAGCAATTCGGTGCTGCATCGTTGCGAGCCCTGGTTCTGGTTGACGGCACTTTGGTCAGGACACCAAACGACGCAGCAATCCGTCAGTTTCAACAACAGGCGAAGGCCATGCTGCGCGATCGAAAGAAGTTCGTTTCAGAACAGGTTCCCAGTATGTTTCGGAGGCCACACGGCAAGGATCTGTATCATCGGATAGGCGAGGCCAACTTGAAGACTCCGACTCCAACCGCCATCGCACTGCAGGTGGATAGCCTGGACCGTGACAGTCGTCCGGCATTGAAGCGGCTGGACAAACCTGTTCTTTTCATCAACCGTTCCGGTCCCGGGGCAGACGCGCTCGCGGCTATTCTGCAGAAGGAACTACCGGCCGGCCGCTTGGAAATCATGGACAATGTCGGACACGCCGTCTTTCTGGATGATCCCGAACGGTTCAACGAGATTCTTAGCGGCTTCTTAGAAACCGTTGCCGATCCCAGCGTAAGGGGCCGCTAGGGAAGTGGCTTCAGTCTTCTTAGTTTGATGTTCCTGATCCAGACTGCGCCGGTGTGACTCTGTATCGCGATCGGACCTTCCTGAGAAAGATAGTCCAATGCCCTTCGCGTCCTGCCTGGAGCCTTGGAGGCAGTGCTCCGAAACTCCTCGGATGCTGTATCGACCGCCACTACACGAGTTCCGTTGAGCCAATGTTCAATACGGCTGCCATTCACGACTATCTTGGACCTGTTGAGTTGCCCAGCCGGGCGAGCATGACTGCGCTCGAGACCGGCGAACTGATAGAGAGCCCCTGAGATCGTGAGGGGTGACTTGCCGTCTGGATGCTCGGCCTCATCCACCATCTGATACTCCATGCCATAGGTGCCCTCCCGGAAGATCGCGTTAGGGCCGGGTTGCGTGGTTCCTTCGCGTTGTGGGAGTCCGTTGCCCTCAAAGACGAGCTTCTGAGAACTGCCGACGAGATACTTCAGCCCACTGTTCCCGCCTAGTTCTATCTTCCATTCGAACTGAAGCTCGAAGTTCCGGAACTTCTCTGTGCTCTGAAGATCGATGCCCCGGGCGCCGACTGCCGCGCCCCGAAGAAATCCATCCTCGATTCGCCAGAAGCCGTTCGGAAACTGTTCAGAACTCGGACTACTCCAACCACGCGCCGTCTTGCCGTCGAAAAGCAGAACCCAGCCCGCGCGCACCTCTTCCGGAGTGAGTTCGTTATGCCGGTCCGTGGGTTGGCCGGGCAGTAGCGAGCCGAAGCCCACAATGACAGAGGAAATGATGCTGAGCGTGCGAGACGGATTTGACATGAAAGGATCGTTCCTTATGGTGTCCCAGTCATTTGACGACCAAAGCTCGAGGGGATCGCTGAAACCAATGCCGCCCCACTCGTTCACCAGTGCAAGAGGTTCTGACCGCTTCGAAGTACTTGTCGTAGGCGCAACTGCGCGTTGACAACGACGATGTTTGCGATCCGCGGCGGCCCATGGCTGGCGGCGTTAGCCGAGCAGTAGCATGCTGACGCCGACAATCAGCACCGACATCACTGGCAGCACCAGAAGCGCCGTCTTCAGCTTGCGGGTGTCGTGGCCGCCGAGAGCGCCGATGATCGGCGAGCTGACCGCCAGGCCCATCCAGCCGAACACCAGCGCCAAGCCCAGTGCGGTCGGGTTGCCCTGGAAGGTCGTGTTCGTGATCGCAATCGCATTCGGAAACACAGGCGCCATCGCGAGTCCGCCAACAAACACCGCGCCCGCCGCCGCACCCGCGCCACGCACCTGCAACATCGCGAAGGTGGTCACCGCCATCAGCACGCCGGCACCGAGCGTCACCTGCACCGGTGAGAGATCCTTCGGCAGGAAGGGCACAACCAGCAGGCGGCCCAGCAGCAGACCGAGGGCGAAGCCCAGGCTCAACACGTTGAGCGCGCTTTTCTCCGGCAATCCCTGCGCGACCAAATGTTGCACCAGCCAGTTCCATACGCCGACCTCGCAGGCAATGTACAGGAAGAAGAGCAGACTTACCAGCCAGAACGCGCCGGAGCCCAACACCGCACCCGCTCCGCCGAATGCTTCGCCGCCACCCATCGGACCCGGAACCGGGCCAATGGCGAAAAGCACCAGCGACACCACCGTCAGCGAGGCAATCAGGTTGAGCAGCTTTGCCGAGTCGCCCTTGAAGAGGTTCGCCGCAATGAACGGCGTCAACAATCCGCCTAGCCCGAAGAACGAGTTCAGCAGATTCGTCTTCGTCATCTCGGACATGCCCGCACCCATGTCGCCCGTGAGAGAGTTGGCGCCGGCGACAATGATGCCACCACCGAAACCAATCACGGAGAGCATGCCAGCAACCGAGCCGAAGCTCTTCGAGCGGGGAAGAGAGAAGAGGCCGAAGGTGAGAATCGCAAGTGCGATCACGAGTGCGATCTTCTTGCCCGCGATGCCGATCAGCGGACCCACGACAATGGAAGCCAGCACCAGTCCGACGGCTTGCGCCAGCGCAATCCGTCCCATCTCCGCGGGCGTCAGCTTGAGGCGCTTGGACAGCTCGGGCAGGATTGTGCCCAGCAGCGCGGCCACCATTCCATAGACCAACACGCCGCTCACGGCGGCCAATACCAGCAACATGGGGAAGTCTCCTTTTGCGGGCGCGCGAACCCACGCGGGACGTGCCGCGGCCCGCCAACGGCCGATGTTCTACAAAACCCTAGATGTTACCACTAACGATTGGCAGCCGGGAGGAGAAACTAGTTTGCGAGGAAAAATAGCCAACTTTCGGAGGCTATTCCGGCTGAGCGTCGATTTCGGTCAGGCGTTCCAGCACCTGCTGTGCCGCCTTCTGTCCGGCGCTCTTCTTGGAGAGCCCCTCGGCGCGGCTCGCCAGTTCCTTGCCCACTCGCACCTCCACGGTGAACACTTTGGAGTGCTCGGGTCCCTGTTCGCGCACGATGGAGTAGCGTGGCGTGGGCAGCTTCATGCGCTGTGTCTTTTCCTGTAGCGCGCTCTTGAAATCGTTCACGCGTGAGTCGCCATCCGGGCTCTCGGCAAAGTCCGAAATGATGTGCACGTCGACGAAGCTTCGCACCAGTTCGAGTCCGCCATCCAGGTACATTGCGGCAATGAGCGCTTCGAGGGCGTTGGCAAGCAGAGCCCGTTTGCTGCGCCCGCCGCTGAGCTCCTCACCCCGCCCGAGGCGAAGGAACTGGCCAAGTCCAAGGGTCTGCGCGACCTCGTAGAGCCGCTGCGCGCTCACCAGGTGCGCTTTGCGTTTGGAGAGCCCGCCTTCGGGCATGGTGGGATAGATCTGAACCAGTTGTTCACTGACAAGAAAGCCGAGCACGGAGTCACCGAGGAATTCGAGTTGCTCGTTATCCCCGAAGACACCGGGCTCGGCGCTTGGCTTTTCGAAACGGTACGACTTGTGGGTGAGAGCGCGTTCCAGGAGACTCCGATTGACGAAACGATGATGAATCTTCGATTCGAGGAGTTCCAGATCGCCACTCATGACAGGATTCAGGCTACTTCTTTGCTCCTTTCGCCTGAATCGCACGCGCCCTCTCGGCCTGAGCGATCTGTTTCACCTGAGGTGGCGCATCGGCCACAGCCATCACCTTATCCAGCGTGGCGATCGCTTCGTCATACTTCTGCGCCAGATTGTAAGTAGAGCCGAGGCGCACCATGGTGGAAGTATCCCCGTTCAACTCCACTGCGGACTTGAAATGGTTGATCGCGTCGTCGTACTTCTTACGTCCGGAGGACGCGATGCCTAGCGACTCGTGCATCTGTGCTTCGAAGTCCTTCTTCGCGGCTTCCCACTGCTCGTCGGTGAGTTGAGGATTGGGCTTCGTCGCGGTCTTCAGTGCCTCGCCGGCATCCTTGGCGAGTTTCTCGGCGCGGCTGAGTTTTTCTTCCTTGTCGAGATCATGTTCGCGGGTGCGCAAGGCGATGGCGCTCGACATCAGGAGCATGGTGGCGTAGTTCTTGGGATCGACTTCGAGCGTGCGTTCTCCATAGAGCAACAACTTCTCGAAATCGTTCTTCTGCTGCGCGGAAACGGTAGCCAGATAGAGTGCAAAGCCCTTGAACTCGGTATCAGCGAACTTCGTCAGCAAGTTCTCGACTGCGGCGATGCGCGAATCCGGATCCTGGGCATTCTGGATCGCCATGAGGGCATCCACTTCCTTCTGGGATTTGGGCTGGGGCTGCTTCTGCGCGGCCAGCGGCAAGCTGATCAGCAGAACTCCCGCGCTCAAGAGAAACTTCTTCATCATCCACTCCTTGAGGTTCGAACATTCTCGCCAGCATCGCTGCCGGCATCATTCTATTGCGCCCTGCGGCGAAACTCGCCCTTCAGTCCCCGGTCCGCCTGCTCGATCGCTTTTGCGGAAGCGCCTTTCACGGCGGCAGCCGCGTTGTAGTATTCCGTGGCCCGCTCGATTTCCCCGGCGTGATCGGAGAGATTGCCAAGATACACGAGCGTCCAAGCCTTCGTAAACGGATCCGGCTCCAATTCGAGCACCCGTTTGAACTGGCGCTCGGCCAAGTCAGGATCCTTCTCCAGAGTAGCAATGCGTGCCAAACCATAATACGCCTTGGCGCGCTTGGATTTGTCATCAGTGTCCTGCAATGCGGCCAGGAAGAGCTTGCGCGATTCGGCAAGCTGGCGGGGGCGCGCATTGAAGAGCGTCTCGGCGTCCTCCAGAGTTTTGTCCACGCCGGAGACTGTCGCGGGTTCTTCCTGCTGGCAGGTATGTCTTGGTTTGCGCTGAAACGGCGTGCGGGCGAACTCGAAGTTCTCGAAACGCTTATCCTCCTTCTTGAGGTCAATGCCGTTGATGATTTCGGGGAAGTAGAGCCGCAGGGCCTGTTCCTGCTTTTCGTAACCTGCCAGCGCGTCAGAGAAATAAGGCACCAGCACAAACCCCTCGGCGGCGGCTTGATCAATCCATTGTTGGCGCCTTTCGCCCGTGCCTGGACCGCTCATCATGCGGCCTTCGATCGCTTTGACGAGACTCCGCTGGACAAGCAGCGTAATGTCGGACTTGTAGACCTCGGGCAACGCCGGCGCTGCTTGCGCCAGGTCAAGAATGCTCTTCTTCTTGTCGATCTGCTCGCCGTACTTGAGTGTGAGAGGGTCGATCAGGTACTGCAGATAGCGGTGCCGGATCTCCTCGTATTGCGGCTCGGCCGAAGGTGTGACCACGACGAAGAACTCGTCGGCGTAGCTTCGAGTGTGCACTTGATTCGGGGGACCGAGCAGATCGAGATAGATCTGGAAGCGCCGCCCGAGATAGCCGCTTGTGACGTTGCGCAGGTAGCCATTCGCTTCCAGAACGGCGCGCGACGTAGGCTCGTGATAGTTGGAAATCAGTTTCTCGATGGAGGGCTGCGCCTGCTTCCAAAGTTCATCAATGCCCGCTTCCTGATGGAATTTCTGCATCAGTTCCTGGAGTCCTGTGAGCGCGGCCACTTCGGGCGGCACGTCGTTTTCGCGAACACGATATTTAAACGACGGGGCTTCCACTACCAGCGCGAAGGAGACAAAGCGGGCCATGGTTTGCGCGTCGTTCTCCAGGCGGTGATCGCGCAGGAAACGCTTGATCTCGAATGCCGAAGGTGGGTTCTTCGCGGCAACCTGCTGCCGGACAAAGTTGCGCAGCGGATGATTGAAGCAGGAGTTGATATCAGCGTCGAAGCCGCCGGCGTTGAGCGCGGCGATCACGCTGAACAGAGTGGGATTGGCGTCGAGCTGGCCGGTTTCCGCCGCCGGCCCTATTGATGGAAAGAGAACAAGCGTAAGAGCGGCCGCAGCCGAGGCGACGAACGAACCGTTAGGCGAACGCAAAGGCACCCTGCTTTGACTCCTATTGTAGCGGAAGCGCAACCGGAGCAGGCAGCGCGCCGCTGGGAGCGCAGCCTCCTACTGTTTCTACGGCTAACGGAACCGTCGCGTTGCGCCGATGGTAGGGTATCGCATTTTTTTGATACCCCCCATGGACACCGGGAACCAATCCGATTACACTGGGGGCTGGAATTATAAGTCTTGATCTTTCAGCAGGGGATGTCTGTTCATATGGCAAGGCATCCCCTATTTTGATTCCAGGAAAGGATCTGAACCAGCAGCCCAGCGCGTCTGATTTTCGAATGTATCCACCGAAGAGCTTTCCCCCACGCCGTGCTCGCGTCCGCGAGAACGTAAATGAAGCGATCCGAGCCAGAGAGGTTCGTGCAGTATTTCCCGATGGGCAGGTAGAAGTGTTGCCTACCCAAGCTGCGATCCGTAGAGCGCAGGATCTCGGGTTGGACCTGATCCTCGTTTCGCCCACCGCAGAGCCGCCCGTTGCCAAGGCCATGGACTATGGCCAGTGGCAGTACGAGCAAAAGAAGAAGTCTCACGAAGCCAAGAAGAAACAGCATGTCATCCAGGTGAAGGAGCTCAAGTTCCGTCCGAACACCGATGATCATGACTACGACTTCAAGAAGAACCATGCGATTCGCTTTTTGAAAGAAGGCAACCGTGTCAAGGCGTTGGTCCAATTCCGCGGACGCGAGATCGCGCACGTGGATCTGGGGCAGAAGCTACTCAAGCGCTTTGCCGAAGATCTGCTCGCTTATGGGGCAGTGGAAGGCTCGCCACGACTCGAAGGGCGCGCATTCCACGTAATTATCAGTCCCGTGAAGAAGGACCTGCCACCGCCCAAGAAAGACAAGCCGGCTTCCACGCCTCCGGCGAATCCGGTGATTCCTCCAGCGTAGGGGCAGGCCGGTGAGTTGAACGGACGTCGCGCATCCCAGGCGAGCGTTGCGTCTGCCGCACTACTTGCGTATCAAGCCCACTTCGTGGACGATGAGGCCAAGCTCGCGCCGGTCGTCACCCGTGGGGGGAGTGGCGGGGCTCACACTGAATTCGAGCCGGACCGTCGTTTTGTCCTTGAAGACTTCGGCCGGAACGTCGCGCCGCAGTTCCTGTGCGCCGATCCTGCCGGTGGACTCTTCCGGCAGATCCGTGCCAGCCACCGATGCGCGAATGGTGGTCATCTGGCGTTTGGCCTGGATTACATCAGGAATGCCGTAGCGCAGCACGAGTACCGCACCCTTGGTGTCCGCGCGCTTCGGAACTTTCACTCCGACCGCGAAGTTGCCTTCCGTCCAACGCCAGCCGTTCTCAATGGCATGAAAGCCGCTGACCAGTTGAACCGCCATCTTCTGATCGCCGGCATTCACCATCTCGCCGAGATCGCCGTCGGAGGACCGGCATGCGGTCAGCCCAATCAGAAGACCCATCAAAAGGAAGCGCCGTTGCATTCTTCCAGCTTTTCACACTCGGGTGCAAAGCGCGACCCCAAAGGCGCCACTCGCTCAATAGCCCGGGGGCCTGGCCGGGTGGCTGCCTGAGAGCCGGGCAGAGGCGAGAACCGATCTCTCATCCCGCGTCAGGGCGTATCCGATTCGGCCGCGAGTTCGGGCCGCTTGGGCAGTAAGAGCGACAGAAAGGTCGGCACGGCGAGCAGCAGCGTGATGATGCCAAGCGAAAGGCCGATCGGGAATTTGCCGTCGTACAGACCGTTGAGCCACACCATTTTCAGACCCACGAAGATGAGCACCGCGGAGAGACCGTACTTCAGCAGATAGAAGCGGTCCATCGCTCCAGCGAGCATGAAGTACATTGCGCGCAGGCCGAGGATGGCGAAGACGTTCGACGTGAAGACGAGGAAAGGCTCCTTGGTGAGCGCGAAAATCGCAGGCACGCTGTCGAGTGCGAAGACAATGTCCGTCACTTCCATAAATGCAAGCGCGGCGAACATCGGAGTCGCAACCATTACACCGCCCTGCCGGACGAAGAACCTATCCCGGTCGAACTTGTCGGTCACCGGCAGCCAGCGCCGCATCAGGCGCAACACCCAGTTCTGGCTGAGATCCTGATTGGAGGACTGCGGCAGAAGCATCTTGAGACCGGTGAGAATCAGCAATCCGCCAAAGAAGATCACCACCCAGTGATACTGCATGAGCACCGAGCCCAGCGCCACGAAGATCGCGCGAAAGACGAACGCGCCAACGATTCCATAGAAAAGAACCCGGTGCTGGTAGGCGGACGGAATTGCGAAGTAGCTGAAGACCACCGCGAAGATGAAAATGTTGTCAATGGAAAGCGCCCGTTCCACAACGTAGCCGGAAAGGAACTCCAGACCCACCTGCCGCCCCACCTCCAGCGAGAAATGTTTCACCGCATAGAGGTAAAGCCCACCGTTGAACACCAGAGCGAGGATGATCCAGACGACGCTCCACAGAGTCGCCTCACGAAACGACACGGGCTTCGGCTCGCGGTGGAAAACCCCCAGATCGAGGGCAAGGAACACGGCGATCAGCGCCGTGAAGCCAAGATACGCGAGCCAGTATTCACTGAACGGAAAAAGGATGTGTGAGTTCATCAAACGCCTTTCGCAGCATGGCGGATTCGCTGCAAAAGGTCTTGATCTTCAGGAGGAAGCCTGATTGACGCTCCGGGCGCTGATGCAACCGGGATGACGGAACGTCTGATCCGGGAAGGACGATCTACTCCCCTTCTGCCCCTTCAGAATAGCATGCCTGCCGGGGCCAAAAGACTGCGAAGGATTCCAGATTCTGGGATTCGCCGCACCGCATTGCCGCGCTACCATGACCAGTATGAGTGTACCTGTCGAGACCCTGCGTCAGCATCTTCGATACACCGAGTGGGCTTCGCGGCGTCTGGTTGCCGCCGCTGCTGCTCTCGCGGAAGAAGAACTCCATCGCGACTTCAAACATGCCGACAAGAGCGTGCTGGGGACCCTGGCCCATATCTTCGCGGCGGACCGGATCTGGATCAACCGCATCACGGCGGCGCCCGTGACGAAGTTCCTCGATCCCGAGACGGATCTCCGGATGAAGACGCTGCAAGAAGACTGGCCGGTGGTTTTCGAGCGGTGGCAGGCGCTGCTGGCTGGTGAGACAGATGAGTCCGTGGAGCGGCTCATCGCCTACAAGGATCTGAAGGGCAACGCCTACCAGAATCCTCTATGGCAGTTGATTCTTCATGTGGTGAATCACGCGTCTCATCACCGGGGCCAGGTTTCGGCCATGATTCGTGCGATGGGGCACACACCGCCGCCGGTCGATCTGATCTTCTACTACCGCGAACTGGCGAAGTAAGTAAGAAGCAGCGCGATGGCCGTGAACAGGGCGCCACTCGTGTAAGGTGATCCCGAGCCCATCCAGTCAAACGCCAGGCCCGCCCACAGCGGCCCGAAGACTCGCGTCACACTCAGCAATGACTGTGTGCAGCCAAGCAGCCAGCCCTGCTCGCGCTGATTGACGCGCTTGGTCAGCATGGCCATCATGGCGGTACTCGCAAAACCGACCCCCGACACTCCGACAATCGCCAGATTGAGGTGCAAGGGGCGATGGGAGAAGGCCACACCGAGAAAGCCCCCGATCAGAAGCAGCAGACCCATGCCCGCCATGTGGAACTCATTCATCCTGCCAGCGATCCTCCGCACCAGCCAGCCTTGGATCAACGCGGCGGTCATTCCGATGTACGCGAAAGTCCACGCGTTTTCCGATGCGGTGTAGTTCATGCGCACCGCCGTGAACACCGCGAAGTTGCTCTGCAGCCCGCTGAAAGCGAAGTTCATGACAAAGAGCGCGGCAAGCAGCATCCGCAATTCGCCGCGTTCCAGCACTTGCCGCAACGGGCGGAAGGGATTCAACTCGGCGACTTGGAAGCCACCTGCGCGGCGCTGTGACGGGGGCAGGGATTCGGGCAGCGTGAAGTAGCCAAAGGTGGCGGTCACCAACGCGATGATGCCCGCGCCATACGCCGGCGCATGCACGCTGATCTGGCTCAGCGCGCCTCCCAGCGCAGGGCCTACGACGAAGCCCAGGCCGAAAGCGGCTCCAATCAGGCCGAAGCTTTTCGCGCGATCCTCGGGAGGCGTGACGTCAGCGATATAAGCCTGTGCGGTGGAGATGTTGCCGCCGGTGATGCCGTCGATGATTCGGGCGATGAACATCAGCGGCAAGGAATTCGCAAGTGCGAACAGGAAGTAGCCGAATGCGGATCCAAGAATGCTGAGCAGCAGCACGGGACGGCGGCCGTAACGGTCGGAGAGAACGCCCAACACCGGGCTGGCGAGAAACTGCGCCGCCGAGAAACTCAGCGAGAGGATGCCGACGGTGGTCGCGTCGGAGCGGAATTGCTTGACCAGGTACGGGATGATCGGGATCAGGATTCCCGCGCCCAACAGGTCCAGGAAGACCGTTGCGAACAGGAATCCGATCGCTTTGTTGCTGACTTTCGGCGTGGACGAACTGTCCACGGGTTAGATCACCGCCGCGTGCTTCTCAGTAATGAAGGCTTCGATCACGTCGCCGGGCTTGATGTCGTTGTAGCTGGCGAACGAGATACCACACTCGTAGCCGGCCTTGACCTCGGCGGTATCATCCTTGAAGCGCCGCAGACCACCCAGCCGGCCCGTGTACACCACGATGTTGTCGCGGAGCAAACGGAGCTGGCATTCGCGCGTGATCACGCCTTCCGTCACGTAGCAGCCGGCCACAGTGCCGACCTTGCTGATGCGGAACGACTCGCGTACGTCGGCGCGGCCCTTGAAGGTCTCCTTGATCACCGGTTCGAGGAGTCCGGCCATGGCCTTCTTCATCTCGTCGGTAAGCTCGTAGATGATGGTGTGCAGGCGGATATCGACGGATTCCTTCTCCGCGAGCGCCGCTGCTCCCTTCTCGGGACGGACGTTGAAACCGACGATAATGCCTTCGGATGCCGAGGCGAGCAACACGTCGGTCTCGGTGATGGCGCCGACCCCAGTGTGGAGCACGCGCACCTTCACCTTCTCGGTACTGAGCTTCTGCAGCGTATCGGCAAGCACTTCGCATGTGCCGCCGACGTCGGCCTTGAGGATGATGTTGAGTTCCTTGACTTCGCCTTCCTTGAGCGACTTCGCCAAGGCTTCCAGGCTGATGCGAGAACCTTTCTTCAACTGTTCTTCGCGCTGCTTGGCCTCGCGATAGACCACAATCTGTTTCGCCTTCGCGGTGTCGGTGACCACCTGGAACGTTTCACCGACCTCGGGTACGTCGTCCAGACCGAGCACTTCAACCGGCATGGAAGGTCCGGCTTCCTTGAGTGCGGATCCGCGGTCATCGAACATCGCGCGAACACGCGAGAAGACAGAGCCGCATACGAAGTAATCGCCGACTCGCAGAGTACCCTTGCGAACAAGGACTGTGGCCACGGGACCGCGTCCACGGTCGAGTTGCGCTTCGAGCACGGTACCCACGGCCGGGCGGTTGCGATTCGTCTTGAAGCCCTGAACGTCGGCCACCAGCAGGATCATCTCGAGCAGGAGGTCGATGTTCTGCTTGGTCTTGGCCGAGAGTGCAACCATGATCACATCGCCGCCCCACTCTTCAGGCATCAAGCCGAGATCAGTGAGCTGCTGCTTGATGCGATCCGGCTGCGCGTCGGGCTTATCCACTTTGTTGATCGCAACGATGATCGGCACTTTGGCGGCGCGGGCATGATCAATGGCCTCGCGTGTCTGAGGCATCACGCCGTCGTCGGCGGCCACCACGAGGACGACGATGTCGGTGACCTTGGCGCCTCGGGCACGCATGCGGGTGAACGCTTCGTGACCAGGAGTATCGATGAAGACAATCTTGCGATCGTTCTTCTCCACCCAATAAGCGCCGATGTGCTGGGTGATGCCGCCGAACTCGCCGGCTACGACATTCGATTCACGAATCGAGTCGAGCAGCGAAGTCTTTCCGTGATCGACGTGGCCCATGATGGTAACCACGGGCGGACGGATCTGCATATCGGACGACTCTTCGGACATTTCGAGGTCGAAGACCGTCTCTTCCTCGAAGCTCATCTGGGTCGTAGTTGCGCCGAAGTCTCTGGCGAGATCTTCGGCGAGTTTCACGTCGAGGGTCTGGTTGATCGTGGCAAAGATCTTGCGATCGACCAGTTTTTTGATGACCAGGTTAGCCTTGATGCCGAGCTTTTCCGAGAATTCCTTGACGGTCATTCCCTCGGAGATGGTGATCTCGCGATTGACGGCCTGGATCTGCTCGGCTTCCTGACGCCGAACCAGGCGAAGATCTTTCTCCTCGGGCTCCACGGGCCGATGCCGGTCACGAGAGGGACGCTTGGCGTCCCGGCGTGCCTGGTCCGGAGCGGGTGGAGGAACAGCATTGGGATCCAGCCGCACGGGCGCGGTTGGATGCATGGGCCGGGGACGTTGGCCGCCTGGGCCGGGACGCCCGGGGCCAGGATGACCTGGCTGCGAACCTGGGCGAAGAATGGGCTGTCCGGGACGGATGGGCCCGCGATAAATCGGCTGGCCGGGGACCGGACTACCTGCCGCAGGCCGGCCCGGCATGGGTGGCCGCGCGACCGGCTGCCCCGGAGAGGGCTTCGGCTGCGACTGCTGCTGCTGCTGAAGACGTGCGACCAAATCCGGCCGGGGTGGAACCACGGGGCGAGCCACGGGCTGGCCTGCGAGCACGGGTCGTCCCGTCCCCGGAGGACCCTGCGGCTGCGCGGCGCGCGGCGGCGGCGCGATCGGCTTTCCGGGCGCTGGGGCGCCGGGCGACGGCATGGGTGGCTTCGGACGGCCCGGCAGCAGAGTGCCCGGAGGATTGGCGGACGCTTGGGGCGGCTGAGCCGGGGGGCGAGGAGCCTCACCCGACGGCAGGGGCTGTCTTGGGCCGGTGAGAATCTGCCCTGGCCGCGGTGAGGGAACGGGCTTGGCCGGTATGGCGATGGTCCTTTGCGGCGGTGCCGGGGTAGGCGTTGGC
The DNA here is from genome assembly GCA_016789785.1 of Bryobacterales bacterium. The sequence continues at coordinate 89,927 of JAEUQE010000001.1, forward strand.
GCGGTCGCCGGCGCGGCTGGAGGCTCTTTGGGAGTGGCCGGCGGGGATGCCATCGGGCCAGCCAGGGGCGGCCGCAACGGGATGGACGGCCGGGGCACGAAACGAGCCTCGGCAACCTGCGGGGTCTCCCCCTGTGCCTCCACAACGGGAGCCGGCGCAACTTCTACCGGAGCAGGTTGCGCGGTGTCTAGTTCTACCTGCTCGGTGACTTCGTCTGATTCCAGGTCAGCCTCCGGCATATCTTCCACTGCAGTAGCGGAATCGCTGTCGACCCTCATTCGGGGCATCTCGTCATCAAATCCAAAATAGCGGCGCACCTTGATTGCGACGTCCTCGTCAATCGAGCTGGAATGGGTTTTCTTTTCGGACACCCCGAGCTCAGGAAGCAGGTCGAGGATCTTGTTGGGCTTCACCTCGAGCTCCCTTGCCAGCTCGTTGATTCGAATCTTACTCATAAGCAAAAGGCGCGAGCCTACCTTAATCTCGCCGTCCAAACCGGCTGACTGGACACAATCCTAGCGCAGTACTTCGGCCGCTATGTTAGTGCTTCGTCAATCCGCGTCCTTTATGGTATCAGATTCGATCTCTTCGGTCGCGCCGGGGTCCGCTGGCGGCCCGGCAGTGGCGGATTCCGTTTCCATGGCGGAGGATTCGCTCTCCGCCGGCTCACCCACTTCCACCAGCTCACTTGCTTCCATTGGCGCGCCTGCTTCCACCTGCTCAATCGCCTCGCCCGGCTCGCCCGGCAGTGCGGTCTCCTCGGCTACCAGTTCGGCGTCTTCCACCACTTCGTACTGGCCGTAGTAGCTATTCACGGCAAACTGAATGGTCTCGACCATGGAGGACGTGATTCCGGCTTCTTCGAGTTCTTCTGGTGTCATGGAGCCCAAGCGCTCCACCGTCGGAATGCCGGCGTCGAGCAGGCGGCCCGCGATGTTCTCGGGCAACCCGTGATCGAGAAGCACCGACACGGGCGCGCCGGGGACCGTCAACGCGGCCATCGCCGACTCTACTTCCTGACGCTTCTCTTCCTCGCTCTTGATGTCGATTTTCCACCCGAGGAGTTTCGAGGCAAGCCGCACATTCTGGCCCTTCTTGCCGATGGCCAGTGAGAGCTGGCTGTCGTCGACAATGACCTCCATGTGCCGTTCGGCGGCGCTGAGAATGGTGACGCGCGTGATCTTGGCGGGGCTCAGCGCGTGGGTCGCAAAGACTACCGGATCCTCGGAAAACTCGATGATGTCGATCTTCTCGCCGCGCAGTTCGCGAATGATCGACTGCACCCGCATGCCCTTCATGCCGACGCAGGCGCCGACGCTATCGACATCGCGATCACGGCTGGCAACGGCGATCTTCGTGCGCTCACCCGCTTCGCGTGCGCAGCCCTTGATCTGTACGGTGCCATCGTAGATTTCCGGAACTTCCTGTTCGAACAGGCGCTCCACCAACTCCGGAGCGGCGCGAGAGATGATGACTCCCGCGTTCTTGCCAGTCTTCTCCACGGCGCGAATCACGCAACGCACGCGGTCACCGATGGTGAAGTTCTCGAGCCGGGACTGTTCCTTCTTGCCCAGGCGCGCCTCGGTCTTTCCGAGATCACAAATCAGGTCCTGGCTTTCGATCCGCTTGACCACGCAGTTCACCAGATCGCCTACGCGATTGGCGTACTCGGAATACATCGTTTCGCGCTCCGCCTCGCGGACCTTCTGAAGAATGACCTGCTTTGCGGTCTGTGCCGAGATCCGTCCGAGCGATTCGGTGGACCTGAACACGCGGATGTCGGTGCCGAGTTCGGCTGCCGGATCGACGCGGCGCGCCTGGTCTACCGTCATTTGCCGGATGGGATCGGTGATGGAATCCACAACCTTGTAAACGGCGAAAATCTGGACCATGCCTTTTTGCTTTTCGTCAAATTCGGCAATCAGATCTTCGGTGGTGCGAAAATGCTTCCGCGCCGCCACCAGCATGGCGTCTTTCACCGCATCAAGGATGATCTGCGGATCGATGCCCTTCTCCTTGCTCAGCAGCTCAATGGACTGAAAGATGGTATCCAAACCTTACTCCTTCCTGCTTGTCTTCCTGGGGCTTGTGTGACGCGGAAAAAAACTTACCACTCAAACTTCAGATTGGCCCGTTCCACCTGATCGACCGGGAACTGAATCAGCTTGCCGGGGGAAGGTTCCAGCGATACGATGTCGCCGGTCACTCCGATCAGCTTCCCCTCCCAGCGTTTCTGATTCTCAACGGGGGAACGCAGCACCACTTTGGCCTTTTGGCCCGCGAATCTCTCGAAGTCGCGAGGAAGCCGCAGCCTGCGCTCCACACCTGGAGACGAGACTTCCAAATGGTAGCTTGCGCCCGGAATAGCGTCCTCCAAATCGAGAATCTCTCCAACTCGCTGAGAAATCAGCTCACAATCCCCGTGGGTGACCCCACCGGGCTTGTCTATGAAGATGCGAAGCGTGCGCTGGGATCCACCGCCCAGCAGTTCGACATCAACAATCTCGATTCCTTCAGACGTACCAACCCGGCTGGTGATTTCACTCACTTTCGCCAGGATCGTCTGTTTCGTGACTGACGGCATTCCATTCCCGCAAAAACACCCGGAAACCGCTGCATACAACAAAAAAGTGGGCTGGTGGCCCACTCTCGTGCCGCTGCTGACTCCTGCATTTAGTATAACAGCATGACCGGGCAGGAACGCAGGCGGCATTTTCATGGGGCTGGCGTTGTGGAGAAGTGGTGGTCTGCCGCTTTCCTTCGTTGTCCTGGTGCGTCCAATGGAGAGCTGCCCCGGGTGGGTCCTGGTGGAGCGGAGCGGCTGCACGATTCGAAACGGGCCATGTTTGACACCGCGTTGCGGTGTTTCTATCATGAGTAGGCGACGCCATCCTCAGCCAGAACCGTGTTTCCATCACGCTCAAAGTCTGGCGCGGCGGAGTTCGTTCATCCCTTAGCAACCTATGATTAAAGTAGAAGGCCTCACGAAACGCTACGCACGGAATGTGGCCGTTGACAACATCTCCTTCGAAGTCGAGAAAGGCCAAATCGTCGGATTTCTCGGACCGAACGGAGCCGGCAAGACGACCACGATGCGCGTGCTGACTTGCTTTCTGCCACCTACCGAAGGAAAGGCGCAGGTCGCCGGCTTCGATGTGATGGCGCAGTCCATGGATGTCAAGCGGCGAATCGGCTATCTCCCCGAGACCCCTCCGCTCTACCCGGAAATGGAAGTCTCCGAATACGTCGAGTTCGTCGGCAAGTTGAAGGGCGTGCCCAAAGCCAGCTTGCTGAAGAAGGTCGACGAGGTCTGTGAGCGATGCAACGTCGCCGACGTGAAATCGAAACTGATCTCGAAGCTTTCCAAAGGCTACAAGCAGCGCGTGGGACTCGCTTCGGCGATTATTCACAATCCCGATGTGCTGATCCTGGACGAGCCGACGGCGGGTCTCGATCCGGAGCAGCGCCGCGAAACTCTCCTGCTTATCAAGGAACTTGCGGGCGAGCACACCATCATTCTGAGCACGCACATTCTGCCCGAAGTGGAACAGACCTGTGAGCGGGTGATTATCATCTCGAAGGGCAAACTGGTCGCGACCGATACCGTGGAGAATCTGAACAGCCGTCTTCGTGGCGCGGAACTGGTGGCCGTGGAAGTGGAGCCGCGCGGCGGAACTCTGGGCCGCGACACCGTTCAGCAGAAGCTCGAGCAGGTGGCCGGTGTAAGCCGCGTGGTGTTCAAGGAGCAGCGCAGTTCCCGGCTTCTGTTTGAGGTGGAGAGCCAGCAGGGCCGTTCCATCCGGGGCGATGTCGCGCGGGTGGTGGTGAACTCCGATTGGAACCTTACGGAACTTCATCCAATGGGTCTGAGCCTGGAGGAGATCTTCATCCAGCTCACGTCGAGCACCGAAAAGGGAGGTGCCAAGTGAATATTGGCAACGTTTGGATTCTCTGTAGAAAAGAACTGAAGAGCTACTTCGCTTCCCCGATTGCGTACGGCTTGATGGCGTTCTTCGCCCTGATCTGCGGCTACTTCTTTTATGCGGCGACCGCGATCTTCGTTGTGCGCAGTACCGATCCCATGATGGCGCAGCGCCCCATGCCGATGGATGTTACCGAGTGGGTGATCCGGCCCGTGCTGATGAACGCCAGCGTTCTGGGCCTGTTCATGATTCCAATGATCACGATGCGCCTCTTCGCCGAAGAGAAGCGCTCGGGAACCATCGAGTTGCTGACCACGTCGCCCATTCGCGACATCGAGATCATTCTCGGCAAATGGTTCGCGGCTGTGATTCTCTATGCCAGTATTCTCGCCGTCTCGGCGGTGGATATTTCGATCTTGTTCCTCTACGGCTCCCCGGAACTGAAGCCGATTCTGGTCGCGTATCTGGGATTGCTGCTGCAAGGCGCCTGCCTGCTGGCGATCGGCACGTTCATCTCGAACACCACGCGCCACCAACTGGTGGCCGGGGCGGCGACGTTCGCAATCTGCCTGCTGCTGTGGGTGCTGGATTGGGTTTCTGCCTATGACACCACCGCCACGGGCAAGGTGATTTCTTATATGTCGGTAATGGGCCACTTCGAAAACTTCGCCAAAGGTGTGTTGGATTCGAAGGATGTCATTTACTATTTGTCTGTGATTTTCCTGGGATTGTTCCTGACCACGCGGTCCATGGAATATCTGCGGTGGAGGGCGTAAATGAGCTGGATGCAAGCACGTCAAACGAAATTCTGGAGTTACGCGTCGGTCTATCTGCTGGTGGTGCTGGCGATCCTGGGCGCCGTGAACTGGCTCGCGCAACGTCATGTCAAGACCTGGGATTCCACCGCCAACAAACGGTTCAGCCTTTCGGACCAGACCGAGAAGATCGTGAAGGGCTTGAAGCAGGATGTCAAGGTTGTCCATTTTGATCAGACATCCCGCTTTCCGCAGGCCAAGGATCTGCTCGACCGCTATGACGTCATGTCGACGAAGCTATCGGTGGAGTACATCGATCCCGACAAGAAGCCCATGGTCGCGAAGGGATACGGTCTGCGCACGATTCCCGCCACCTACGTCGAGATCGGCGGCAAGCGCGAAGAAGCACGGAGTCTGACCGAGGAAGAGATGACCAGCGCGCTGGTGCGCGGTCTGAAGCCGGGCGATCGCGTGGTGTGCTCCGTGCAGGGTAGCGGCGAGCATAGCTTCGACGATATGGACCGCTCCAACGGCTACTCGACCATCAAGACACTGCTCGAGCGCAACAACTACAAGACCAGAAGCATCCGGTTGATCGAGAAACCGGAGATCCCGAAGGATTGCACCATTACACTGGTGGCTGGACCGCGGTTCGACTACCTGCAGCCCGCGGTGGATGCGCTTCGCGCGCATTTCCTCGCCGGTGGAAAGATCTTTTTCCTGGTGGATCCGCCCTTGAAGATGGCGCGGTCGGAGGTGGCTGATAATGCCGCGCTGATGGCGCTTCTGGAAGACCTTGGCGTTACCGCGCGCAAGGATCTGATTCTGGACACGAGCGGAGTCGGCCAGATCTTCGGGTTGAGTGAAGTGGTGCCGCTGGTGATGACCTATGAGTCGCACGTGACGGTCCGCGACATGCGTGAGACGGCGACAGCCTATCCGCTGGCGCGCTCGCTCGAGACCAAGGCGACCAGCATCGCGCAGGTCGAGAAGTTGTTCTCCACCAGTGCCAACAGCTATGCGACGGAGAACCTTTCGTCCGCGGAGATCCGGATCAACCCGGACAAAGACAAGAAGGGTCCGCACCTGCTCGGCATGGCCGGAACCAGCACCGGCGGAACGGGTGGTCCGGAAGGGTCAAAGGGCCGCTACGTCGTGGTCGGCTCCTCGGGTTTCATGGCCAACAGCCTGATCGGATTTAACGGCAACCGCGACATGGCGTTGAACCTCTTCAACTGGCTCTCCGCCGACGAGGATCTCATCTCCATCCGTCCGAAGGATCCGCAGGATCGCCGCCTCAACCTTACCCGTTCCCAGATGCGCCTGGTCGCCTATTCGAGTTTGTTGATTCTGCCGCTGATGGTGCTCATCGCGGGCGTCAGCGTCTGGTGGAAGAGGAGATAAGCCGCAATGCAGATGCGTGGGTTACTCATTGCCGTTGTTGTACTGGCTGTTCTGGGTGGCCTGGTTTACTGGTCGGACAAGGTGAAGAAGGAAGAGGAGAAGAAGGGGTCCCCGGATTCTCCGAAGATTCTCGCCATCCCTGAGGACCAGGTGACTCAGGTGGAGATCCGCCGCAAGGACGGGAAGAATACGACGATCAAGAAGGCTGATAAGTGGCAGATCGTTGCTCCGGAGAAGCTCGGCGTGGATCAGGACGTGGTCAACTCGATGCTCTCCACCGTGGCGAGTCTGAACTCGGACCGGTTGGTGGAAGAGAACACTTCCGATCTGGCCAACTATGGATTGAACGCACCGAACGTCGAGGTCACCATCACGCAGAAAGACGGCAAGTCGTCGAAGCTGCTGATCGGCGATGAGACCGCCACCGGAAACGGCTTCTTCGCGAAGCTCGGTTCCGAGAACAAGGTCTACACGATCGGCAGCTTCGTCAAGACGTCGCTCGACAAGACCCCTCAGGAAATCCGCGACAAGCGTCTGCTGGCGTTCGATTCCGATAAGCTCACCCGCGTTGAATTGGCCGCGAAGGGCACGCCAGTGGAGTTCGGCAAGAACAGCCAGAACGAATGGCAGATCGTGAAACCCAGGCCTTCGCGCGCCGACAACTGGGGCGTGGAGGAACTGGTTCGAAAGATCAAAGACGCGAAGATGGACACCAACATCTCCGAGGAGGACGCAAAAAAGGCCGATGCGGGCTTCGCCTCCGGCACGAAGATTGGTGTCGCGCGGCTCACCGATGCAGCCGGCACGCACGAAATTGAGGTCCGCAAAAAAGAGAACGACTATTTTGCGAAGGGCAGCGGGATTCCCGGTGTCTACAAGGTCCCCAATGAACTCGGCGAGGGCATGAACAAGGGTGTCGACGATTTCCGCAACAAGAAGGTGTTCGACTTTGGCTTCAGCGATCCCAGCCGGATTGAAGTCAGGATCGGCAGCGAGACGAAGGTTTATCAGAAGTCTGGCGAGAAGTGGATGCTCGGCAATCAGCAGATGGACTCGGTGAGCGTGCAGTCGTTCGTCGACAAGCTGCGCGACCTTTCGGCGGTGTCGTTTGAGGAAGGTGGAGTGTCGAACCCGGCGATCGAAATCAAGCTCACGGCGAAGGAGGGCAAGCTGGTGGATCATGTGCTGATTGCGGCGGTTGGCACCGGCGCTCACGCGATTCGCCAGGGCGAGCCGGCGATCTACGTGATGGGTCCTGGCGCCATTGAGGATCTGAAGAAGGCGGCCGGTGACGTAAAACCTCCAGCGCCTCCAGAGAAGAAAGACGAGAAAAAGAAGTAAGTGCCCGAGGCGATTCTCACGGACCTCTATCAGTTGACGATGGCGGCGGGCTACTTCGCTGCCGGAAAGGTTCAGGAGAAAGCGACCTTTGAGCTATTCGTCCGGAGACTTCCGGCGAACCGTAACTATCTGATTGCAGCAGGACTGGAGCAGGCCGCCGCCTATCTCCAGTCCTTTCGTTTTTCCGAAGACGAAATCAGGTATCTGCGCGGTCTCGCGCAGTTGCGGCACGCCCCGGCGGAGTTCTTCGACTATTTGCGCGATCTTCGTTTCACCGGCGATGTGTTCGCCGTGGCCGAAGGCACGCCCGTATTTCCCGGTGAGCCAATTCTGACGATCCGCGCTCCGATCATTGAAGCGCAAATTCCCGAGACGTATCTGCTGGCTGCGGTGTCCTTTCAAAGCCTCATCGCAACCAAGGCGTCGCGAGTGGTCCAATCTGCTGGCGGGCGCCCCGTGGTCGAGTTCGGCACCCGGCGCGCACATTCCCCGCAAGCGGGCACGCTGGCTGCGCGCGCGGCGTATGTGGGAGGCTGCGCGGGCACAAGTAACCTGCTCGCCGGCATGCGCTATGGAGTGCCGGTGTTTGGCACCGCGGCGCATAGTTGGACGCAGGCCTTTCCCAGCGAGATTGAGTCGTTCCGTAAGTTGCAGGAGTTGCTCGGCGAGCAAACCGTGCTTCTGATCGACACTTACGACACCCTCGAAGGAGCGAGGCGCGCCGCTGCCGTTGGAAAACCTCTTTGGGGGGTACGGCTGGATAGTGGCGATCTCGGCCAGTTGTCGCGGGATGTGCGGGCGATCCTTGACCAGGCTGGTCTGCAAGATGTGAAGATCATGGCCAGCGGCGATCTCAACGAATACAAGATCCGCGACCTCCTCCATGCGGGTGCGCCGGTGGACGCATTCGGCGTTGGCACCGACCTGGCGACTTCGCTCGATGCGCCGAGTCTCGCCGCTGTCTACAAGATGGTGGAAGTGCGGAGCGGCGGACGTCCTCGTTTCACCGCGAAGTTCAGCGAGAACAAGGCAACGTACGGCGCTCCGAAGCAGGTGTTCCGGTTTGCGGATCGCGATGTCATCGGCTGCACCTGGGAGTGTATCTCCTGCGGCGGCGGCACCGAGGCATTGCTACGGCCCTTGATGTTGCAGGGAGAGATTGTGGATCCGCCGGTACCCGGCGCGCAGGCCGCCCGGGAACGGGCCCGCGAGTGTCTCGGGAAACTGCCCGCGCACCTGATGGCGCTTGAGACCTCTACCAAGCCCTGGAATATCGAATTGAGCGAAGAACTGCTGGAAGTGAATCAGAAGCTTCGCGAGGCTCAGCAAGCGGGTGGCGCATGAGAACCGCGTTCTTTGACGTCGACACGCAGCTCGATTTCCTGTATCCCGCCGGTGCGTTGTACGTGCCGAAAGCGGAAGCGCTGGAGCCAGGGATTGCCGCGTTGAACCGGCTTGCGGCGTTGCATGGGATCGTTGTGATCTCGACCATGGACGCACATACCGAAGACGACATCGAGTTCCATCAGTGGCCGCCTCACTGTGTTTCGGGCACCGCGGGCCAACACAAGCCTGCCTCGACGTTGCTCGACCGGAGAGTGACTGTGCCGAGCGCGCCCATGCCGTGGAAGATCGAAGGCGCACACCAGATCCTTCTCGAAAAGCAAACGACAGACTGTTTCACCAACGCCAATCTGACGGCGCTGTTGGATGCGCTTCAGGTGCAGCGGGCGGTGGTCTATGGCGTGGTGACCGAGATCTGCGTGAAGAATGCGGCGCTTGGTTTATTGAACACAGGGCGGCAGGTGGAGGTAGTGACGGACGCGGTGGAGTGCCTCAACGAAGCGGCCGCCCGGGAATTCTACGCCGAACTTACACGCCGCGGAGGCCGGCTGGTCGATCTTGCAAGCGTCGAAGCGGAAATCCGCAGTTACGCGATATCCTAAGAGTATGCGTCTTTTCCTGGGAGTTATCCCTGTAATCCTGCTGTCTCAAGCCCCTGCCATTGCGCAGGCTCCCGCAGCCCCCGCAAAGCCCGCCACGGCCGCAAAGCCTGCTACTGCTGCGAAGCCAGTTACCGCCGCGAAGCCTGCCGCTGCCGCGAAGCCAGCGACTGCTGCCAAACCCGCCTCTGCCGCGAAACCCGTGACTGCCGCAAAGCCCGCCGGCGCGGCTAAGGCCAAGTCGCCCGCCGCTTCGAAAGCCGGAGCGTTGACGCCGAACACGGATGATGAGAAGACCATCTACGCGCTCGGCCTCTCCGTTCACCGTTCGCTCGGGCAATTCGATCTCTCACCCGCCGAACTGGAACTGCTCAAGCAGGCAATCACTGACGCGGCCGCAGGCAATCCTGCCGTCGACATCAACGAATGGGGCCCGAAGTTCCAGACGCTCGGCCAGACGCGATCCTCGCGTGTTCTAGAGCGTGAGAAGGCATCGTCGAAGGCGTTTCTCGACATGCAGAGCGGCCAGGTGGGCGCGCAGAAAACCGAATCCGGTATTGTGTATTTCGATCTCGTCCCCGGTAACGGCCCATCGCCGAAAGCCTCGGATACGGTGAAGGTGCACTACAAGGGCACGCTCGTCAACGGAACCGAGTTCGATAGTTCGTACAAGCGCAATCAACCCGCCGAGTTTCAGCTTACTGGTGTCATCCGCTGCTGGACCGAAGGGCTGCAAAAAATGAAGGTCGGCGGCAAGGCCCGGCTGATCTGCCCTGCGGATCTTGCCTATGGTGACCAGGGCCGCCCCAGCATTCCTCCGGGCTCCACGCTGATCTTCGAAGTGGAATTGCTCGGGATTGGGGGGCAGTAGCTTCTACTGCTGCGGCATCTCCGCGTCCGGGGGCACGAACACGGTTCGCAAGCCCGACTCGGTGATCTCCAGCAGCCACAGCGGATCAGCCGATACCTCCGTCAGCCGGAAGATGCCGCTCCCTGACATGCGCACAATCCCGGTCGGGGAGCAGGGACACTGCGCCACACGGAGGCTCCCGTCTTCGAGATTCACCTCGACTACCGACTCAATCGCGGGGTCGACCAGGAGGATGCGCCCTTCGGTCACGGCGGCCGCCGCATTGGACGTCGTTTCCCAGATCTTGCGGAACTCGATGTTTGCGGGCGCGCCTTGCACCACGGAGACACCATCTTCCGCGGCAATCAGCAAGGTTGTGCTTTTCTCCAGGAAGTTGAGCGACTTGGTGACCAGTTCCTGCTGCAGGGTCACGCGATTGGCATTCTCGTCCACCAGGATCACTTGCTTCTGCTCGGGATAAGCCAGTGCGACCAAAGCGCCGTCGTCGGAAACCGCCGCGCGAACCGGCGCACCTTCCACGGAGATATCAATCTCGCGTACCAGCGCCGGCTCCGAAGGCAACCCCTTGACCACGCGGACCATCTTTGGATCTTCGTAGATCAGCAGGGCGGACTCCCCGCGAGGGCTCAGCACCGTACGCGTAGCTCCATCGGGTACACCATCCAATCCGCGCGACGGCGTTTCGACGGGCCGCAGGTCCACCAGTTTCGCCGTCTTGGTATCTCCCGACAGAAATACCGCGAATTCCTGGCTGCCTGAAATCGACGCGTGCTTTACCGGGCCACCAAGGTCGATGCCCTTGCCCAATACCGATGAGCCTGTAATGCCCAGCACCGGGCGGATCGACTCCTGCCGGCTATCCCACACCCAGCCCAGCATCGGCCCGCGAATTTGCGCGGACAGCGGTGCTAACAAGAACAAAACCAGTACCCACCCCGGGAAACGATACTTCATGGGAATAAAACCACCTTCTGCAATCATCCCTTTTGTATAGTGGCCGGTGCAAGGCAGGATTCTCTCTCCGGCTACACTGAAAATTCTGACCGGGTTCGCCGAGGCGCCACGCTCTGTCCGCTGGATGCATGGGACTGAGGTCAAAATGGTGTTCGGAGAGTTTCTCACATTTATGTCCGGCTACTACCATCAGGATGATCTTGCGCGCTTCTCGTCTATCGGCGAAAATGCTCCCGAACTTTGGAAGAAGTTCTCGGAGTGGTATGGCGCCGTTTTCGCCGAGGGAGCGCTATCGGAGAGGGAGAAGTGTCTCATCGCCCTTGCCGTGGCGCATGCGGTGCAATGCCCATACTGTATCGACGCCTATACTCAGGCTAGCCTGGAGAAGGGATCAAACCTCGACCAGATGACCGAAGCGATCCACGTGGCGAGTGCAATCCGGGGTGGCGCATCGCTCGTACACGGCTTACAGATGCGGAATGCGGCCGCCAAGGTGAGCATGTGAGTTTGCAGAGTGAACGCCACCCGCTCGCTCCTCCGCAGCAGCAGCTTCGGGTGTTGAACGGTTCCGCAGGCAATCACCACCGGTTTGAGGACTCATTGGCTTCTTCCGGGATGCGCCCGCTCCGTGCCGCCTCGCTCACCACCTTGCAGGTGAACGTGGGCCGTGTATGCAACCAAACCTGCAAGCATTGCCACGTGGATGCGGGACCGGATCGCCGCGAGTCGATGCCGCGCGAGATTGCGGAGTTGTGCGTTCGAACGCTACGGGCCGCGGCAATTCCGGTCCTCGACATTACAGGCGGCGCGCCCGAACTCAATCCGAACTTCCGCTGGCTGGTGGAGCAGGCGAGGTCTTTCGGTTGTCACGTGATGGACCGTTGCAATCTGACGGTGCTGCTGCTGCCGTCGCAAAGCGATCTGGCAGGGTTTCTGGCTGCGCATCAAGTGGAGATCATCGCGAGCCTGCCCTACTTCCAGGCCGCGCAGACCGACGCTCAGCGTGGCGATGGGGTTTTCGAGAAATCGATCGCGGCGCTGCGTCTGCTGAACTCGTTGGGCTATGGCATGCCCGAGAGCCCACTGAAATTGAACCTTGTGTATAACCCCGTCGGCGCATTCCTGCCGCCTTCCCAGCAATCGATCGAGAACGATTTCCGCATCGAGTTACGGAAGCGGCATGGAGTGGAGTTTCACTCGCTGTATACGATCACCAACATGCCCATCAGCAGGTTTCTCGAGTTCCTGCTGCGCAGCGGAAACTACGATCGTTACATGCGGAAGCTGATCGAAGCTTACAATCCGAAGGCCGCCCAAAGTGTGATGTGCCGGACGATGCTTTCGGTGGGCTGGGACGGCACACTCTACGATTGCGACTTCAACCAGATGCTCGATCTACCCGTGAATCACGGTGCTCCGCGCCATATTCGCGACTTTGAAGCAAGTCTGCTGGCGCAACGCGAGATCGTGGTCGGGCAGCACTGCTACGGATGCACGGCGGGCTCAGGGTCCAGTTGCGGCGGTGCGATTTCGGGATGAGTTGGAGCAGCCGGGCAATCCGGCCCGCCGATCTGCTCGTATGTTCGGGTAAGCAGATGCGGAAAGCGGCTGTTGTGGCGAACATGTGAGCCTGGGTAGTGCACAGCATCCTCCCGCTCCTCCGCAAGGCTAGCTTCGGATGCTGGACAGTTCCGCGGGCACGCATCGCCTCCTCCGGTCGACGGGCACGCAGCCGCGCCGCGCCAACTTATGTGAGGGCCAACCTATGTGAGGATACGCACGATCTCTTTCATCGAATCGTGCGACGCCTGAATCTGCCCATCCCCGAAGATGTGGGTCTCCAGGCCGACCTGTCCTTTGTATCCATCCTTTTCGAGCGCATGGAAGATGACCTTCCAATCGAGCTTGCCAGGATAGTCGAGGATGCTCTTTCCCTTGATCTGCACGTTGCCAATGCGCTTCTTCGGCAGCATGTTGTAGCCATCGGGGAAGGGTACTTCGCTGTGCGATGCGCCATTGTGCGGATCCCAGTTGATGCCCACCCACTTGGAGGGAATCAATTTCAATAGCGCGATCAGTTCGGCGCACGTACCGACGTTGCAGGCGCCTTCATTTTCGATCAGCAAGTGAATCTTCTCGGAAGCGGCGACCGTCGCCATCTCATTGATCACCTCGGCCACTCGCGGCATTGCGGCCATGGGATCCGCCGCGCGCCAGCCGGTGAACACGCGCACCTTGTCGATGCCGAAGATCTTCGCGGCTCGGATCGCCTTGCCAAGATCGTCCAGTCGGCGTTCGAAGCGCGGGGTCTCGGCTTTGATGCGGGCCGCGCGCTTGGTGGCGTCTTCCTTGGTCCAACGAACCGGGTCGATGCCAGGGATCATGACCTTGAGCAGGCTGGTATTGAGGAACGAAACACGGAGCCCGTTCTCATCCAGTAGCTTCGCTTCCGCGCGCACTTCAGCTTCTGGCAGGAACGCGTACTCGCCCCGCTTGCCGGGCACCTGACGCAATTCCACCCACTTCAGACCATACTGCTTCGCGAAGGCGGCGGCATCCTGAGGGCTGCGCGCGATTTCGTCCGTGATGGCGCTAACGCGAGACATGTCAATGCGGCTCTTGGCGCCAAGCATGGGCGAGGCAGAGCACGCGGCAATAAACGATCGACGGGTCCAGTTCATGACGCGGAAACTCCAACGATATCACATAAGTCGTGGGATGGGGCTCTCGATTCAAATCCCGGATCTGGTCTTGTGCCATCCCCTTGGCCCACGCCGATCGGCCGTCTGAAGATCCAATCCTGCGGGGTCGCCACTCCGAAACCACAACCCTCCGGCACCTCAGACCTCGGGGCTGCCGCCCGCTGTCGCCACCACATGGTTCAGGTGCCTGTTTAGATTAGCCCTGGCGTGAGGTTAATTTTTGATTACAGTTTCGAATCATCTCTGTTACACTGGAGGCGGCCATGGTTCTGAAGATCGTCCTTGCCGCGCTGATCGCAACGGTGAACCCGTTGTCAGCCAGTGACTTGGCCGTCTGCATAGAAGACCAGACAAAGATGTACGCGGACGACGTCGCCCTCTACCAGCGAATCCTGATAGCAGCGGCGAAATCGCAGGGACTGTCGTTGAAGGATGCCTGCTCAGCCAAGACTGTGGTTCGGGTCACGATCGCCCTTGATGCCTTCGGGGCCGAACCTTCGGCGCTCGGGGCCACCAGGGTCGAAGCTGGAAGAATCCTCCCCGAGATCTACTTGTTCCGCAATCCGATTCGCCGGACTCTCGGAAGCAGCCTGCCGGCTCTGGAGGTCCGGGCGATGGTTCTGGTCACTCTCCATGAACTCCGGCACCTGACCGGGCAGCGGCACGCGCATGACTCTCATGGTGTCTTCTCCGCGGGCTTCGGACGGACCCAGCTTCTTGCCTTGAGCCGCGACTACCAGTAGCCCTTTCGCAGACGCCGCAGAGCTTGCGCCCTCTCGATCTCGTGCCGCCTCTCGGCGCGCAGAACTTCCTGCTCACTCAGCCCAAAATAGTGAGCCACCTCGTGCCATACGGTGTCTTCCACCAGCGCTCGCAGATCGTGGCCGTCCCGTGCGAACCGCTCGTGCGGCCCCTGGTAGATTGTGATCCGGTCTGGCATCGCTACGGGTTCGGCGACGCTTCGATGGATCAGGGGACGGCCCTCATAGAGGCCAAGCAGACCGGGTTGCGGGGGCTCCGGCTCCACCACAAACACCAGATTGCGGAGACGCCGCCGGAACCGCGCGGGGATCCGTGCGATCGCGGCGTCCACCAGTGAGTCAAAGTCTTTTGGGCTCATATGTGGAAACGGCAGTTCCCCTCCCGGCGCCTCTCCTACAATAAGGGGGATGGACCAAACGCCACCCCAAACCGCATTGTCGCAGGAAGAGAAGGAGCACATCGAGAAGGTCGCCGTGAATCTTGGCGTCGGGAAGGTAGACCGCCATATCTTTCTTTGCGCCGATCAGACCAATCCCGCCTGCTGCTCGAAAGAAGATAGTCTGGCGGCCTGGGACTACCTGAAGCGGCGCCTTTCCGAACTGGGGCTGACACAAGGAGAGCGGATCGTTTATCGCACCAAGGCCAACTGCCTCCGGCTGTGCGAGCATGGTCCCATCGCGGTCGTGTATCCGGAAGGCGTCTGGTATCACTCCGCAAGTCCGGCTGCCTTGGAGCGGATCATCCAGGAGCACCTCATCGAAGGAAAGCCTGTCCAGGAGTTTCTCGTGAAAGGCTCTGACATAGCCGGCACCGGCACTCTCGAAGCGTAAGCAGCCTCACAGTTCCCAGGTCTCCACCGGACCTCCGCTCCTGCCAACGCCTGAGGAACAGTACCCGCGTTCACCGGAGTACCAGGTCGGGTCTCCCCCTGACCGCGATTGCCGTTTATGGTACCATTTGAGTTTTGAATCCCGCATCCGGGCACACTGCCCAGATTGTTCAGGAGTGGTTGGTTCGAAGTTCTCTGTAGTCCTCCCCCGACCGCAGGAGTTCGTTTGAAGGAGTCAATGGATTTGAAGTCTGTAGTATTGCAACTGACCGCGTTGCGCCAGAGCCGTGGCATCTCCCTGGAGACCATCGCTCAGCAAACGAAGATCTCGCGCTACTACCTGCAAGCCATCGAAGACTTGGATCTCGATAAGCTGCCTGGTGGAGTGTACCGGAACAATTTCCTGATCCAGTACGCCCGCGCCATCGACGAGGACCTTGCTGAAGACCTCAACTTTCGCCTGCAGAAGATGACCCGGGAAGCCCGCGAGGCCGAAGCCCGGGCGATTGCGAACAATACGCTGACGCGTTACGCCAAGGAGAAGACGGTTCAGGGCCTTGCCTTGATGTTCCTGTTCCACGCGCCTTCTTCGGCAACCGGTCAAACCAAATCTCAACCGAGCGCGGTTTCCAAGAAGGATGACCCGCGCTTGAAGAGCCTGCGCAAGTTTTTCGGCGACCGAAACTGCCCGATCGGCGAGAATTCGGCCGACTTCCTGGTGGCTGCGGACCGTCACGGCCTCGATTGGCGACTGCTGCCCAGCATCGCGTTCCTGGAATCGAGCGGCGGCAAGCATCTGATCAACCGGAACCCTCTGGGTTGGGCATCGGGCAAGGTACGGTTCCAGTCGCTCCAAGCCTCGATTCATCATGTTGCCGAGCGGTTGGCGAATTCACCGATTTACGCCGGGAAGGATCTGCGCACCAAGCTCAAGATCTACAACCCCGCGCGTTCCGATTACTACGATCGCGTTACCGAGGTGATGAACCAGCTTTCGCCTCCGCTTCTGGCGGGCCGGTAGTTCAGGGCACGGAAGCAACGAGGGATCGAAGCGCCGCCCATTCGGGCAGCCAGTCGTGGACCGGATCGGGTTCATTCGCGATGCCCGCGAGAATGTGCTCGAGGAATTTGCCCGCGCCGCCGATGTCCTGGTCAATCGCCAATAGCAGGTCCTTGCCTGCATAGAACGTCAGAAAGTGTAGTCGCTTTTCGCCGGCTGGTCCGCATTCATCGAGATAGGTGCGATAGAGTGCGAGAACCTCGGGAAGACTCGATTCGTGTTGAGAGGCAAACTCCCCAACGATTCGTTCGACTTCCTGTCTGCAAGCAGCCTCGCTCGGGTCGTCTGGGAACGCGTGATTGTACTTTCCACGCTCCCGGCCGAACCGCGACACGAGACGCAAGCTTCGAGTGCGAGAGAGGGCGAGCGCCATCCGCGCAGCCTGATACGCTGAAACACGGTCGGCGGCTCGTTCAAGGAGTTCCGCATAGTTGTCAGGAGGCCGAGGGTGCGCACGCCGCACCACCGCAGGATCGAGCAGGTAGTTCTCGATTTCTTTGGCGCTCCCAGGACCACCCGAGATGATCGCTGCCTTGGCTCCATTCCTCCGGGCCCACTCGAATCGTGGTCTCCGGACGGAAGTGGCTAGCGCAGCTTCACTGGCTTGCCGCCCTGCTCCTTGCTCTTCTGCGCCGCATCCATGAAGGCGAAGATCTCCAGCGTATCCTCGTTCGGAACGGGAGGTTTCCCGGTCTGGAAGAACTGCACCACATCCTTCAACATGGGCGCATAGTTGGAGCGCATCTTCGGCGGGCTCTGCAGAATCTCTTTGGGCCGGAACACCACCACGCCATAGTCACCATACGGGCGTAGCGACCGCACGGTGCCGATGCGCCCATCCTTCCAGCGGCAGGTGGTTTCGTCGGCGCCTTCGCCCATCGTGCGAGTGACCGTCTCGCAACCGCGTCCCATCAATGTGAACAGCATCTCTACTGGGTGTATGGCATACCAGGAAAGGTCGAGATAGTGATGCTCCTCCGTCGGGCCCGGTCCCCACGTGATCACGCCCGTATTGTCCGGCGACTTCCAGTTGAGACAGGGGTCGGTGTAGCGAAGGCTCGATGTGCTGAACCACGGAACTTTTTTCTCTTTGGCGATCCGTGCGATCTCACGGGCGTCTTCCAGGGTGGATGCCAGAGGCTTGTCGATGAAGACGGGCTTGCCACATTTGGCGATCTCGCGAAACTGCGGCAAGTGCGTGCGGCCATCCACGCTTTCGAGCAGGAATCCGTCCACCTTCGGGCACAGCGCCGCGATTGTGGATACGATCTCGATGCCCCACTTCGTCTCGAGTTCCTTGGCGTACTTCTCCACGCGCGTATGCGAACTCTCGACGTCGGGACTGCCGCCTTTGAACGCGGCCACAATCCGCGCACCCGGCACGTGACTGGGGTTCTTCGGGTCGTGGAGAATGCTGGAGAAGGCAACGACGTGAGACGTATCCGTACCCACGATGCCCAGTTTGATCTGAGCCGCCGCGGGAAGAGCCGCGGCAAGAAGGAAGGGAAGGGCGATTCGCAACATCGCCCTTCATTCTATTGCAAACTACTGGAGACTGGCATTCGTGGCCTTCTTCACGGGCCGGGGCCGTCCGATGTAGGCGGGATCGAGGTCCACTGGGATCACGAAATCGACAAACGCGGCAAGCATCTCTTCCCATGTCTGATCGCCCCAACGCACTTCCTGCTTGGGATCCGGATTGTGCGGATTGTTGGGCGAGTTGTCGTAGTGCGCGGTGATCTCGAGTTGCGTACCCTTCGGAAGCTTTTTCGGCTCCTTCAGGTAGTAGCTGATCTGCCAGTTGAAGTCGTACTTCGGAACATCGAGCAGAACTTCGCTTTCGCCGGTCGGATAGATCGCGCGATACATCATCGCTTTTCCACGAACGTGCATGTGCGGGAACATGCTCTGCAGCGTGACGTCCTCGTGCACAGGCACCTTTGCCATCACCTTGGCGTTGGCTTCTCCGGGCGGGATGCGCAGCAGCGGATTTGCGATGAAGGTGTTCACCACGCGCTCCTTGGGCGGCTCTTTCGCGAACACGATGCCGACGCGGCTGCGGTCCATGGTCTCCTTACCGTTGGCCGTATAGTGCATCTGGAAGATGAGGTCGGTGCCCGCCTTGAGCAGGCGCGCCTGGCCCGGCTTGCACTCATACGCGGTACCGCCAGGAACGTAGACGCTCACCATTTCCGGACCATTGCCCAGCATGTAGAAGAATCCGCGGCCAGTGTCCTGGCCATTCATGGGCTTACCCGGCGGCGGCGTGAACGGAACGCCAGGCTGAGCGGCCTTCATGTAGTTCGATCCTGGAGGACGCGCCATGAGTACAACGTGATGCACCACTTCGCGGGCGCCGGGCCGCACTTCGATCTTCTCCACCCATTTGTCTTCGGTGAAGTTGGTCGGCACCACGATCCAGGTGTAGTCGATCGTACCCGTGGCGGGTACCTTGAATTCGTTCGGCATCTCAAAGATGACGTCGGGTTTGCCGATCGTCCAGCCCTCGGCATAGGTGACCGGAGCGGGGGCATTCTTCGCGTCGCCCTCCTTCGCTCCGCTGTCCGCCCAAGCGGTGAAGATGTCGATCTCTTCCTGTGAGAGCCGGCGGTCATTGGCGAACTGGCCATGCGCCGGATCGGCGAACCATGGCGGCATTTTCTTGCCGAGCACCGCGGCCTTCATGGCCTTCGCCCAAGGCCGGGCATCTTTGTAAGTGAGAAACGACATCGGCGCGGCTTCGCCGGGACGATGACATTCCTGGCATCGCTTCTGCAGAACAGGCAGAACATCCTTGGAGAAGGTGACCTGCTTCGGCGCAGCAACGGCCGAAGAGGAAAGAAACAGAGCGGCAGCCCAGACTTGAAGATACATAATTGCCCTATAGAGACGATGTTAGCACTGGCCGCGTTCCCCACTGTGAAGCGGCAGGCGCTAGAATCGGGCAATGCGGCAGTTCCTCTTTCTCGTTGTGTCTGTTGCGGTGCTTTTTTCAGCGGACCCGCCCGCGTGGTCACCCGCTTACTCCATGAAATTTCGCAACCTGGGCAGTGTGACCCCATCGCCCAACGGCAAGTGGGTAGCCTGGACGGAACGCGAGGCCGTGATCACGGAGGACAAGAGCGAATACCTGACGCAGATCTTCCTTGCGAGGAGCGACGGCAGTTCCCGCTTCCAGCTCACGCGGGGCGAAAAGAGTTCGGACTCCCCGCAATTCTCCGCGGACAACAAGTACGTCTATTTCGCTTCCGACCGCTCCGGCAAACGCAACGTGTTCCGCATCGCAACCGAAGGCGGTGAAGCGGAACAACTCACTGACTGGAAGGGTACGCTCGCCAGCTTCGCGGTTTCCCCCGATGGCTGGCAGCTTGTGTTTACGGGCCGCGCGGAAGATAAAGAGGAAGAGAAACGCAAGAAGTCGAAGCTCGACTATCGGATCGTCGACGATACGCCGAAGAACGCGTCGCTGTGGATTGCAGGCCTGGAC
>JAEUQE010000200.1 GCA_016789785.1 Bryobacterales bacterium
CTACTGGCGCGAAGAAAGCCGCCACGCGTTGGGCTGGGCCTGGCTGGAGCGCTTCATCGCCGACCTTCGTTACGCGCTGCGAGGCTGGCGTCGAGAGCCCGGATTCACGGTGACCGTCCTGGCGGTCCTCGCGCTTGGCATCGGCACAACTACGGCCATGTTCAGCCTGGTGGAGGCGATTCTGCTTCGCCCGCTGCCTTATGCGTCCGATCGCGCAATGGCTGTGTTCGTGTCGTTCTCACCACAGAACGTCGATCTGGGTTGGATGTCGATGGCGGACTTCCTGGATTGGCGAGCAAGTTCACAGTCGTTTGAAAGGCCCGAAGCGCACTTCCGCAACGGCATGACGATCACGAGCGAAGGAGAGCCTGCCAACGTTCGTGCGGCGGTGGTGACGGGTGGTTTCTTCGATGCGCTGGGCGTGAAGCCGTATCTTGGGCGCGTGTTTACTCCCGCCGATGAGAAGCCCGGGAACACACGCACCATTGTCCTCGGGTACCGGCTGTGGCGCACTGTCTTCCGGGGCGATCCGAACGTTGTGGGACGCTCGTTTCGAGCAAGCGAGCGCGACTACACGGTCATCGGCGTCGCGCCTCCGGAAATGCGCTTCCCCGAATTCGCCGACCTGTGGATGAACATGACCATCGCGCCGCCCACACGCCGCGGGCCTTTCATTCTGCGCGGGATTGCGAAGTTGAAAGAGAGCACGACAATTGAGCAGGCACGCGCGGAACTCGCGACGCTCGGGGCACGGATTGAGAAGGAGCACCCGAAAGACTACGCGCGCCTGCGATTTCCGGTTGTGCCGCTTCGCGACTGGATCACGCAGGAGCACCGGCCCACACTGCGCGCGCTGATGGGCGCGGTAGGTCTGCTGTTCCTGCTTGCACTGGTCAACGTGGCTTCCATGATGCTTGCACGCGCTTCGTCACGCGAGCAGGAGTTTGCGATTCGCACAAGCCTTGGAGCTGGTTCTGCGCGGCTTGCCAGACAGTTGATCACCGAAGGCATGCTGCTCTCGATAGGCGGCGGGGCGGCCGGCCTTGCACTGGCATGGATCCTGATTCGCTCTGCATCGAAGGTTGCGGAGGGGCTGCCTCGCATGCACGAAGTCGGAATGAACGCAGCGATCGCGGCTTTCAGTCTTGCGATGGCCGTCCTGGCAGGGCTACTGATCAGCGCGCTGCCAGCTTGGAGCCTCCGCCTGGGTTCCATCCGCAACCGGTTGGTGGTGCAGAGCCGCACGGCCACGGCCGGACACAGCAGCCAGCGAGCGCGCTGGATTCTGGTGACCGCCGAGATCGCGATGAGTTGCGCACTGCTTGCGAGCGCCGGCTTGCTGATCCGGAGCTTCTTTTCTTTGCGCGGAGTGGATCTCGGTTTTCAACCGGACCGCATCGTGACGATTCCATTCATGACCACGGGCCAACGATTCTCGGAGCCCGCGCGCGTGCATGCGTTCCAGCGGGAACTCGTCGAGCGCGTCCGATTGATGCCGCAAGTGGAGTCGGCGGCGCTCTCGACCACAGTGCCTCCGAATCGTGTGATGTTCAGCGACAGTTTCGAGATCGAGGGCGCACAGGACTCGGCCGCGAATCCGGCGGTTCCCATCGTCATCGTAACGCCGGGCTACTTCGAAGCGATGGGCATCCGGATGATTGCCGGCCGCGGCTTTCACAGCATCGACAAACCGAATTCGCCGCTGGTCGCGATCATCCCAAAGGAACTCGCCGACCGCTATTTCCCTGGGCGGAATCCGATCGGCCGGCGCATCAAGCTCGGGGGTCCCAGCCTTGCGGGGAATCCGTATCGCGAGATCATCGGCGTCGCGGGCAATGTGCGTTATCAGGGGATGGAGAGCGCTGGGGGTGAAGCCTTGTACGTCGTCAACACACAGCTCACATTGGGCTCCACGAATCTCATCGTTCGGGCAAAACCTGGCGCCGCGGACACCACACTGACCACACAACTGCGCGCCGTCCTCTCTGAAATGGGCGTTGCCACCCCGCCGTCGCTTGTGTTCCCGATGGAGACCTTGCTCGCCGAATCGCTTGCGCCCTGGAAGCTCCGCGCCTGGCTGACCACTGCCTTCGCCGCGCTCGCGCTGCTTCTTGCGGGCACAGGGGTGTATGGAGTGCTTGCCTACATGGTCGCGCAAAGACGTAGTGAATTCGGCATTCGAGTGGCGATTGGCGCAACCCCTGCGCAAGTGGCCGGATTGGTGCTGAAACAAATTGCCTGGATCCTGTTTTTGGGACTGTTGGCGGGAACTGGCGGAGTGGTGGCGTTGTTGCCATGGATGGAGCCATTCCTGTATGGCGTGAAATCGTGGGACCCGGCGGCGCTGGCGATCGCGGCGATCTGGCTCGGGCTTGCGGCATTGCTGGCCGCGCTGGCGCCCGTATGGCGAGCGACGCGCATTGATCCGGTGGAGACGCTGCGGTCCTAACCAGTAGGATCGTAGCGATCACAGATTGCCGAGGGGTGAGTAACCGACAACTTCTGCCTCAACGAACTTCGGAGGCGCGAAACAGGCCTCCTCTGGAAAGGGGAAGCGGGCTCACGGCGCCAAAATGCAAGATAGAAGTACTGGCATTGGCGCGTTGTCAAGGGCAGCGCCAGTTCGTGGGCGCCGCCACGAGGTTATTCCGCCAAGACAGATGTGTCAACGAGCATCACGAATGCGCCTTCCGCCTCGGAATGCTCCTGAGTTGAGGTTGACTCCCACCCAGAGCTGCGAGACGCTTGCCCACCTCACGCGCAATCAAAGCTTCCAGTCCAGCCCGCACGAGGGCCGTCCTCTCGTCAATGCCAGTGAGTTCCTGGGGACGGCGGAGCAGATCATCGTCGATATCCACTGTCGTTCTCATTCATATCACTATGCAGAAACTCGCACACGAGCACAATACTCCTCCCCCGCCGCTTGCCCTATCCTGTACTGCAACGCCGCACTCCACCGGTCCCGAACAGCTACACTGTTCCTCATGACCGCGCGCCTCACGGCATTCGTATTCACACTCGCAATCACGCTCCCCGCGCAGAGCATCGACTGGAACAAGATCAACGACGAGACCATGCGCCACTTCCAGGCGCTGGTCCGCATCGACACGACCGACCCGCCAGGCAACGAGGCGCCCGCGGTCGAGTACCTCAAGAAAGTGCTCGATGACGAGGGCATTCCGAACAAAGTGTTCGCGCTCGATCCCAAGCGGCCGAACCTCGTCGCCCGGCTGAAGGGCAACGGCAGCAAGCGTCCACTACTGATCATGGGGCATACCGACGTGGTGAACATCGATCCGCGGAAGTGGAAGTTCCCACCGTTTGGAGCGGTTCGCGATGGCGGCTACGTGTATGGACGCGGCACCGTGGATGACAAGGACAACGTGGTCGCATGCCTCATGACGATGCTGGTATTGAAGCGTCTGAATGTTCCACTGGATCGGGACGTGATCTTTCTTGCCGAAGCGGGCGAAGAGGGCGCGGTTCGATTCGGCATCAAGTACATGGTGGAGAATCACTACTCCGAGATTGACGCGGAGTTCTGTTTGGCCGAGGGCGGCGGCGCGGTTCGGACCGGTGGCAAGCCGCGCTATGTCACCATCGCGACCACTGAGAAGATCCCTTATGCCTTGAAGCTCATCGCACGCGGGCCCGCGGGCCATGGCTCGCGCCCGCTGCGTACCAACGCAATTCTGCATCTCTCCGAGGCCGTCTCGAAAGCCACGCGCTGGATGCCGCCAATGCGTATGAACGACACCACTCGCGCGTACTTTGAAAGGCTCGCCACCATCAGCACGCCGGAGGAAGCCGCGCGCTACAACGGCATTCCCAATCCTGAGAAGACCACCGCGATTCAGGAATACTTCGCCGATCATGAGCCCGGCCACAGCTCGATGCTTCGGACATCCATTTCGCCGAACATGTTTCGCGCGGGCTATCGCGTCAACGTGATTCCTTCGGAGGCGGAAGCGACACTGGATGTTCGCGCGTTGCCCGACGAGGACATCCCCGCCTTCGTGGAACAAGTGCGCAAAGTGATCAACGATCCGCAAGTGGAGGTGGTGCGCGAGGCTCGTGATACGCGCCCCGTGGCGGCGCCGTCACGTCTCGATAGTGAAGCGTTCCGGGTCCTCGAAACCGTCGCCAAGCGCACCTATCCGGGGATGATCGTTCTACCCACCATGCTCACCGGAGCGACCGACATGGCCTATCTGCGCGGCCGTGGAATGCAGTGCTACGGCGTTGGTCCGATGACGGATTCCGAGGACGGCCCCAAAGGCTTCGGCGCGCACAGCGACCAGGAACGCATTCTCGAAAGCTCGCTCCACACGTTCGTGCGATTCCACTATGAGGCCGTGGAGTCGATCGCACGGCACAAGTAAGAAGGTCAATTCCAGCGCAGGCCAAGCCGCCACAGCCGCGGCGCTCCGATGTTGGGCGTGGGGCTGAAGCCCACCAGAAACTCGCGATCGAACATGTTCTCGAAAGCCGCCTGTACCGACACTCCGCGCACTAGGCGTTGCCTCGCCGTGACGTGAAAGACAGCGAATCCGGGCAGCCGGAACACATTGCGGTCATCTTCAAATTGCATCCCGAAGCTGCGCATTCCGAACGTGGCAGTGGTACGGTTTCGCGCGTAGGTGAGTTGCGCGGAGCCTTGGTGTTTCGGGATTTGCGGCAATCGTTCGCGGGTGCTGAAACGCGACTCCGAGAACAGATAGCTTGCCTCGCCACTCCACGATCGCCAGCGCTGTCTCGCTTCCACTTCGATGCCCCGGCCATTGGCCGCGGCGGCATTGCGGCGCTGCCTCGTGATGAGTTGCGGCGTGGTGCTCAACGTCACGTTCGTGATGAGATCCGACATCTCATTGCGAAAGAACGTCACGCCCATCCGCCGGGTTTCGCCGAGCAGATCGAAGCCCGCTTCCACACCTGTCAACGACTCCGGACGCAGCATGTCATTGGGCAGCGTGGTGGCGTTGCCTGCGCGAAACTCACGAAACAGTTCGTTCAAAGTGGGCGCGCGAAAACTGCGGTATCCCGATGCGCGCAGACGATACCACGCGCGTCCCACCGTCACGCCTCCGCTTGGCGAAAAGAAGCGGTTGTCCTGGCCTGTGAAGTGATGACGCATGCCGAGAAAGAATTGCGCCGGTCCCGCCGACGCGTTCACCTGTCCGAAGACGCCATGCTGCAACTGCACTCCGCCACCGGTACGCTTACCGGAAGGAACCAGCGAATCGATCGAGTAGCCCTCCACTCGGACAACGTCGGCACCCGCGAGGATATTGGTCCTCGCGATACTCCGCCGGAAGAGCAGCGCGGCGCCGGTCGCGTCGACAGGCACCGATTGACGGAACGTGAGACGGTCCGTGTTGCGATCGGCGGAGATCGCCGAGAACGCCGCACGAAATTCCTCACGCGTGTGATAGCCGGTGAGCGCGACATTGTTCACCGTACCCGCCGAGTAATGCGCCGACACGGTCCCAAGGCTCGTCGAGTTCTTCTGCACCACGGTACCGTTGTCGCGATCTTCGATCAGCATGTCCGCTTTCAGATACAGTCTCTGCCTGTCGCCGAGATAATCGAAGCGCGCGTCAGGCGCAAGGAATCGCACTCCGGCACGGGTGTCCACGCGTCCGCGAATCGTATCGGGAACAATGAAGTATCCGTCCGTATCAAAGGCGCGGGCGTTCGCTGAAACGCCGTATTTCCCGAAGGGCCGAGTGAATCCCGCCGACAACAGATGCTGCGCCAGATTGCCCGCCTCATAGCCGCCGTAGTAGCGCGTGCGGTCCGGATTGGGAGAGAACATCGCGATTGCGCCGCCCATTGCGCGATCGCCAAACACGCTTGTGGAAGCACCGCGCATCACTTCCACACGGTCGATCTGTTCCGGTGAGAAGCGCGTCCAATAGACCCAGCCGCCGAACGGATCGTTCACGGGAACGCCGTCCCACAAGACGAGCGTACGGCTGGCGCCCGTGGATCCGATGCCACGCAGCGACACTCCCTGCGTAGTGGGATTGGCCACCAGACTCGACGTGCGGCGAAAGAGACTGAAGCCCGGCACCATCCGCAGACGGTCATCCAGGTTCACTCCAGGAATGCGCTTCAACTCCGGTGCGCCCAGAATCGAGATGTTCGCGGGCGTCTCTGCCTCAAGCTTGCCGGCGACGGTGATCGCGCTGCGCACTGGAGGCAGCTTCGGATCTTCGTCCGGTTGCGGAGGACTCTGCTGCGCCGGCTGTGTTTGGGCCTGAAGGATGGTGACGCACAACATGAGCGCGAGACCACCCAGCATCCGCGATATGAGAATCAAAAGTCGCACTGAAAACCACTTTATAACTGTTCTCTTCATGAGGTGTGACGACGGACTGCGAACGGTGGGGCTCCACTTGCGCAAGGTACTTCAGAATCGTGTAGACATCGCCGGCTTCGGGCAGGCGCACATCGGCGGCTTGAGTGACAAATCGCAACCGCGAGCCGCGCTGGCTGAGCCTCCAGCACAGCCATGCCACGCATTCAATCACTTCTTCAAACCACTCCTCCATGCCCAACGGAACCTGAAGGTCGAGAAAGATCTCCACCAGATGATCTTCCTCGCGCGCAAACTCGCGAACCTGCAGCTCGCCGGTGTGCGCCGTTGCGCGCCAATCCACATGACGCGAACTCTCACCATGCTCGTAGGGGCGAATGCGATAGAAGTCGTGACCGCGGCCGCGGAAGTGGGTTTCCATTTCGCCCTCCAGCGCCCGCATCAACTCCTCATAGCCCGCGGCGGGATCGATCGACGGATACACCAGCACTTCGCGAGGCAGCTTCACCTGCACCTTGCGTTCGGTGAATCCGAAAGGAAACCGTGTTGTGAATTGATACTGGCTCTCTTTGTACAGGCCGCGCTTGCGGAAGAACACCGTGGTGAGCGCATCCAGCGTGCCGCCGCCAGGGACCATGGGGAAGTAGATGGTGCCGGGGCTCTCCTCCGGATCGGTGGATGCAAGTTGAATGGAGAACGAGGGCATCCAGCGCTTGGAGTTGTAGAGTTGCACACGCGCGGGCAGCTTGCGTTTGGCGAACACATGCTCCGGAAGCAGAAGGCGCAACTCGAGGCCGGCGAGCCCGAGCCGGCTGACGAAGCCCGAAATCAGCAGGGTGGAGAGCATCGCGGCCAGCAGCAGGAACAGCAGATTGTTGCCCGAGGCAAACGCGCCCAGGCCCACCAGCACGATCAGCAGCGAGAAGACCGCTCCGCTCCACGTGATCTGATGGCGGACCGAGCGGCGCCATCGCAACACACGTTGCCGGATATCGCGAAGACGGGCGCGGGATCTCATCTGGTCTCAGCGTACAATAAAGAGCTTCATGCTTGATTCACGACCGATCGCTTTCGTTGCGGCACATGGCATGATGTGCGCCACTGCTGGAGGAAACGGCAGGGTGCGCAATGTCTGACGTGCTGCACCTCAAACGCACGCTCACGCTCGGCCAACTGGTGATCATGGGTGTGATCTTTGTGCAACCCACGGCGCCGATGCCGCCCTACGGCGCGATCCACGTCGTGGGCAAAGGGCATGTGGTCACCACCGTGCTCATTGCGATGTTCGCGATGCTCTGCACGGCCATCAGCTATGGACGCATGGCCCGCGCCTATCCGGCGGCGGGATCGGCGTACACCTATGTGGGGCGCGAAGTGCATCCGTTGATGGGATACCTCACGGGCTGGTGCATGCTGCTGGACTATGTGGTGAACCCGCTCATCTGCACCATCTGGTGCGCCAGCGCGGCTCACGATCTGATGCCAACGGTTCCCGGCGGCGTGTGGATCGTCTTCTTCGCGACGCTGTTCACCGTGCTCAACCTGCGCGGCATCCAATCGACGGCGCGCACGAATCAGATCTTAACGGTGGCGATGGGCATCGTGATTGTGTGGATGCTGGCGGCATCCGTCCGCTATCTGGCGGGTCAGCCGAGCATTGATTGGATTCAGCCATTCTACGATCCCGAGCGCTTTTCGCTGAGCAGCATCTCCACAGGCACGTCGGTCGCGGTGCTGACCTACATCGGCTTCGATGCGATCTCCACGCTGTCGGAAGAAGTGCAGAACCCAAAACGCAACATTCTGCTCGCGACGGTGTACACGTGCCTGATCATCGGCGCACTCTCGGCTGTGGAGGTGTACGCCGCGCAACTGGTGTGGCCGCCGGATCAGCCGTTTCCAAACAACGATACGGCCTACGTTCACGTAGCGGGGCGCGCAGGCGGCCAGTTGTTATTTCAAGTGATCGCGCTCACGATCGTGGTGGCGACGGTGGGCTCAGGGTCCGGAGCGCAACTTGCGGGCGCGCGCCTGCTCTATGGCATGGGCCGCGACAACACGTTGCCGCAGTCGATTTTCGGCAAGCTGCATCCGCGCACGCTGGTGCCCGCGAACAACGTGGTGCTGATCGGCGTGGCGTGCCTGGTCGGCGGCTTCCTGATGAGTTACCAGTTCGGCGCCGAACTGCTGAACTTCGGTGCGCTGATGGGGTTCATGGGTGTGAATCTGAGCGCCTTGCTGCACTACTATGTGCGTGCCGGCGACAAGCGGCTGAGCCAGCTTCTGCCGTCGGCGCTTGGCCTGCTGGTGTGCACCTACTTGTGGTTCAGCCTCAGCCGGACCGCGCAACTTGCCGGTTGGGTCTGGTTGATCTTCGGCATACTCTACGGCGCTTACAAGACCAGTGGATTCCGCAAGCCGATGCCACGTTTCGAAACGGCGGAATAACGTCACTTCAGCGCGGCAATCAATCGCTGATTGAATTCTTCGAAGCTCCATGCCTGCGAGGTCTGGCTGACGCCCAGGCGCACGGCCACCAGACCCATGGATGGAACCACGGCAACGCTCTGCCCTTCGAATCCGCTGAAGTAGTAGAGATCGGGCGTCACATTCGCCATCGCGCGGCCGGCATTGAGCCAGATGTGTGATCCGTAGTTCGCCTTGGGCGCCGCCGGTGTTGGAGTGACGCTTGCGCTTACCCATCCTTCGGGCAGCATGCGTTCACCGTTCCACACGCCGTCCTGCAGATACAGTTGACCCAGCCGCGCCCAATCACGTGCTGTCGCGTAATCGAATGATGAGCCGACGAACACGCCTGTTGCGTCAGGCTCCAGGATCACCGATCGCGCTCCCACACGGTCGAACAACTCACGCCGTGGGAACGACCAGTAGTCGGAAAGAGAGCCGCCGATTGCGTCGCGAATCAGCCGCGAGAGAATGTTGGTTGTGCCGCTTGAGTAGGCCCACACCGTATCGGGCCGGTGCGCGAGCGGCAGCGTCGCCGCGTAGCTTCCCGCGCCGGGCTCGAGAAACAGCATGCGCGTCACATCGGACATGAGCCCGCCGTAATCCTCCGCGAATTCCAGCCCGCTGCTCATGCGCATCAACTGATCGATGGTAATGTGCCGCCGCTCATCGGACTGCCACTCGGGAACAACAGCCGGCTTCGTGATGTCCATTTTGCCCATGCGAGCCAGAATGCCGATCAGGGCATTCGTAATGCTCTTCGCCATCGACCAGCCTTGCAGAGGCATCGCCGCGTGGAAGCCTTCGGCATATCGCTCGGCGAGCAGCTTGCCGTCCCTCAGAACAACGACCGCGCGAGTGCGCCGTGGATGCGCGGGATCGGGCTCAGCGAATGCCCACTCCATCACTTCGTCGAGCCGTTGCTTCGCATCCGGGCTGAGGTTCGCCGTCTCCGGCCATGAGTCTGATCCCTGCGTCACGCGGACCGAGCCTTGCGCATGCAAGTCGATGGGGGCCGAGGGTGGCAGCAGCGTGCAGCCGAGCCCTGTGCGATAGACAGCGCGCCGCTCGATGAGTGGAGTAACGGATGCTGTCACGGTCTTCTGTTGATCGTCAACAGAGAGGCTTTGCAGAGCAGCAAGCAGATGCTCGCGGCCGAGTTCGTCACGCTTCACCGAGTCGACGCCGCGCCCTGACACGAACACCGCTGAACACGCGACTTTCGCCGAGTATCCCGCCACCAATCGGAGCAAGGGCACAGCTTTGTAGACGCCCGCGGAGGCCACGATCAACAAGGCGAGCGCGAACCATCGATTCCAGAACAGCCGAGCAATCAAACGCATCGAGAATGAATGATACCGCCTCCGGCCCGCTCTCGCGGTTTCATGGTTGCGGCAGCTTTTGTCGCGCGTTGTCGAGCGAGTTCCCGAATGCCGCCGCAGGCACGCCAGCGAATCGAAAACCGTTCACCACCAGACCCGACCAATCGCCGAAAACACACTGCGACGCGGTGAGCGAATGCCCTTGCTGGCGCCAGAAGTAGCCCGAGCCCAGGCAGCGGTTCGCAGATCCATTACGGTCTTCCAGCGAAGCGGGCGCACGCCGGCCAATCTCGCGAAACGCCTCAATCACCCGCTCCAGATGCGATTCGCGAAGGTAGACCCGATCCCTTCGATCGCCATCCGCAAGATCGATCCGGAGACCGGCCATGCGCAACGGCGGAGTGGAACCATCCTCCAGAACCACCGGCGCAATCACGGCCTCGGTCTTTCCGGCCACCACCTTGACAGGAGCGTCCTGCCACACCACACGCGTGGAAGGCTGCGATGCCAGACGCTCCATGGCTTCCAGTTCCTCGGCCGACGGTTTCGGTTCCTGGCCGTAAACGAAGACGGCCCATCCGATCAGCAACAAGTTCCGTTTCATAAATCCAACCTCGCGGAGCAGTTGTCTCTTGGAGGACGAACGGATGGATTCCGCTGTTACAATTTCTTTCACTTGCCACGAAACCCAATCGAGGCGCTGGGATAGTTCGCACGTACCTGCGTCTGCCAGCGTTGAGAATTCTCCAGATCGCCATGCAGCGCCCACACCTGTTTCGGCTTCACAATCCGATCCACGATCTCGCGGCCTCGCGCGGAGGTGAGAAACCACCACGGCGCCATCAACGTGTCCACGGGACTTCGATCAAGCCGCAGCGCTTCGAATTCGTCGTTGCGCATATCGGCGTCCCCGGTGAACAGCAGCGTCTTGCCGCACCAGCGCAGGACGATCGCCGTATTCTCGATGGTGTCGCGATGCGGAGGATTGTGCGGGAGCTTCAGAAACGAAACGCGGAGCGTACCCCACTGGCGATCGCTTCCCCAAGTTACGACTTCTGAGCGTTCGCCACCCGCCTTGCGTACTTCGCCGGCGGTCTGCGCAGTGCCCGCAAACAATGCCTTGCCATTCTGTTTCAGGTGCCGCGCCACGGCTTGCGCATCGAAATGGTCGCGATGGCGGTGTGTAGCGAGGATCACGCGCACTCTGTCGTATGGCGCGCGCGCGGTTTCCAGTTGCTCACGTTGTTCCGGCAGATGGGTTTCGTAGCCTTCCACACCTTCGCGAAACAATGCGTCCACCAGTGCCGACTCTTCACCGCATGAGACCATCACACCGGCGTTGGCAATGTGCGCAATCCGCAGGTCCTGTCCCATCAAGGCGGAAGCCAAGCTCAACCAAAGCAGCATTTGAGATCCTCAGGCTGAGGGTAGCGTAGTGCCCGGAGCGAAGCGGTGCGCTGGCGCGAAACACTTGCGATGCAGGCGAGCGCGAATCGCGCATCACGGCACACATGCTAGAATCGCGTGACGATGAAAAGCACACTCCTTGGCGAAGTGATCGCGGAATTCCTCGGCACCATGGTTCTGATTCTGTTCGGCGCCGGCGTTGTCGCCATGACCTTACTCTTCGGCACTGGCGTTCCCGGCGAAGTGATCAAGGGTGGCTACACGAATATCACGTTTGCCTGGGGACTTGGAGTGGTGATGGGCATCTATACCGCCGGCAAGATCAGCGGAGCCCATCTGAATCCAGCGGTTACGCTTGCGCTGGCCGTTTTCCGCGGCTTTCCGTGGAGCAAGTTCGTGCCGTACGTCGCGGCGCAAACCGCGGGCGCGTTTCTCGCCGCTGCGATTGTGTTCCTCGCCTACCGCCCGGCGTTTCAGAAGTTCGATCCGCTGCTTGAAAAGACCGCTGGCATTTTCGCGACCTTCCCCGCTTTCCCCGATCTCCCATTCACCGGCTTCCTGGATCAGGTGATCGGCACCGCGATCCTGCTGTTTCTGATCTTCGCCATCACCGACGATCGGAATCAGCAGGTAGGGCAACTGGCGCCCATTCTCATCGGCTTGGTGGTGGTGGCCATCGGCATGAGTTTTGGTGCACTTCACGGCTATGCCATCAATCCCGCGCGCGACTTCGGGCCTCGCGTGTTCACCGTGCTGGCCGGCTTCAAGAACAACGGTCTCACCGATGGCACAGCCGTGTTTGTGATCCCGATTGTTGGCCCGCTGATTGGTGGGCTCATCGGCGCCGCGTTGTACGACTTCGCCATCCGCCCGCATCTCGGCAAGCAGTAGCGCTATCGCAATCCGGATTCGAGATAGCGCGCAATCCACTCCGTGCGGTGACCGTCGGCGCGCCACAACAGGGGGAAGAAGCTCTCATTCAGTTCGGGACTGCCTGTCAGTTGATAGCGGCGGTAGATGTAGCCACCTTTGCGATCGGAGAACCGCACATTGGGGTCGAGCAAGTGAATTCCGATGCTGCGGCGCATCCGGTCACTCGATCGGTTCACGCCCGACCCGTGCCACATCTCGCCCGCATGAAACGCGACCGATCCCGCGGGCACTTCCACAAACACTGGCTCGGGGTCCGTGAGACCCGCTGATGAGGCAGCCGCCCGCATCGGCGCACGGTAGTCATCGCGCGCATGGAACTCGGATGGAATCGGCGTCACGGGCCACAAGTGCGAGCCGGGCACGTATTCCAGCGTGCCCGCATCGCGGTGTGTATCGTCCAGCGCGACCCAGCAGGTCATGGTGCGGCAGGGGTCCAGGAAACTCATGAACGAAGTGTCCTGATGAAAGGACACGCTCTTTGCCTGGGGCGGCTTCCACCACAGCGTGTCCTGGCCGAGTTTCACGCCGTTCCAACCCGCGAGCGCCGCGGCCGCACGTGCGATCTCTTCCGATAGGACCAGCCGGGCCACTGTCAGATCGGACTTCCAGGCGTTGCCCATATGCCGCGTCACATCGGGCAGGCTCATGTTCTCGCGCCAGTACCATTCGTCGGGATAGCTGCCGGTGTCGAACTCGCCGGCGAACAGCCGCGGGAAACTCGCTTGCAAGGCGGAGACGAATTGAGGATCGAGCACCCGCTGTTTGATGACGAACCCGCGTTCGCGAAAGCTGGCAACGTCCGCCGCGCTTACGTCAATGGAAACCATGAAGTCAGATTGCCAGCAGAAACACCGCCGGCGCAACGTCCGATCAGGCGGGCTTCCACTCGCTCCAGGGAATCACGCCGAGTTCGGGCCGCGGACGGTCGGGCAACATGCAGATGAACTCCAGCAGATTGCCATCCGGGTCGTGAAAGTAGACCGCAACCGCGGGCATCCAACACAGCACCACCGGCTCATCGGTTGGCTTGCCTTCCAAATCGAGCGGTGTGAGTCCGGCCCGCTTCAACTCGCGCACGGCGTGAAGCACGGACTGAACGCTGGTCTCAAACGCCGTGTGCAGACTCATCCGCTGCGGACCAGTGCCCGTCTCCCAAAGTCCCAGCATGGCTTTGCCCGCCGCGCCGATCCAGAAGAACGCAACACGTCTTTCGGGAAACTCAGCCGCAAGCGACATCTTCAATGTGTCGCGGTAAAATCGCACGGCTCTGCCCAGATTGCTCACCGTAAGGTGAGTCTCGAAAAGTCCTCGTATGTCGACCGTAGGCGCCTCCCGAGCCCAATCATCGCACAGCGCAATCATCGCGCAGGAAGAAACGCCAGCGAAGTGGTGGAGGACGGCGTACTACCATGGGCGGAAACCGGATCCAGAATCACCCATCGCTCCATCGGGTCCACATACACGGAACGAAACAGCGCCAGCGGCAACAGGCCATCCGCATCGCGTTTCACCGCGCCAGCAAGAACCACCGGCAGATCGCGCAGCCGCAGACCGTC
Source organism: Bryobacterales bacterium (assembly GCA_016789785.1). The sequence continues at coordinate 14,004 of JAEUQE010000200.1, forward strand.
CATGCAAAGTTCACGCAAGCGTCCAAAGGCGGCATTGCGGCGTCCGTTGACCGTCGAGAGTTCCACAGTTCCATTGGGGCGAAAGCCCTGTGCTTCCCGGGCAAACAAGATCAGCGCAGTGCTGCCGGAGTCCAGAAGCAATCGCCGCCCGCCGGCTCTCACCACCCATCCGCCATCGGCTCGCTCAATCGGCATTCGCACTCCTTGCGGTGGGCGGGGCGGCTGGAAGCTCAGCCGCGCATTCGCATAGTCGACCAGATGCCGGAACCGGCCAAGGAAGCTTTGACCGAGGACGCCTTCCACTCTCTGATCGAGGCCCTTCGCCAGAGCGAGATCCTGAACCACCACTTCCGTCTGGAGCGCCACCGCGTCTCCAACTGTAACATCGGCTCTGCCCGCTGCCGCCGCGTGTCCACCCGTTAGCGTGAACACTTCCACGGCATAGGGCGTCTGCAATCCGATCCGCGAGGCAAGCCGCGGCGTAACAGATGTTGTTTCCGCACCGGTGTCGAGTAAAAAACGGAACGGACCTTCTCCGTTTACGTATACGCCGTCAACCAGAACATGCGATCCTGAAAAACGAAGCGGCACCACACCGTTCGCCATTACAGCCATCCAGATTAGCCCCAATAGGAATTGCATGACTGGCAGTCTGCGGCATCAGCTTGCCGATGGTCGTTATGAAACTGTGAGGTTTTCCTGATATTCGCCATGCGTCCTACGAAAGAAGGCATGATCGAGTTTGATGATGTTGTGATCGACGTGCGGAATCATCGGGTTCGGAAGGGTGAGCAACTTCTGGAACTCGAGCCGAAAGCATTCCGCGTTCTCCTTCACTTGGTGGAGAACCGCAGCCGCGTGGTACCGAAGGAAGAGCTGCTGAACACGGTGTGGAGCGGCTCCTTCGTCACCGAGAACGCACTCACGCGCGTGATCGGGCAGTTGCGCAAAGCGCTTGGCGATGATGCCCGGCAGGCCCGTTACATCGAGACCGTTCCAACCGTTGGCTATCGCTTCGTCGCAAGTGTAACGGAGCCGAGTGCCGCCGCCACGAACGGTGAGCCGGCCTCATCCACGGAACCTGCCCTGCCTACTGAGCCTGCCGAAGAGACGCATCCGCTCGCCAGCGAACCGTACACCCCGCGCCCCATCAACTGGTGGATCCCGCTCGGCGCCATCAGCGCGATTCTGCTCGCGTACTTCATGCCGGTTCTGAAGGAATGGACCAGAACACCCGGCACCGGAAATGTTCGAAGCCTTCAGTTCACCACTTCGGGTGGACTCGACACGAACCCCGCGTTCTCCCCCGATGCGAGTTCGATGGTGTACAGTTCCGATCGCAACGGCCACTTCGAACTCTATGTGAAGCAGGTCGCGCCCGGCGGCTCGGAATTGCAGATCACCACCGACGGGAGAGAGAACATAGAGCCTGCCTGGTCCCCGGATGGCTCAAACATCGCCTACACTTCCATGCGAGGCGATGGTATCTACGTGGTCCCCGCGCTGGGAGGAATGCCACGCAAGGTGACGGGCTTCGGATCGCGACCGACGTGGACCGCCGATTCCAAGAGCATCGTCTTCCGGTCGCACGGGGTGCTTTCCCTCGCTTATCCGGAAGCCTTCCCCATGGTCCCGAGCACCCTTTGGATCGTCAGCGCCACGGGGGGTGAGCCCCAACCACTCACGCAACCGAGCCAGCCGCCGGGCCGGCATAGCGACCCATCCGCAAGTCCCGATGGCCGCCACATCGTGTTTCTCTCCTTCGCCGGCGATGGTTCGGTGCGATTGTACGAACTCGATCTGGAGACGAAGAAATCATCGCTGGTCACCGATGCCGTGCGCTTCGGCCTCAACCCGGGCTATTCGCGCGATGGCAACACGATCTACTACATCGGGATCGTACCGCCGGACAACATGGGCATCTACCGGCTCTCCTTGAATCCAAACACTCGCAAGGCATTGGGCTCTCCGGTCCAGTTGTATCGCACGGACTTGAACCTGATTCGCAACGTGACCTTCACGCCGGATGGACGCCGCTTCGCCTACGGTGTGCAGACCATGCAAAGCAACCTGTGGCAACGCTCCGCCAACGGCGAGACGCGCGCTGTCACGAATGAGACGGCCTTCCGGCTCACGCAGCCGGTCTACTCACCCGATGGAGAGTGGATCGCTTACATGCATCGCCGCAAAGGCATCCTGGGTGACATCTGGGTGATGGACAAAGACGGCGGAAATCCGATGCAGGTCACCAAGGATCCAAGCCCCGACTACATGCCTTCGTGGACACCCGGCGGCGGCGCGATCGTCTATGGGTCCGTAAGGGATGGCGTGCCGAAGCTGATGCAATTCTCCCTGAAAGACGGCACCGAGAAAACGTTTGCGGATATCGGTGAGATCAAGAGCATGCCGCGTCTCTCACCCGATGGCAAGACGTTCGCGTTCCACAAGGTGGTGAATGGTGTGATGGAGACGTGGCTGCAGGACGTCGCGACCCGCAAGCAAACGCAGTTCGCAACGGGCAAGGAAGGGATCGGATTCCCGGCCTGGTCGCCCGACGGCAAGCAGCTTGCGCTCGAAGAACGCGACGGTCCGAACACCCACATCACGCTCGTCGCCGCCACGGGAGGCCCCAGGCGCCGCGTTACCAGCCGCCCCGGCCATGCGTGGTGCTTCAGTTGGTCGCCCGATGGGAAGAAGCTGCCCGTGACAGCCACATGGGACGGGATCTGGAATCTCTATACCGTTGATGTCGCGACGGGCGCGGTGGAGCAACTCACCCGAAACACATTGATGCGCACGTTCGTTCGCTACCCCGCATGGTCGCCCAAAGGGGACCCGATCACTTACGAACAAAACGAGACGCGCGGCAATATCTTTCTGGGCGAGTTGCCGTAGGATGGTGCAGCCTCAGGTCCCCCAAGTCTTATAGCCACCCCAGGCCAGAATCGCCTGCTGGTGGCAGAACATGAGCGTGTCCCAGGTCGCGCGGTCCACCTCACCCGTAGCCGGCTTCGCCTGCCGCCGCTGGAAATTCTGCACAGCAGCT
>JAEUQE010000201.1 GCA_016789785.1 Bryobacterales bacterium
CGCAGAAGACCATGGGCATCATTACCAGTGTTCTCGTGGCCGCGAAGTATCTCGATCACTTTCGCGTGGAGCCGTGGGTGATTTTTTCGGCGCATCTTGCCATCGCGCTCGGCACCATGACGGGAGGCTGGCGAATCGTCCACACGATGGGATCACGCCTCACGCAACTCAAGCCGCGCGGTGGATTCTGCGCGGAAACCGCAGGCGCGCTGGCCATCCTGTTCCCCACGTATCTCAGCATTCCGGTATCGACCACCCATGTGATCACCGGGGCCATTGCCGGAGTCGGTGCGACGCAACGTCCGAAGGCGGTCCGCTGGCGCGTGGCGACGAACATTCTCTGGGCCTGGATTCTCACCATGCCCGCCGCGGCCGCGGTCGGTGCGATCTGCTATCTGTTAACCTCGATTCTCACTGGTGTGAAGTAGGACACTACTGATTCGCTGTCACCGTACGAACCAGCTTTGCCGGATCCAACGCGATGCCCCCGCGAATCACAATCGAGATCTTGCGCGTGTTGCGGATATCCTCCAGCGGGTTGCCGCCGAGAATCACCAGATCCGCCAGACGTCCTTCCGCAATTTGCCCGAGCTGCGTTTCCATCTTCAACACTCGCGCGACATTGATTGTGGCCGCGGCGAGCGCCTGCGCGGGCGTAATGCCGGACTCCACAAGCAATTCCAACTCACGATGCAGCGCGGCGCCCGGCGTTACAAACGGCATCGGCGCATCCGTGCCCGCCAGCATCAGAATGCCCTGCCGGTGCATCAGCCCCGTCAGTTCCTTGTACTTTTCAACCTCGGCCTTGCGCATGGGAAGCGACCGCGCATCGAGTGTGGACTGCAGCCGGTAGTATTCCCAGTAAGCCCGCATGGGCCGGGGCACAAGCGATACATCCGAGTGCGCGTACACTTCCTTTTGATCACGCAGCAGCAGATTGTGGAACATCACCAACTGCGGGCATACCGCCGCCTTGTTCTTCGCGATGAGATCCCGCAAGGCCACGGCCTTCTCGTTCATCAAATCCAGTTTTGCGCGCTCGGCAAACGAAAGTGGAAGTTGTCCTGGAAAACTGAAATTAAACACGCTCCAGATCTGCTCCACGGTGTCGATGCCGTCGGCCACGGCGTCCTGTGCCGTGTATTTCCCCAACTGTCCCGCCACTACCATGCCTTCCTTATGCGCCTCTTCGATGATCCGTTGTCCCACCTTGCGGTCAAGGCCGAGGAACAACGGCACCGTGCGCACGCCCCAGAGCTTCATCCCTCTCACGAAGTCCGCCGCCTGGGAAGCGTCGGTGATTCCGATGCCTGCGTCCTTGAACGTTGGAGGCTCGCTGTCGATCATTGGACCAGAAAGGAAGATGCGCGGGCATTTGTCGTCATTGCCCGCGGCATATTTCTGCGCCATCTTCTGCGCAACAATTTCGTCGCCCACCACGCGCAGCGACGTCACGCCGTAGCCGAGGTGCAAGGGCAGCAACTCCTCCGGTGTGAGATGCGCGGCGTTGGCCTGGTGCACGACGTGGGTGTGCGCGTCGATCAGTCCGGGAATCGCGAACGCCTTCACGGAGTCCTTGATCTCGTAGGTCTCCGCGGACCGCGGCACCTTCACTTGCTTCACTGGCCCGACCTTCTCGATGCGATCACCGTTGATCAGAATCGTCTGGCCGGGGGTAAGGCTCCCGGTGACCGGATCGAACACCGAAACATTTTTGATCGCCAATGTTTGGGGGAATGCCGTGCAGGCGCATAGCCAGAGTGCCGCAACCGGGGCGGCATGCAGATATCGGTTCACTTGAGGAACTCCGTCGGATTGCGGCCCGCGAAAGCGCGCAGGTCGTGAATGAAATGTGCCTGATCGTAGTAGCCGCAGTCGACTGCGATGCCTGTCAACTCGCCACGCGCGGCGGTCCGGACCATTCCCAGGGCACGGCGGAACCGCAAGGTTCGGGCGAGTTGCTTCGGTGCAAGCCCGGTAAAGCGCTGGCACACGCGCCGGAACTGGCGGTCACTGAGGTTGGCCTGTGCGGCGAGCCACTCCAGATCCACGTTGCCGTGATTCCGTTCGAGGTGTAGGATCGCACGCTGCGCGGGATTCGGTGGGGGAAGCGGCCCTAACATCTCTCTCCAGACGTTCTCAAGCACTTCGGGTTTCAACGAATTCGACGGGATGTCATCGAGCCGCTGCTTCCAGCGCCGCGCCGCGAATCCGGTGAGCGCCGCGAACTCGATCGCCTGATCCGTCATCTCGCCGCAGGGAGGACCGCTCCACAGGCTGAGCATCCCCGGACGAAAGCGCGCCGCAATGACCATGATGCCCGCTTCACTTGGAACATCGGCGAAGCGCGTCATCGGGCCAATGACACGCAAAGAGGAATGCTCGGCGGTGCGCGAATACAGAATGTCGGCGCAACCATCCGGGTAGACCCGGTGCACTGCGGCCGCACTCGCGTGGCTTGTCCAGATACACTCCACGTGCTGCTGGAGGCACTCGGAAGGCCCGGTTTCGCGATATGCAATCGGCATCGGCTGCAACCAATTGTAACTCTGGCGCGCCGTTGCGATACGCTGCCCTACTGTCCCGACGGTGCTCCCGGCTTCGAATGGTAGTTCGGATAAGCGGGCCGCTGTGGAGCCTTGGGCGGATTCTTTTTGAGTTGCTCCAGAGCGATCTCGACGGCCTTTTCCAACTGTGTGTCGCGGCCTTCGCGCCATGCCTTGGGATCGAGATCGATGTCGATATCGGGAGGTGTTCCGAAGTTCTCCACATCCCATTTGCCATCGGGGCTCCAGAATGCGAAGTTCGGCGAGGTCACCATGCCGCCGTCAATCAGCGCCGGCGTTCCGCCGATGCCGACCAGTCCGCCCCATGTGCGCTTGCCCACCAGCGTGCCGAGATTCGCCCGGCGGAAGTACCACGGCAGCGCATCCCCGCCGGACCCCGCCCATTCATTGATCAACATCACCTTTGGCCCGAGAATGTTCAGAGTCGGTGAGGAATACGGTTCGCCTTCGCGCGTCGCCCAGTAGTTCCAGAGCGGGCGGCGCAGATGGTCAATGATGTAGTCCGCAGCCTTGCCACCGCCGTTGAATCGCTCATCCACGATCAATGCCTGGCGGTCGGACTGTGCGAAGTAGTAGCGATTGAAGTAGCGGTAGCCATTGAGGAAGGTGTCGGGGAGATAGACATAGGCGACCTTGCCTTCGGAAAGTTCGCCGACCCTGCGGCGGTTGCCCTCCAGCCAATCCAGACGGCGCAGCGGCACTTCGCTATCCAGCGGCACTACGCTTACTTCACGCGCATTCGTACCGCTTGCGTCAGCCGCGACCTTCAGCGTGACGGTCTTGCCCGCAGTGCCTTCAAACATCGCGAAGATCTCGTCCGTTCCCCGCAGTTCCTTTCCGTTCACCGCAAGGATGTAGTCGCCCGTCTGCACATTGACGCCAGGCTGCGTGAGTGGCGCGCGCGTTTGTGGATTCCAGTTCTCGCCATTGTAGATCTTCGCAATGCGGTAGCGTCCGTTCTCAATGCGATAATCCGCGCCGAGCAAACCACCGCGCACGCGGTTGGGCTGCGGTTGATCACCACCCATGATGTAGAGGTGCCCCACCGTGAGTTCGCCCATCATCTCCGACCACAGATAGTTCAGGTCGCTGCGGCTGCCAAGGTTCGGGACATACTTCTCATACCGTTCGCCGAGCGCCTGCAAATCCACGCCGTGGTGGCCGGGATCATAGAAGAAGTCGCGCTGAATGCGGAGCACCTCCTTGTACATCTGCTTCCACTCGGCCACGGGATCCACGGTGGTCTCGATCTCATCCATGCGCAGGCGGCCTTCTCCGGGCTTCGGTGGAATGGTGGTGCCGATGATCATCCATGCGCCGGACTGCGAGATCAGCATCTTTTCGGCGTTGTGCGAAACCCGCATTCCGGAGATGCCGTCGGCGAACTTGTCCGCTTTCCGCTTGGTCAGATCAAACCGGTGGAGCGTGGTGGGCGGTGGTCCCGTGAATTCGAACTGGCTGGGGCCTTCCAGGATGAAGAGGATTCCGCTCTTTCCTGCCTGCATGGCGACGTAGTTCTTCGCCGGCAAGGGCAGGGGAATCGTGCGCTGCTGAATGTTGTCGAGATCGATTTTGACGGGCGCAGGTTCGCCTGGCTTCGCGGCTGGTTTCGCTGCATCCGCCTTTGGTGCGTCGACTTTTGCCGAGTCGGCCTTCGGCGCGTCAGGCTTCTTCTCATCGGCGACTTTCTCTTCATCACTCTCCGGCGCAAGGGGCGAAGGATCGTCTTTGCTGAGGACCGCGACATATACGGTACGCGTCACCGGCAGGAAACTGTTGGAGAGATCGATGTTGCTGAGCGTCGGCCCGATGTCGGTGCTCGCCGCGAGGTACAGATACTTGCCGCCTTTATCGAACACAGGCATGCGCGCGTCGCTCATGCCATCGGTGATCTGCGTTGATTTCGCTGTCTCGATCGAATAGAGATGCACAGCGCTGAGGTGATTCTTGAGCACCTTCGCATAGGCGATCCACTTGCTGTCGGGCGACCAGTTTGTGCCCCACGCGCCCATTCCCGGCAGGTAGGTCTGCGTGTCCACCTTCACCGGCGTGCCCTTGTCAATCTCGAGATACCAGAGATTCAAACGCTTGTCGAAGAACGCGACCTTCTTCGAATCGGGTGCCCACACGATCGAGTAGAAGTACGACGACGGCGTCCCAAGTGAGATCTTCTTCACTTCGCCGGAGCCATTCTGCGGGCTCAAGTGCAGCGCATACTCGCCCGATTCATCCGAGAAATGTGCGATCCAACGTCCATCGGGCGACCACGAAGGCGACCGGTCGGCCACACCAGGAGAGCCCGTCAGATTGCGCACATTCCCTTTCTCCGCGGGCACTGTGAAAATCTCACCGCGGGCTTCGAACGCTGCGCGCACGCCAGTCGGCGAGATCGACGCACCCTGCGCATAACGTGACAGTTTCTCCATGCGAGGCCGCACTTCGGTGAGATCGCCGTTGAGCCGTATGTTCACCGGCTGGCTCTTACCGCTCTTCAGGTCGAAGATGTGAATGGAACCAAACTGCTCATACACAATCGCGTCGGCAGTGGCTTGCGCCGACTTCAGGTCGAGCCCGCGATTCTCCAAGGCCTGCGTGACTTGCTTCGTCTTGGTGTCGAAGCGGAACAGCGTCACTTTTCCGTTGCGATCGGACAGGAAATAGATAGAAGCGCCAATCCACATCGGACTATGATCATTGGAGTCTTTGCGGGGAAGCGGGGTGATGCTGGAATCGGCGAGTTTGGCCACCCAAATGGGAGTGGTGCGGCCGCCGCGGTATCGCTTCCATGTTTGATCGGCGCGCGAGATCGGCACGTAGGCGATTTGCGTTCCATCAGGTGAATACGCGCCGTCCCACGCAAGCGGGAATGGAAGCGTTTCGGGAAGACCGCCTTCCATCGCGACGGTGTAGAGCTTCTGCACACCGACGTACTGGTCGCGGTTCGACGCAAAGAGGATGCGCTTGCTATCGGGTGTCCAGCCTCGGACCACGTCATTGGATGGATGCGAGGTGATGCGCTTGGGAACGCCGCCACTTGCGGGGATGGTGAAGACGTCGACATTGCCATCATACTCGCCACTGAATGCGATCGTGCTTCCGTCGGGAGAGAAGGCGGGGTCTGACTCAACGCCGCGTCCAGTGGTGAGGCGAATCGCTTCGCCACCCTTGCGTTCCACGGTCCACAGATCTCCGGCAAACACGAACACGATGTGGGTTTTGTTGATGGCCGGCTGCTGAAACAGGGCGGGTCCCTCCGCTGCAAACAAGCCGCTCGCCAGGCAAAGGATGGTAACCAATGTGCGCATACTCTTACTACGCTATCGCATGGCGGCGGTTAGCCGAAACGCCAGCGCTGAAGTGCGATACTGAAACGGAATCGCATGAATGCCACGCTTTCCATTCAAACGTTGCTTAGCTCCTATGTGGACCGGACGCCGCGTTCGCGGGCCATCTTCGCTCGCGCGGAACAGTTGTTTCCAAACGGCGTGACACATGTGGGACGGTTTCTCGATCCCTATCCGGTGTATGTGGAGCGTGCGGCCGCATCGCGCAAATGGGATGTCGACGGCAATGAGTACGTGGACTACTTTGGCGGCCACGGCGCGCTGATGTTGGGCCACTGTCATCCTGTGGTGACGGAGGCGGTTCAGAAGCAAGTGGCGCTTGGTGCGCATTTTGGTGCGTCGCACGAGTTGGAGGTGGAGTGGGGCGCGTTGATTCAGGAAATGGTTCCGTCAGCCGAACGCATCCGCTACACGATCTCCGGAACCGAGGCGACGCAACTGGCCATCCGCGTTGCGCGCGCCTACACCAAGTGCAACAAACTGGTGCGATTCTCGGGACACTTCCATGGCTGGCACGATCACGTCGCGTTTCCGGCTGGTGGTGCGCCGGGGATCCTTCCAGGCATTGTGGAAGATACGATTGTGCTGCCCGTCAACGATGAGGCGAAGCTGCGCGAGGTGCTTGCTTCCGATCCCGACATTGCGGCTGTGATCATTGAGCCGACGGGTGCCACGTTCGGCCAGATTCCAACTCCGCCCTCCTTTCTGCGTACGCTGCGTGAGCTTACCACGCGCCACGAAGTCGTGCTGATCTTCGACGAAGTGATCTGTGGGTTTCGCTGCTCCACTGGCGGCGCGCAGAAGCACTATGGCATCCTGCCGGATCTGACAACGCTTGCGAAGATCGTGGCCGGTGGTTATCCAGGAGCGGCGCTTGCGGGACGCAAAGAGATTCTCGGCGTGCTCGACTACAGGCACGACGGGGGACGCGTCACGCCTCCGCTGGTGATGCATCAGGGAACATACAATGCCGGCCCTGTTTCGGCCGCTGCGGGCATCGCAACGCTGAAGATCATTCGAGATACGGATGCCATTCCACAGGCGAACCGCATTGCCGCTGCGATTCGTGATGGCATGAGTGCAGTGATTCGCAAGCACGGACTGCCATGGTGCGTGTATGGCGAGTTCTCTGATTTCCATATCTACGCGGGTGACGCGCCGGTGACTGTGGAAGATGTGTATGCGGGGCGCATCGCACCATCGAAGTTGAAGGGCGGCATGCCCACCAGCTTGATTCATCAGATTCGAACCGGAATGCTCGCGCTGGGAGTGGACCTCATCAGTTGGCCAGGAGGCATTGTTTCCGCGACGCATACGGATGCGGATGTGGATCGAACGGTGACGGCGTTTGAAACGCTGCTCGCGCATCTTGCGCCGGCGTAGCGGAAATACTCTTTACTGTGCATCTTGGCGCCACGCATCCTATGTAGCGCTAGCTTGCGGACATTCGCCACGGTCACTGGAAGAGCGCGAACCTCGGCGTTCGCGCTCCCAAAAAAGAACGTGGCCGACCTACCACGGCCGGCCACTTCCCTTCTCTGATGTTGCACGCTCAACCGAGCTTTGGCGGAAGCTCCTTCAGCGGACCCATCCACTCCAACTCGCGTTCGATGTCGCGGTGCAACTGATACTTCTTCGTCACGGTTGCGAGTTGCGGTCCATCCACGTCGATCTTCGACAGATCGTACTGGCCGAGACCATTTTGATGGCAATAATTAAGATAGCCGATCCAATTCGGATCAATTCCCATCAGCTCCACACCCACGCGGTCCGCGGCAATGTAGTCCGTCGATGCGATTGCGGCCCGGCTCGGCACCGGCGTGCCCGAAGCAGGACCGTTCCCCTCCATGCCTTCCCAACCATCGATTAACGTCGCACCCCAGTAGGGCTTCAGCGCCATGGCCGTGAGGAACATGTTGTAGTGGGTTTGCCGCACGCCGCCGTGATACTTGCGCTTATCGTTCCAGCGCTGCTTCTCGCCGGGTTTGTAGTGAATCGGAGCGCCGAGCGTCATGTTCTTCACGCTCTGCGTTGTGATCACCGTGTTGTGCGTCTTGAGAATGGCCGCGCAGATCTGATACGACTCCGGGTCCATCATCCGCGCGGCAAGGCGCACGGGCTGCACATGCAGATCCGGCGTCAGCAGATGCGTGAGACGGTACTCGCCTTCGGTGTTCAGATCCACCAGTTTCACCCGCAGGCGCTGATACTCGCCGGCGAGTCTCGGATAGAGGAAGTTCTCGAACCCTTCCATGGTTTGTCCGGCGCTCGACTCGGCGATCACCACTTCGCCCTTCCAGCGGCCGTCCAGATAGTCCAGGATCCCGCGCAGCGTATCGGCATGGGTGGAGGCAAGCTGATTCTGAGTAGAAACGTTATTCGGCTTAATAAGTACGTATTTCTTGCCTTTCCAACCGGTACGGATCTGCTTGTCGATCCCTTCCAACGCCTCGCGCACAATGCGCCGGCGCTCTTCTCCCGTGCGGACGGTAACCAGCGATCTCTTCTCGTTGGGAACGATGGGGGCGAACTCGACGGGTCCTGGCGCAGTGACGGGCTCTGGGCCGCGCTGTGCCTGGAGGGCTGCTCCCCACATGCCGCCGACGGAGGTCAACCAACCACGACGTGTGAACATCGATGCACGAACCTCCTTCGTGTCGTGTTGCTTCGATTATACTGGAGATGCCATGTTTGACAACACGGCCTCGCGGCGATCGTTTCTGGCCGCCCCTCTGGCGCTCCAGACGGCTCCACCCGCATCCAAATCCCCTTCAACGCACACGAAAGTCCTCGGCCGCACCGGCTTGAAAGTCACCACCGTCGGCTTCGGGACAATGATCACATCGGACGCATCGGTAATTGAACGCGCAGTCGATCTCGGCATCAATTACTTTGACACGGCCCGTACCTACCAATCCGGCAACTGCGAACGCATGGTGGGCGCCGCCCTCAAAGCGCATCGCAACAAACTCGTCCTGTCCACCAAAACAGGCAAAGAAGACAAAGACGGAGCGCTCCAGGACCTTGAGACATCGCTCAAGGAACTGCAGACCGATCACGTCGACATCTGGTACATTCATGCGAAGTCGCGCGCTGACCAGCTCACCGAAGGGCGGCTGGAAGCACAGCGCATCGCCAAGCAACGCGGAATGATCCGCTTCAGCGGCGTCTCCACGCACGCGGGTTTCTCCGAAATCATCCCAGCAGCCATCAAGTCCGGCGCCATTGACGTAATCCTAACTTCCTATAACTTCACCATGGGCGCCACGATTGATCCGCTTCTGGCCGACGCAAAGAAGGCCGGGCTCGGAGTGGTGGCGATGAAGGTGATGGCTGGAGGATTCCGCCGCGTGAAACCCGGCGACCCGCTCTATCACACACTCAAGAAGGACGGAGTTTTTCCCGCGGCATTGCGCTGGTCGCTACGCAATGCGAACATCGACACCGCGATTCCTTCCATCACGGACCACGACCAGCTCGACGAGAACCTCCGGTGCATGGGCGCATCCTTCTCGCCGAGTGACTCAGTGCTTCTCGCGGAACAGCGGGCGTTCGTCCGTCCGCTGTATTGCCAGGCTTGCGGTGACTGCCTCGGCGTCTGTCCGAAAGGTCTACCCATTCCCGACATCATGCGTTTCGTGATGTACGCCGATGGCTACGGCCAGTTCGCGATGGCGCGCGAAGAGTATCTGTCGCTGCCGGATTCGGCGCGGCTGGTGCGTTGCGAGGACTGCGTCACCTGTGCGGTACGCTGTCCGAATCATGTCGCAGTCGCATCGCGCATGAGAAGGGCGCAGGAGTTGTTCGCCTGAAGGAGCCGCAATGCTGACCATGCTACTGCTTGCCGCGGCGGCGGTGGGCGGTCCGCCACAACCGGACTGTTCCGCCGCGCCCGGTTTCACCCCAAAAGGCGAAGTGCGCACTTACTCGACAGAGACGCTGTTTGAATACATGAATGGCAACTCCGAGGGTTACTTCGCTTACGGATTCCGCCAGATGCGCGGAGTCACGTGCACCGACGGCAAACTCGACCTGGTGTTCGACGTTTCCGAGATGGAGTCACCGGAGTTGGCCTGGGGCATGTTCACCGCCAATCGCGACCAGAAGCTGCCGCTGGCAAAGTTTGCGGCGGCAAGTCAGGTTACCCCGCGTCGCGGTACTTTCGCCAAAGGCAGCTTCTACGTCGAAGTTGCCGCGAATCCCACGTCGTCGCCGGAGTTGATTGAGAAGTTTCTTACGGCGTGGGAGAAGCGGCTTCCCGGCGACAGCAAGCCGCCGGCGATACTCGGCGCGTTTCCTGTGGAAGGAATGCAAGTGGAGTCGCTGCGGATGGTCCCCGAGTCAGTGCTTGGATTCCGCATGTTGCGCCGCGGTTTTGTCGCGCAGTACGAGCACGGCAAAGCGTTCCTGATTCCGGAGGCATCACCGGAGTCCGCGGGGAAGGTGCTGGCGCAACTCCGCCAACGCCTGAACGGGGGCGAGGTGACTGCCCTCGGCGACGAGGCATTTCAAGTGACGGACAAGTATTTGGGAAGGGTGTGCGTCCTTCGCAAGGGACGGTATCTTGCAGGCGCGGCCAACTTCCCGGAATCCGTCGACCCGATGCCTCTGGTCAAGTCGCTGGCATCGAAACTGCCGTAGAACCAATGCCCTTGAGGGCGTAGCCAAGGCGGCGGGGCCTCCGTAACGCAGCCTTCAGGCCGCCGCCTCGACATTCGTGTCGAGGCTGGTGGCCGGGGCCGGTGAATCGCCCTTGGCTGGATCATCAGCGCTCGACTCCGCCTGCACCGCGCATTTTCGTTCACCTCGTCCTGCGCCGAGATGAGTCTCGGCGCGGCAGACTGAAGTCTGCGTTACCGTGATGTGCGCGGCGCCAAGACGCAGGCATGAGGGCGCTTCGCGTTGCGGATGCCCTCAGGCACACCGCATGGAAGCTCCGGCTCAACGGACGAAGCGCGTCATCCGTCCGAGAAAGCTGAGCACCGCGCCCATCGCATGGAAGAAGAGTCCGATTCCCCACGCGAGCATCACATGGTGGAACCACCATTCTCCGCCGGTCACGAAGTTGAGAACAAAGAGAAAGAAGTTCACGCAGACATAGACAATCAGGTGCTTCAGAAAGCCGAACAGCGGTGAAAACGGGTTGCGGCGGAAGAACATGGGGTTGCCTCTTCTGCTGATACGAGCGTGCTCCGCTGTGTGTTCCCGAAATCGGAAACCGCGTGCGCGGGCCTACTTTGGCAGCAGAGACAGCACGCCCTTGCTGGGACTCGGAATGACGTGCGCCGCCACCAGACGGCCCAATCCTTCCACCTTGGCCTTGCCGGCATCCACCGCCGCGCGCACTGCCGCCACGTCGCCCTTGATGAGCACCGTGATGTAACCGCCGCCGAGTTTCTCGCGCGCCAGCACTTCCACCGCGGCTGTTTTCAGCGCAGTGTCGATCGCTTCAAAGACCGCAGTGAAACCTTGGGTCTCAATCAGACCCACCGCGAAACTCGCTTGGTCGCCTAATGCATTGTCTGGTTTTTGCACAGTAGCCTGCTCAATCAATGGATTCACTTCCACGGCAGCCTCATAGGCTGCTCTCGACAAGTCGGACGGGCCGGGAATCACGTGCACGATGATGGAAGTCTGCATCGCCTTCGCAGTCTCTTCCGCGACACGCGCGGCGTGCTCCACATCGCCGAGCCGCCCATACAACTTCATGCAGACGCCCGGGCTATCGTTCAGCTCCGTCTGCAACACGCGCACGCCGGCGTTCTTCTCCATCGCGTCCAGAACCACCATCGCCGGCGACCAGCCACCGATCTCGATCAATGCCAGAGACTCGATCAGAGGACACCCCGCTTCTCGAGCTCATGCATCACCTCAAAGACCACCTGTTCGAGCTTGTCCTGCGAGGTCTGCCGTGTGCGGACAGGACAACCGGATTCCGGCGGAGTGACCAGTCCGAAGTCCGCCTGGATGCACTGCAGCACGTTCACCAGCGCGGACCGGTCCGTGCGTTGCACCGAGGTCTGCGGCACACGCCCGCGCCCGAAATGGAACCCTCGCAATTCCGCGGCGGCCCGAAAGCCATCGGGAAACTCGAACGGATATAGCATCGTGTCGAACAGTTCCAGGATGCGGTATTGCCACTTCATCGCCTCATCGTAATGGCCGGCGCGAAACAAATCGTACATGCGCCGGGTAACTTCGGGAACCGCGTTGCTCGAAGCGTTCGTGCCCCCATTGCAGCCCACCAGCAGCATCGGAATCAGCACCGCTTCCCATCCGGTGAGGAACACGAAATCGGGGCGAATGGGCCGTACCGCGGCGATCATACGCATCATGAATGCGAGATCGCCGGATGAATCCTTGATGCCGATCACGCGCGGACAGTCCGCCGCCAGCCGCCGGATCGTCGGCACATCGATCGGCGTCGCGAACATCGGGATGTTGTAGAGCGTCAGGTCGATTGGCGAGTGATTGGCGATCTCAGCGAAGTATGCATACACGGATTCGGGCGATAGCCGGTAGTAGAACGGCGCCACAATCGCCACCGCTCGGGCGCCCATCGCCGCGTAAGCTTCACAAGCCGCCAGCGTCTCCTTGCAATTGGCTTCCGCCGCCCCGGCAAGGATCGGCACGCGGCCGCGTGTCTCATCGGCGACAATGGCGACAATCCGCCGCCGTTCCTCCGCCGTGAAACGCGTGAACTCACCCGTCGACCCGTTGGGATAGAGACCATGGACGCCGTGATCAATGAGCCACGAAACGAATCGGCGCAGTTCCGGCTCGTTGATGCGGTCCTGCTCATCCAGCGGGACCAGCAACGGCGTGAAGATGCCCTCGATCTTTTCCAAGTCACATCATACACAGAATGATCGCGCGCGAAAACCGGTGGCTTCACCCGGGCTCACTGGCTGAGGTTCAAGTGTACGTTCGCACGGAAACGCGCCGCAACTTCTCTGGTGATGCGCGGCATGGATTCAATGCTCACCTCGCGCAAGTTCTCAAGGCCCGCCAGCATCCCGACTCCTGCGTTCGTCACTCCCGCGCACGACCACAGTGTGATGCGCTCCAGCGTACGGATTCCACTGAGCAACTCCATGCTTCGATCCGTGATCCGTGTCTGGCCCGCATAGTAGGTCTTCAAGCGAGGCAATCGCGCGATGTGTTCCGTTGCCGCGTCACCGGTCTCGCGGCAGTACATGCACCACAGCGCTTCCAGGCGATCGCATGCGCCCACATGACGGAATCGGTCATCGGACACATCCATCGGCATGAACTCGTCCAGCGCGGGAAATGCAGGTAGCGTCGCCAGCGCCGCGTCATCCACATTCCTGCAACTCACGGAAAGACCGCGTAGCGCAGGCATCCGTGAGAGCCCGCGGAATCCAACGCCGGTCAGCCCGTAGCAGCGCCGGCCCCACAAATACTCAAGGCTTCGCGATGCGCTGAGTGCTAGAAAACCAGCATCCGTGGCACGCGTATCCTGACACATGAGAAATCGCAGCCGGGGCAAGGCCGCGATGGCTTCCATCGTTTCGTCGCTCGCGTCAAAGCCGAGCCAACCGAGATTCGGCATCGCGCCGAGGTGCCGCAAGCCCGCCGCCGAGATCGCCAGTTTCGAATCATCCACATTCAGCGCGAACACACCATCGAGTGCTGAGAGTTGCTTCATCCCTTCATCGGTGAGCGCGCCGCGCAACAGCAGATACGTCGGGCCTGCCTCGAAACCCATCAACGAGTATTCCGGCACACCACCATGCCATGAGCGAAACATCGGGATCTCGCGCAGCAAGCTGAGGCCCGCATCGGTAACCAGTTGCCCCGACTTGAAGTGTGTCAGCTTCGTCTTCCCGGCCAGAGCCGCGATCACACCGTCGCCGGCGTGCGATCCCAATAGATTCACACGCTCCAACTTGTGACACTCGCCGAGGTGCGCAAGCCCCGCGTCCGAAACTCCGCTGTGATGATACAGCGAGAACTCGCGCAGATTCCGCAGTTGGCGCAACACACTCAGGCCGTCATCGCTGATACCGCATCCAGTGAGGTTCAGGCTTTCCATCCACGGTGCGCCGGCAAGGTGCCGCAGCCCACGGTCGGTAACACGCCGGCAGCCTTCCAAATCAAGCGTTCGAAGGTGTTCGAGTTTCGCCAGCTTTGCCAGAGTGCTGTCGGTGAGCTGACCGGCGGCACGCAGCCCGCTGATGCGCCTCGCACGCATCACCTCGAGGATCTCGTCCCAATCGCGCTCACGAAGTGGAGGCCTGGGCTCGATGCGGTTCTCCTTCCGGTCAATGCGATAGAAGGGTGGCGTAGCGGTGAAACTGTCATCCCGCAATTCGGCGGCTCCCGGAGGTTGCGAGACGCTGGCTTCGAAGTCATCCCAATGGGCGAACCCGTAGAGCGCGGCAACGAACCTGTGCGCGCTTTCCATCGTTAGTGGCGCAGCCGTGTGGATCTCGCCGGTCGCCGCGCTGAGCCGCTGCGCAATGCGTTCGCGAGCCTGCGCCGCGGTGAACATTCCGCCGAACAAGCGGTTCAGCCGTTGCAGCGCATCGGGGTCTTCGTGGTTGCAAGCCGCCACAAGATCCGCCGCCATCCGTTCATAGAACGCCAGCCTCGATGGCCACACGTCTTCGATGTAGCGTTTCATCGCACTCCACGACGGGAACCCTTGCTCCCTGGCGATGACGAACTGAACGTCCGCGAGCAGAGGCTTGCGCGCTGCGTCTTCGCGGAACCGCGGACTCGCCGCTGACACGCGTGCGATTGCGTCGCTGTCGCCGCTCCGGCACTGGCGCAGCAGATCCTTGGCCTGCTTGCGAAGTTGTTCGAGGGAAGGGCGCGCGGTCGCGCGCGGGAATGGTTCACTCATACCGATCTCCTTTCCAGGGGCCCGCTACCGCGCTCTCGGGCAGAAAGAAGATCAACTGACGATCGGATTCGAGAAACCGGTGGGCTCAGCCCTTTCCCGCGGCAAAGGTGCGCCCGGTGCGCACAGCGCTACCTTACCACACCCTGCCGGCGCGAACGCTCAATCCTGCGGCACCCATTTCCGTTTCGCCTTCACATCTTCGATCAGGCATCGGATCCCCTGGTTGTCCACCGGATTCAGGAGCAACATGCGGTGAAACACGCCGGCTGCTTCCGAAAACCGATTCAGACGCCACAGACACAGGCCATAACCATTCATGCACCGGAGGAACGGACGGTTGTTGATGCAGAACCACGGAAGCAGACCGTTGAACTTCGGCCCGAGCCATGACTCGCCAATCCGCACGCCCACTTCGTAGTGCCGCACGGCAATCTCCGGCCACCGGTCAAACCGCATGATCCCGAGATGAGCGTGCGCATCCAGGCAACGCAGATCTGCTTTGCAGATGGCCATCAGCATCTCGTATGCGCCGTTGAAGTCATCACCAACTTGCCAGCGTTCCATGGCATCAATGATGGGATCGGTATGGCGATTATCCGGATCCTCGCCAGGGATCACCTGCTCCATTTGGTAAATCCTGCGCGGCCCCAATCGCCGCACTCGCCGTTCCCATGCCAAGCCCTCTCGCGCCCACATTTCCTTTGATGGATCCCACATGCCGCATTCGTGCACCGGAAGCGGTTCCAGTTGAAGGGCGGCAGCATCCACCCGTGTGGATTCGACGGAGCCCGAGAGATAGTCGTGATTTCCATACTGCCATCGCCGATCGACCCGCACCCGCACAATCTCGCCGGGAAGAGCAATCCAGCGCGAACTTGGGCGGAATGTAAGAATGTGTTGGCTTCCAAGCAAACGGCACTGCACCGCACTCACCGAAGCCGACACCACCACCAACTCAGCCTTACCGCCCGAGTGATCGTCCGCCGGCCCGGCTTCGCTCAGCGCTTCCAGCCGCGCAGAGGTCTTCGGGTGGGAGAGCGGCTTCAGAAGCATCCAGTTCCGGTACGCCGCCAGATCCCTCGCAGCTTTCGCATTTCGCGCAATGGTGACATCCGCGGCGGAGAGAGTGTAAGTCTTGCCATCGGCGCCCTTGCAGTTCACAAACAGGCCGCGGTAGAAGTTGCCGTCGTAGCCGAACTTGAGAATGGTAACGGGATGGCCTGCGATCGCGCCCTCACATGGTACAGTGACGTGTTCTTCAATCGCTCGCAGAAACTCCCATCGCCTGTCCTGATCGCCGACATCGTCGCGGCACACTTCGGGAGTCAACTGTTCCAGCGGCTCGGTTGTGGGTTTGCTCTTCTTCATCGAAATCTCTAACAGTCTAGCGAGGTCTTCGACCTCAAACCTATCAGGCGTCTCCTCTTTGCGGGCTTGGCGGCTTTGCGAGATCTTCGTCTTCCAATCCATCGAAGATCCGTGCGATGCCCTATCGCAGAGGCTCTTTGACGCGCCACCAGTTCCCACCCGGCCGCCAGGCGATCGGCAGGGATCGACGTGTGGTCCAACGAACGAGCGTCACGTTTCCACAACGCACTTTGCTCCGGCTGCCAGACCGTGCTCCACTCCGCGACCTCGCGCGCCCAGCGAAGTCTGCCGCATCGTAAGCCTGCTCTCGCGGCGCAGACGCTCCCTGTTATTCTGGGATCTGGAACTTCCGCGATCAACCCAAGGACTGGAATGTTGAGATCCCCCTTCCGCAACGCAATCGTTTCCCTTGTTTTGACATGTTTTGGAGCAGCCCACGCGCAGGACCATCCTGACACGGTGCTGCGAGGCTCGAAACATTTTCGGCAGTCCGTGTTGGCTTCGGGATTGGCGAACCCATGGGAGATCACCTGGGGCCCGGACAACAAGATTTGGGTGACCGAGCGCACTGGCAAGCGCATTTCCCGCATTGATCCGAAGACCGGCGAGCGCAAGGTCGCGATCACACTCGATGAAGTGTCGGCGCCGGGTGGCCAGGATGGACTGCTCGGCATGGCGCTGCACCCCGGCCTGCTGCGCGGCAAGGAGAGCGGCCATGTCTACGTGGCGTACACCTACATCGATCAGGCCAAGGGCCCCGATCCGAACATCACCGACCCGAAGAGCCCGTACCGCTTCCTCTACATGAAAGTCGTCCGGCTCACCTACAATCCGAAGGAA
>JAEUQE010000202.1 GCA_016789785.1 Bryobacterales bacterium
CACGAACCCGGCGCTGGCAATCCCAAGCCTCGATCGTTGAAGAACTCCCGCGGTCGTTGGAAAGTCTGCGGATAACGTAGTGCCCGCGAGATAAGGAGTGCCGGAAGCGTCGAGTGCGACACCAGCCACCGTCTCCGCGCCAATGCCGCCAAGGCAGCGAGAGGCCAGCAGCACGCCGGATGGGCTCAGTTTCGCGACGAAGGCATCCGCGTTCCATCCCTGGCAAGCAGTGCCAGTGACTGGGAAGTTGCCAGATTCGGAGACTCCGGCGACAAAAACGTTGCCTTGAGAATCGAGCACCAGGTTCGACGCCATTTCCGGCCCGAAGCCGCTGATGTTGGTCCGAGAGGCAAGTTGTCCCGACGGGGTGATCTTGGTAATGACCACATCGTTCGGCGAAGCGCTACTCAATCCTGCACCGAACGTGAGGTGTGCGTTTCCCGCGGAATCTACAGCGAGCGACTTGGGAACTCCGCCCGCAACGACGCCCGAGTATCCCAGCACCGGGTCGATCACAAGCGGCTTGCTCGTGTCGTAACCGGCGGTTGCGAATCGCACCACGCCATTGCGCAGTTCGTAGCGGGCATCCACGTTCACGCGCTTGCCGTTCGCTTCCTGATACGCAACGGGGCGGCGATGCACGAACCGCACTCCATCAGCGGCCGATACCTCCAGATCGCCCGATGATGTCAGGCGCACATGCGGCGCACCGTCAAAGCGAAAAGCGATCTGCTTCGGATCGGCGCCGGGTGCGACTTCGAACTCGTACTCCACGGTGCCTGCGTTGCCGTGATAGACGAGGTCGATGCCGCGATACACCCGCGGGTAGCGAATGGCTGCATATGCAGGGATATTTTCGATCCATTGCGACCGGTCACGCCCCTGATAGTGATGAATGCGCGCGTCGAGCTTCCGCTCGGGCTTCGGCTTCGACTGGCTGCCATTCACCAGCATCATCCGCACTCGCGACTTCGCCGCCGTGAAAGTGGCATGCGAGCCGAGTAGCAGATCGCCCTGCGGGAGTCGTGCGAGGAATTCGGCGCCTGCCGGGCCTTGGCCACGATTTGCTTCGAATACCAGGGGGATCGGCGTGTGGGCCGCCGCGGCGGAAAGAGTTACTACAAGCAATAACGAGCCAATAAGGACAGTCATAACTCGTTCAAGCGGAGATGATAGCGCAAAGCATGAGCAGAAATGGCGGCGCTCCGATGTGACAAACTCAGGTTCTTTGCCAGAACCTGCGCAGCAACCAAACCATGCCCGTGGCCAGCACCGCCGCAGCCGGCCAGCCTAACCACGCCGCGCCATGATCCCAGAGTGGAAGCGAGTTACTGAATTTCATCATCACCTCCGCGCGCTCCTCCATCCAATGCCAGCCAGTGTGTGCAAGAATCGCCGACACCACGATCACCACCGTGCGCTCGCTGGGCGTATAACGGAGCAACAGATTCAGACACGGGAGCATCACTGCAAGCGCGGCGATCTGGCCGAGTTCCACTCCAACATTGAACGACAACAGCGACGAGATCAAATGCGCGCCCGCGAATTGCATCGACTCCTTCAGCGCGAACGAAAATCCGAAGCCATGAATCAGGCCGAATCCGAATGCGATCATCCAGCCGCCACGTCCCGATTTGCCCAAAATGTTCGCCAGAGCCATCACCACAATCGACAGCGCAATCCCGAATTCAACCAGCGGTGGAAACCACAACGCATCCGGCGCCATCCCAAACGCAGACATCAGCAGAGTGATCGAATGCGCCGCGGTGAACGCCGTCACCACCCAGAACAACGCCCCGAACCGCCGCACGGGAATCACCAGACAAAGCAGAAACAGCAGGTGATCCTTGCCTTCCAGGATGTGTTCGAAACCCATCCGAACAAACCGGCCAGCAGCTTGGAGCACTCCCGGGTCCAGGGGAAACATCTCCTGGTCCCCGGAAATGACGAACGCGCCGTCGCCAAATCGCAGCACCGTGGTTACCCGCTCCGCAAGTCCGCCATAGGCAGGTTGGATCGCAAAACGTGAGTCCGCGGAGCGCACTGGATACTCCAGCAGCACGTCGAAGAACACCTGTTCCCAACTCAGGTTCTCGCTGTTCGCGGGAAGCGGTGTTTGGATGTGCGCCGCTGCCTCCGCAAACGACGAGAAGCTGCGATCGGACTCGATGGAAATCTGCGTTCCGGCGATGCGCGGCGCGCCCAGCCGCGACTCCCCTTCCCGGAGCACAATCGGATCCGCAACCCAGATCTTCGCCAACCCGGGTAGCAGTGGCGCAAGCTTCTCGACATCGAGATAGCCGTTCGCCTGCACGGGAAAATCGACGTCACGCACAGCCTTCAGCGGAATCCGCACGGCGGCCTGCAACGTGCTTTCCGAAGCACGCAGATGCATGTGGACCCGCACATCTTTCGGCGCTTCATGCGGCCAAAGCGCAACAGCACTGAACAGCAAAAGCGTGAGCCGTGCGAACAAGGCGACCTTTCCCAAAGCGAATCCTGTATCATAGCGAACGCGCCAAATCTGGAAAACATCACAGGACCATCGCCATGCTCTGCTGCCAGTTCAAGCCCGCTGCCTTCGCTGCCCTCATTGGATCGCTCGCCATCGGATCATACATGCTCGACCGCAAGAGCGTCGCCGAAGCCGCTACCGTTCAGGCGCCGCGATTCGAAGTGGATCCCCTGTGGCCGAAGCCTCTTCCGAATCATTGGGTGATCGGCGCCACCATCGGCGTCGCGGTGGACAACAAGGACAACGTGTGGATCATCCATCGCGGTGCTTCGCTCGAAGAGAAGGAGCGCTACGCGACGTGGAATCCGAAGGCCGCCGATTGTTGCGCACCGGCGCCGTCGGTGCTTGCGTTCAATCCCGAGGGCGACCTCATCGCATCCTGGGGCGGCAAGGGCGATGGCTTTGAATGGCCTTCGTCAAACCACGGCATTGACGTCGATCACAAAGGCAACGTTTGGATCGGGGGCAATGGGCGCGGCGCGAAACCTGCCGCACTTGCTCACGACGAGAGCAAGATGGCCGCGGCCGGCGCAGTACACGACAGCATGGTGATCAAGTTCACGCAATCCGGCAAGTTCCTCATGCAGATCGGCAAGCCTTACATGAGCAAGGGGAGCAACGATACAGAGAACCTCCGGCTGCCGGCGAAGACGATTGTCGATCCGAAGACGAACGAGTTATATGTCGCCGATGGCTACGGCAACCGCCGCGTGATTGTCTATGACGCGGACACCGGCAAGTACAAGCGCCACTGGGGCGCTTATGGAAGCAAGCCCGATGACACCGAACTCGGCCCCTACAATCCCGATGCGCCGCTCCCCAAGCAATTCCGCACTCCGGTTCACGGCTTGATCCTCTCCAACGACGGCCATCTTTACGTCTGCGATCGGACCAACAACCGCATTCAGGTCTTCAAGACCGACGGCACTTTCGTGAAGGAAGCACAGGTTGCGCCGCGCACGCTCGGCGATGGAGCAGCGTTCGACGTCGCATTGTCACGTGATCCTCAGCAGAAGTATCTCTACATGTGCGATGGCTCCAACATGAAGATCCACGTGCTGTCGCGCGAAACGCTGGAGGTGCTCACCACGTTCGGCGACGGTGGCCGCCAGCCGGGACAGTTCTACGCGGTGCACAGCATCGCCACGGACTCCAAAGGCAACATCTATACGACAGAAACCTATCGCGGCCAGCGTGTGCAGAAGTTCACGTATCGTGGACTGATGGCGGTGACGAAAAAAGATCAAGGCGTCGTCTGGCCGAAGCGGTAGAGTGCGGCCGCGGGATGCGATCACTCCTCGCGCAGCGCGCGGATGGGATCCACAGCCATCGCCCTCCGCGCCGGAAGGTAGGAGGCGCCGAATGCGACGATCAGCATCACCAGAACCACGCCAGCCACGGTCAGAGGGTCGTTCCTCTGGACACCCCACAGGAATCGCTCGATGATGCGCGTCGCCGCCAGCGATCCCGCCAGACCGATCACGAGACCCGCACATGCAAGCGCTGCTCCGCGCCGCAGGATCATGCGCAAGACATCTTTGCGCTGTGCGCCAAGCGCCATGCGAATGCCGATCTCGTGCAGACGATCGGCCACCGAGTGATGCATCAGGCCGTAAACGCCAATCGCCGCGAGGATCACGGCAACCGCGGCGAACAGCCCCAGCAAATGCAGATAGAAGCGCTCCATACCGCCACGCTCCTCCACGTAGTCCGTCAGCAGCTTCGGCTCGGTGACGGGCAACTGCGGATCCAAGCGGGCGGCGATCTTGCGAACGGCATCGCCCACTGCCATGACCTCCAGATTGGTCTTGATCCCCAGCGTCGGCCGTAGACGCAGCCCTTGATAGTTGCCGCGGATGAGCCTTGGCTGCTGCGCGAAGCTCATGTAGATTTCGGGAACATGGGGAGCCCGTTGCGAGTAGCGCTTGTGGTCTGCCACCACGCCGACGATGCGCCGGGGCTGTTCCTCTTCGGTGGTGCGGATGAGTACGTATTGCCCAATGGGATCGCGGTCCGGGAAGTACTCCTTCGCGAGTGACTCATTGATCACGGCGACCCATGGGGACGAGGAGCGATCCTGTGACGAGATCGCGCGGCCTTTGAGGACCGGGATTCGAAGCATGGCGAAATAGGCGTCGCTGACGCAGTTGTATTGTGCCCGAGGGCGTTCCTGCGGCGAAGGATCGGGCCGGCCTTGAATCGTGAACGGACCGCCGCTGCCGGCGCTCGGCGTGAGTGGCAATGCGGACGCCAACGCCACCTGTTCCGCCCAACCTTGCTGCCCAATCGCCTGCACGATCTCCTCGTAAAACTGACCTACCGGCGGCTCCACATAGCGCATGTCGATATCGCGCTTTGGCGCCATGCGCATGTAGCGATCCCCTGCCATGTCGAGACGAATCGTGATGATGCGCTCCGGGTCGAAGCCGAGCGGTACGGCGCGAAGGCGCATCACCGTGTTCAGCATCAGCCCGGCGCCGACAAGCAACACCACAGCGAGAGCCATTTCCACGATCACGAGGCTGTTTCGGGCAATGGCGCGGCGTCCTCCGGCCGAGCCCCGTCCGCCATCCTTCAACGCCTCCACGACGCTTGCGCGCGAGGCTTGCCAGGCGGGAAGCAGTCCGGCAAGCAGCGCCGTGAGCATGGCGGCAAGCGCGGTGAAACCAAGCACTGGCAGATTCAGAGTGACGCGGTCTGCCTCCTCGAAACTGCCATACAGGAAGAGGAACAGCCGCATGCCGGCCCACGCGACCGCCAGACCCAGAATCGCGCCCGGAATCGCCAGCGTGACGCCGTCAGCCAGCAACTCACGGATCAGGCGATGGCGGCTAGCGCCGAGAGCCGAGCGTAGGGCAAGCTCACGCCGCCGCGTCGCAGCCCTGGCCAGAAGCAGGTTCGCGACGTTCGAACATGCGATCAGCAACACGAAGCCAACCGCGGCCATCAGCGGCATGAGAAGCATGCGCCAGGTGAAGCCAAGCGACTCGTGCAGTGGCTCCAGAAGCACACTCCAGTTGCGGTTTGAGTCCGGATACGCTTGCGCCAGTTGGGCGGCGATCCCTTGCATCTCAGCCTGGGCCTCGGCAAGCGTCACGCCCTGCTTCAGTCTGCCAGCGGCCAACAACCATCGTACCTGCCGCTGTACCCATTCCGAGGCTGGCGAAAGATCAATCGGCAGGATGACATCGACATCGTGGCTGATATGTCCGGCGCGATAGGTGGATGGAATCACGCCGAGAATGTTACGCGCCGTACCGTTGATGATGATGGTTTGCCCGAGCACGCCCGGGTCGGCGCCGTATCTGCGCCGCCAATACGATTCGGTGATCAGAGCAATGCCTTCCTGCCGCAGGAGCGCGTCGTCTTCTGTGAAGTACCGGCCAATGATTGGCTTGATCCCCAGCATGGCGAAGTAGCCCGGCGTCACGTTCTGCTGCCCGATTCGTTCGGGATAGGAATTGCCCCGTGTCACCGTGACGCGGCTCAGTCCGGTGAACAACTCCATCTGCTCAAAGGAGCGGGCGCTCTTTCGCCAGTCGACGAAGTCCGCTGAATAGACGACCATACGATTGCCGCTGCCTACCTGTTGGCTCCACACCATTACCAGACGATCCGGTTCGTGGAACGGCAGAGGAGTCAGCAACGTGGCGTTCACGACGCTGAAGATCGCAGTATTGGCGCCGATTCCCAAGGCAAGCGAGAGAATCGCGACGGCCGTAAATCCCGGCTGCGCGAGTTGGCGGCGGAAACTGATGCGAAGATCGGTGAGGGTCATGGTCCAGTGCTCCTTCCATGCGCCGGCGCAGAAGTCGGCCAGCGTGTCCATCCAAAGTCTGAGCCGCGGCCAGCCGCTTGTCCGGCGATGCTGGTCAAGAAAAACGGTGGTGATCTCGTCGCCGTAGTCTGAGCGGAACTCGAATGGAAACAGCTTCAACAGAAAACGGATGCTGCGCTCGGGCCATTGATGCATGCGGATCATCCCTTGGCGAGTGAGACCTTCGCCTGCCGCACCAGCGACTGCAAGCGGGCAAGTTCGGCTTCAGCAGCACGGCGTCCGAGTTTCGTGAGCCTATAGTAGCGGCGCCGTTGATCATCCATCTCCGGATCGGGCCGTTCCTCAAGTTCTTCGATGAGATCTTCGGCAAGCAGACGTTTGATGGTGGTGTAGAGCGTGGCCGGTCCGATGCGAAAGGCGCCTTTCGAACGCGTGGCCACTTCCTGCATGATCGAGTATCCGTGCCGTTCCTGATCGCCAAGGGCAAGCAGGATGTGGAACGTGGCGGGCGGGAGCGGAAGCAGGCGGTCAATCCGCGAGGTATCCATCACTAGATGATATATCATCTAGTGATAGATCACAAGATGATCGTTCCGGCCAAGGCGTCCGGTTGCGCTCGCTACAGCTTCACGGCGCTGAACCAAAGCCGCCGCGCGGTCTCGCCCAGGATCTGCGCACGTGCTTCCTCGCGCAATGGCAGATCCTTCCGGAAGATCCGCAGATGCTCCGTGTAGGTCACCCGCGGTGTCCACAACTCACAGGGAAAATCGCTTCCCCAGATGCACCGCTCCGCCCCGTACGCCTCCACAATCTTCATGCAGGGCGCATGCATGTCGTCACACGGATAGCCGCTCATACTGCCTGTCGGCAGAAACGTCAGCTTCGCATGCAGATTCGAGAACTTCGCCAGACGCAGCACCGCGTCCAGAACGGTCTGCATCTCCGGCCCCGCCTTCAGATTCAGACAATGATCCAACACGACACGCAACTTCGGAAACGCCGCCAGCATGCGTTCCAACTCACTCGCCTTCTCACGTCCAATCAGCACGTTGATCACGATGCCCGCTTCCGTTGCAGCTTTCCAAAGCGCGCGCACGCCGGGATGATCCAGGCGCCCGTCCTTCGCGGGAATGGATCGCATGCCTCGAACACCGAACTTTTGCGCGTAGTGCTTCAGAAGCCCGGGGCTGTGCGGATCATCGGGATCCAGCGTGCACACTCCCGCGGCCCAACTCTTCGACGCCAGCGCCGAATCGCAGATGTAACGATTGTCGAAACGATAGTACGTGCTCGTCTGAATGAGGCACGCGGCGGTCACACCGTTCTCCGCGCTTTCCTTGCGCAGATCTTCGAGCGACCCCTTGCCGCCAGGCACGCGAAGGGGCTTCTCAATCGGTGGATACTTGCGCTCGTCCGGCGAGTAGATGTGTGCGTGTGTGTCGATGATCAGCATGATGGGCTGCCTCCAAGGATACGCCCATCGTCAATCTTGCGCTTCCACTTCGCACGCGCAGTGCTTCTTCTCGATCCCGAGGCCGCGTGGCGACTGACAGCGTATCACCCGCGTTCCTACGGGGCGCGGCTTCGGAGTGCGCGGCTCGTCGCAATACTGTTCACTTTTGCGACTTGGCACCGCGCGCGTCACAGTAGCGCAGGGCTTCAACCTGCCGCGCCGAGACTGGACTCCGTCAGTCGCCGGCCGTACCAGCGAGTTGCACGATGTCTTCCTTCGGCGCGCCGTTCCCCGACAGCGCCGCTTCCGCCTGCTCCATGGTGAAGCTCTCCACCTTGGCCGAAATGTTCATCGAGCAGAACTTCGGCCCGCACATCGAGCAGAAGTGCGCGTCCTTGAAACCTTCCTGCGGCAACGTTTCATCGTGCATCGCGCGAGCCGTCTCCGGATCGAGCGCAAGTTCGAACTGTTTGCGCCAATCGAAGCGGTAGCGTGCGCGCGAAAGCTCATCATCCCGGTCGCGAGCGCCGGGCCGGTGGCGGGCAATGTCGGCAGCGTGGGCGGCGATCTTGTAGGCAATGATGCCTTGCTTCACGTCTTCCTTGTTCGGAAGTCCGAGATGTTCCTTCGGCGTGACATAGCACAGCATGGACGCGCCGTACCAGCCAATCATCGCCGCGCCAATCGCCGAAGTGATGTGATCGTAGCCGGGTGCGAAGTCCGTCACCAGCGGGCCAAGCGTGTAGAAGGGCGCTTCGTAGCAAAGCTCCTTCTCCTTTTCCACCTGCATCTGGATCTGATCCATCGGCACATGGCCCGGCCCTTCGATCATCACCTGCACATCGTGATTCCAGGCAATGCGAGTCAACTCGCCCAGCGTCTTCAGTTCGGCGAACTGCGCTTCATCGCTCGCATCGGCCACCGACCCCGGCCGTAAACCGTCGCCCAGCGAAAAGCTCACATCGTACTTCTGGAAGATCTTGCAGATGTCCTCGAAACACTCATAGAGGAAGTTCTGCCGATGGTTCTTCACCATCCATTCCGCCAGAATCGACCCGCCGCGGCTCACAATCCCCGTAATGCGTTTCGTGGTGAGCGGCACATACTGAATGAGCACGCCCGCATGGATCGTCATGTAGTCCACGCCCTGCTGCGCCTGCTCTTCAATCACTTCGAGCATGATCTTCGCGCTGAGGTCTTCCACACGGCGGACGCGGGAGAGAGCTTCGTAGATCGGAACCGTGCCGATCGGCACTGGCGAATTCTCAATGATCGCTCTGCGAATGAGCGGGATGTCGCCGCCGGTGGAGAGATCCATCACGGTGTCCGCGCCATACTTCACCGAGTAGCGCAGCTTCTCGATTTCTTCCTCTACGTTCGACGTCGTGGCGGAGTTGCCAATGTTTGCGTTGATCTTGCACTTCCCGGCGACGCCGATGCACATCGGCTCGAGATTCGTGTGGTTGATGTTCGCGGGGATGATCATCCGCCCGCGCGCGACTTCGGCGCGCACCAACTCCGGTTCCAATTGCTCCCGGCGAGCGACGTACTCCATTTCCGGAGTGAGAATGCCCTTGCGGGCGTAGTGCATCTGAGTGCGGATCTTGTCGTTGGTACGACTGGCCACCCAATCTTTACGCATAAATATGATTATGCCCTCCATGGTCGCGGCACGGCAAGAACTGACCCCGCGCAAGAAAAAGCCCGGCGCTCTCGGCACCGGGCTTTGGCGAACGCAAATTGAGTGGACCTATTGTTTCGCAAGGACGATCTTCATCTCCAACTCGCCCTGCGGCGTGTTGATCTTGCGATTCATCGTGAGCGTCTTGCCGTCCTCGCTCAGCGTCCACTTGTCAGCGAGCGTGATCTCGTTGCCCTGAAAGTCGACCTTCGAATCCACCGCGAGCGCGTCGCCATCCCATTTTGCCGTGGACTTCATCGGCTGGCCCCGAAGCTGATTCGTGGTCTCCTTGCCCTCTGTGTTGTAGCTGAGCTCCGCGGTCACTTCGCCATTCTGCGTGGACTGCGTCGCGGTCACCTTCACTTCCGGGTCGTTGTGCTCAATCTTCTGTTCGAGTTTTTCGGGAGCCGGCATCGGGCCGAAGTCGCTCTTGTCAGCGACCAGCTTCCAGGTTCCGGTGAAATTCGGTTTGGCGGCGGCGGGCAGCGCGGCGACAGCAAGCGCCAGTATGCCCACGGTGAGAATGTGCGAGAGTCGTCGAGTCATAGTATGCATCCCGTGATTTGATGTCATTGTTTGTCGAAGGCGATCGTGATATTGAAGTCGCCCTGCGGAGTCTTGAGCGTGGACTCCACCTTCATGGATTTACCATCTGCCCCCATGCTCCAGCGGTCTGTTTGCGTAATCTCCATCGACTGAATGGTGCGCTTGGATTCTATGACCAATGCATCGCCATCCCACTTGCACGTGCCCTTCACTTCGCCACCGCGGGTTGTGTTGGTGACTTCTTTTCCATCGGTGGTGTACTTGAGTTCGCTGGTGATCTCACCCTGCGCGCCCGACTGCTGATTCTTGATTTGCAGTTCCGGATCTTCGTGCTTGATGGTACGGACCATCTTGGTTGGCGCTGGAATCGGGCCGAAGTCGCTCTTGGTGGCGTTCATGACCCACTCTCCGGAGAAGTTCGGTTTGGCGGCGAGGAACGCGGCACTGGAAAGAGCGGCGAGGCAGATCAACGCGACGCGGCGAATGACGGACATGGCGGGAAGTCCCTCCTGGAGACAACGCCCAGAGTATAGCGCATGCCTTTGCGAGGATGAATGAAAGTAACTTAAGGAAGCCCGCCGTTCACACAATGGAGCGCAGCGCGGCATCGAGATCGGCATACTGGAAGTTGTAGCCTGCCTGCCGCACCACCTCCGGCTCGACCCGCTGGCTGGCAAGCACCACGCTGGCCATCTCTCCATACATCGCCTTCAATGCGAAGACAGGTACCGCAAACAACGTAGGCCGCTGTAACGCACGCCCGAGCGAGCGGGTGAAGTCTTCATTGCGAACCGGATTTGGCGACGTCGCGTTCACAGCCCCGGCCAATTCCTCATTGTGCAACGCGAAGTGCAGCAGCCCCACCATGTCGTCGATGTGAATCCACGACATCCACATACGCCCATCGCCGAGCCTGCCGCCAACCCCCATTTTGAAAGGCGGAAGCATCTTCTCGATCGCACCGCCCCCCGCGCCAAGCACAATTCCGATGCGTAGCTTAACGATGCGCTGCACGTGCGCGGAGGCTTCGTCGATCGCCTTCTCCCACGCCACGCACACTTCCGGCAGAAAGCCCGACCCCGGCGCCGATGACTCCGTGAGCACTTCATCGCCACGCGACCCGTAGAAGCCAATGGCCGATGCAGCCACCAGCACCTTCGGCTTCACGGAGGCTTGCGCGATCGCCGCCACCAGGGCATTCGTGCCTTTCACGCGGCTCTCGCGGATGCGATGCTTGATCTGCTCATTCCACTTCTGGGCGACCGGCTCACCCGCCAGATGAAGCACCACATCGGCTCCATTGACAGCCTCCACCGGCACGTCTCCCGACATCGCGTCCCACTCGCTGAAGCGGGCCCAACCGGTAAGCCCCGCTGGCTTTCGCCGCCCGAGCACGTGCAACTGATGCTCCTCAGCCATCAGTTTCTCGATGAGCTTTGTCCCGAGAAATCCGCTCGCGCCCGTCAGTGTGATCTTCATCGTGATTCGTGCCTCATGCCAGCGAGCCTCATTGTATGCGAAACGGATCCTGCCCCGTCGTGGCGAGATGCTCGATCTCCCGCAGATACGCTTCCACGTTGGTCTTGCGGCGCATGCCGTCGTAGCCCATGTAGCGCAGCATGCCGAAGATCGGGCGCTCCGTCCACGGACGGTCATGTAGGCCGAAGCACCACAGGATGTTCGTGTAAGTGTTCGGATCGCGTCCATCCAGTGCATAGCGATCGTGCAGATAGATCATCGTGCGCAGCGCGTCTTCATGCGTCGCCGACCATTCGATGATCTTCTTGCCCCAGTACATGCGGTAGTAGCCGTGCACCTTGCCTCGCAGCAGCATTTCCTTTTGCGTCGCGTTCCAAAGGGGATCGTGGGTTTGGGCATGCTCGAACTGATCACGCGTGTAGACATGCTCACGATGGTCGCGATCGTGCTTCGCCATGGTTGCCCGTACCCAATCCGGAAGCACCTCAAAGGACTCCGGATTCTCGACATGCCGTGCGAAGTTGAAGGCCAACTCCCTCCGCACGATCAACTCTTCCAGAAACTCCTCGGCGATCAGCTTGTGCTCCTCAGCATACTCGCGGGCTGCCAGGGCGACTTCCAACGCACTGATCTGGCCGAAATGCAGATATGGGCTGATGTCGCTGGTCGCGTGTGCCGATGGCTCATTGCGCTCTTTCGCGTAACGGCGGAGCTTTGTCCGCAGAAACTCCAGCAGATGCTTCTCCGCAATGATGCGCCCGCCGCGAAAAGAAACGGATGGCTTAACACTGTGGTCGATCTCACAGGACGCAACAAGCTCCCCGATGTTGTCCTCCCTGACCACGGTATGGAAGGCCGGGGCATGGAACTCCGGCAGAGCCTGATCGAAACTGCGATCGACCCGGACCTCGGGAGCAGGCTTCATGTATTGCGGCAGCAGGCGGTGGATCTTCGGGCGAATCGTGTACGCGGCATACTCACGCTTATCGAGCACGGCCATCGGCACAATACAACTCGAATCCACCACGCAGTACGGCACATCGATCTTCCCTGGCACGCTCGCATTGTGACGCCGGGCAATGAACGTGGGATAGTCGTCGGTCACTACGGCGGCGGCCTCTTGCGCGAGCCGGTACAGTTGATCGTTCGCATCCTCCTTGCGCCGCCGCAGGTAGAACACATAGCCGATCCCCTTCGCACGCAGCCGCCTTTCGGTCTCAGGCACCGCTTCCAGCATGAACGTGTGAAGACGGTCATTCGCGTATGGATAGGAGCAGGTGATCGCCTCGTAGACCAGCAGTGGCAGCTTGCACCGGTTGGCGACATCCGAGGCATAAGCCAACGCATGATTCGAGTCCGCACGCCGGTTCATCTGTGACCAGTAGAGGACGTAGCGGGCGCCGGACTTGGGCTGGCGGTCATTGAGGTAGCGAACTCGTTCCTTCACAACTTCTCAGGATGCCGCGTCATGCCCAACCGCTACAATAAAAGGGCAGACCTTCCCATGCGAGCTTGGAACCGGGCGAAACTTCTCTGGGCCTACCTGACGCGCAAGTCCGATGTGCGCGCGCTGCCGGTGGAGTACATCGTCGAGACCACGGCCAAGTGCAATCTCTATTGTCCGATGTGCCCTCGTGAGACCCACAGACAACCCAAAGAGGACATGAGCGAGGACGTCTTCACGCGTTTGGTCCACGAGTCCGGGAGCAGTGCTGAGCATATGATGCTCATCGGTCTTGGCGAACCGTTTCTCGACCCCAAAATCTTCGAACGTATCGAGTACTGCGAAAAGCACAACATCTCCACTCTGCTTTCCACCAACGGCACCCTGCTCGACGAGAAAGCAGCCGAGCGCCTGCTCGCGACGCCTCTCAAGCACGTCACCATGAGTTTCGACGGCTCGACCAAGGAAAGCTACGAGTTCTACCGCAAAGGCGCGCGATTCGAGAAAGTGCGCGAGAACTTCGTTCGCTTCGCACGCATGAAGCACGAGCGGCGCGCCCCAGTGCAAGTGGTCGCGCAGATGGTGCGCATGGAGCGCAATGCCGGCGAAGTGGAAGAGTTCACGAAGTTCTGGAGCAATGTTCCCGGCGTCGACCTGGTGCGCGTTAAGGAAGACGAGACGAATCTGATGCGCCCCGATGCGGGCCACGCGGCAGCGGAGTGGAAACATCCCTGCCACTATTTGTGGCGCGGTCCGATGTATGTGAAACACAACGGCGATGTCTATCCGTGCTGCCAGAGCTACATGTTGGATGGCAAGCCCGTGGGAAACATCGGCCAGCAGGACCTCGGCGCGATCTTCAACTCTCAGGACATGCAGCAACTTCGCAAACTGCATGTGGAAGGCCGGGCCGGCGAAATCGGCATGTGTTCCCGCTGCTGCACCACGATTCCGCATCCCGTACTGGTGGCGGGAAGCCTGGTGTTTCACGGCGAGACCGTGCGCAAGATGCTGCCTCTGGTGGAGCGGCTGATCTACTACTCGAAGCTGCCGAAACGCTGGCTATCCCCGCCGAAGCCCTCCATGGCGCCGCCGAGGCGCGAAGAGCCCAAGAGCGAGGATTTCGTGCAGATCACTCCCAGCACACCGGACCGGGAGTGAGCGTTCTCCAAACTTGGTGACGCCGGCCTTTCGCCTGCCGGGCCAAGCGTCACCGTCGTCGCATGTGCGGATGAGCCGCCTTCAAATCGCCGATCCAATTCTGGGTGACCGCCGGTCCGCCGCCACGGCCCCCGGCATGGGTTCGATACAAACGGCCGCTTCCCCGCAGTGCCGCGGTAACGCGGTAACGCGGTAACGCGGCTGTCAGCCGGCGTGAGCCTACCGCGCTCGCCGGCACGGTGATGGCTTGGCGATGACGGACGGCCAAGCCCGTTACTGGAAGTTCGCCGATGCAGCCGGCGACGTTCCCTGCGCATTGGTCAACGTTACTGTGACCGAACTGATCGCGCTGGTATCGCCCTGCACGTTGAATTGCTGCGTCAGCGTGAACTGGCTGCCGAACGCCCGCGACTGCTCGCCCTGATACCAGGTCCTGGCCCCGTCGCCCAACTGAATGGTCAGCTCCGTGGTCTGGAGCGTACTTCCCGCAGCCGGCGTAAAGCGGAAGAGCGCCTGCGTGATCTCGCGCGTGGTGGCGTAACCGGTGATCTGCACCTCCAGCCCCGAAGCTACCCGCCGCGCCACCACCTGACGCACCACTGGAGCGCCACGAGCCAGCCGCGCCGTGATCGACGGCGCCGGATCCGGCATGATGCTCTGCTCGCCCGACCGCAGGTTGGTCACCGCAAGCTGAATCGCGCCCGAGACCGTGCCGGTCTGCATCGCAAAGCCCGCCGGCAACTGCGCCGACGTGGCGTTCGCGGGAATCGTGAAATCGACCGTACGCCGACCGTTGGTGAACACAATCGCAGGATCATCCAGCGGCACGATTGCGTCGGAAGTGAACGTCAGCGTCAGCGTGCCGGTGATCGGCGCGGGATATGGAGCACCCAAGCTGACCGAAAGCCTCGGTTGCTGCGCTGCTTCCACGGATTCGCTCAAGCCGCTGAGCAGCACGCTCGGCGGACTCGGCAAACGCACCGTCAACGCCATGTTCGCAGTGGCGGTGCCCCGATTCGCATCACTCACCTGAACCGTGAAGTTGAAGCTCCCGGCAGCCGTGGGTGTCCCCGCAAGAATGCCCTGCGAGTTCAGCGTCAGGCCCGTGGGCAGCGCCCCCGTCGTAAGAGAGAACGTATAGGGCGCCAATCCACCCGTTGCCGAAACCGTCTGCACATAGGCAACTCCAGCCGTGCCCGCGGGCAGTGGCGACGCCGTGGTGATGCTCAGTGCGAGCGCGACGTTCAGCGTGAACGTCCGCGTCGCCGTCGCATTGGCGCCATCGGTCACTTGCGCAGTGAAGGTGAAGAGGCCCGCGTTGGTCGGCGTCCCGTTCAACTCACCGCCCGTGGTCAACGTCACGCCGATGGGGAGCGCTCCGTTCAGCAACGTCCAGTTGTAAGGCGCGATGCCCCCTGTCGCACTGAGCGTTTCGCGATACGGCGCACGCACGCTGCCCGGAGGCAGTTGCGATGGCGTCAGAATCGAGAGCCGTCCGCCGATCGCGAGCGTGAACGCCTTCGTCACCGTCTGCTGCGTCGCGTCCGTCACCTGAATGATGAAACTGAAGCTGCCCACGGTGGTTGGCGTGCCCGAAATCAGGCCGCTCGACGGCGTCAGCGACAGGCCCGCCGGTAGCACACCCACCGAGAGAGTCCAGGTATAAGGCGCCTGACCGCCGCTCGCCGCAAGTGCCTGCGAGTAAGCGACGCCTTCGATCGCGTTGGGAAGCGCGGTCGGCGTAGTGATACTGAAGCTGTCACCGATGATGATGGTGAACGCCCGTTGCGCCGAGGCCAAGGTCGCATCCTGAACCCGAAGACTGAAGTTGTAGATGCCGTTCTGCGTGGGTGAGCCGGCAATCGCACCCGTGGCCGCATTCAACGTCAGCCCCGGAGGTAACGATCCGACAACACTCCACTGCACCGCGCCAGTAGCGCCCGCGGCCGTCACCGTCTGATTGTAGGCGACACCCAACTGCCCGTTGGGCAACGTCTGCGTCACCACGGTCAGCGTGCTACCGATGGTGATGGAAAGCTGCCTCGTGGCGGTTTGCAGCGTGGAATCGACCACCTGCACCGTAAAGTTCGAGGTTCCGTTGGTGGTCGGCGTACCCGAGATCAAGCCGCCAGTTGTCATCGTCAATCCCACGGGTAGCGTGCCAGCGGTAATGCTCCACACAAAGCCCGTACCGGAGCCGCCCGCCGCGGTCATCGTGAAGGAGTACGCCTGCCCCGCCGACCCTCCAGGGAGTGCCGTGGTGGTGATCGTAAGGCCGGAGTTCACCGTCAGCGTCAGTTCGCGAGTTGCGCGGCCGCCCGCTGTGTCGGCCACCTGCACCGTGAACGTGTAGTTTCCGGGCACCGTGGGAGTCCCTGCCAACGCACCTGTGGAATTCGTAAGTCCGATTCCCGGCGGCAACTGGCCAGCCGTGAGGGTCCACACCAGTTGACCGGTTCCGCCGGAGGCCTGCAGGGTCGTGGTGTATGGTGTGCCAAGCGAGGCGCCTGGAAGCGACGGAGTCGTGATCGTCAACCCGGAACCGCCGATCGTGAGCGACAGCGGCCGCGTTGCATTGGAGCCGCCGCCGTCGGCCACGCGCACGTTGAAGCTATAGGTGCCGCCCGTGGTCGGCGTACCGAAGAGTTGCCCTCCGGCGCTGACTCCCAACCCTGGGGGAAGCGTGCCCTCCGACGTCCACTGGTACGAACCCATGCCACCCGTGGCCTGCAGCGTCTGCGTGTAGAACGCGCCGACCGCGCCATTGGGCAACGTAGTGGTGACGATACTCAGCGTCGAGCCGGTTCCGCCGCCGATGGTGATGGTGAACTGCCGGTCAAAGATCGCGCCCAGGCTGTCAC
>JAEUQE010000203.1 GCA_016789785.1 Bryobacterales bacterium
ACCATCGGAGGGATGAATTTGCACTTCATTCAGAAGGGGCAGAATACAACCCAGATCTTCACCGATGTGCTCGCGTCGAATCTGTTCTTTGACTACATCACGGTTCTCGGGTTGAATAATGTTCCCGACTCTTGCGGCTCGGGCACCTATTGCCCGGACTCGACCATCAATCGCGCTTCGATGGCCGTGTTTCTGGTGAGGTCGGTGGTGGGCGACAGCTTCACGTTCACGCAGGCGCCTTTCTTCAACGATGTGCCGGCCACGCACCCGCAATTTGCTTACATCCAAAAGCTGCGCGATCTCGGCGTGACGAACGGGTGCGGGAACGGCAACTATTGTCCTTCCGATCCCGTGACGCGCGGCCAGATGGCGGCGTTCATTGTTCGCGCCCGTCTTGGTGTGAACTTCAGCCAGACGTTCCCATTCAACGATGGGCAGCCGTTTGCCGATGTCGACCAGGGCAACATCTTCTTCCCGCATATTCAGAAGTTGCGGGAACTCGGCATTACCACGGGTTGCACCGCGACAACCTTCTGTCCGAACGATCTGAACACGCGAGGGCAGATGGGTGCGTTCATGGCGCGTGGCTTCTTCTAGCCGCCAGCGCGCGCAGCCATCGTGCAGGGTGGGTCATGAATCGTCTATAGTGTCACCGAATGAGCGAAACCACGTATCGCGGACGCCGCGCCGTTTCCGTTGAGAACGAACGAATCCGAGTGACGATGTTGGTGGAGGGTGGCCACATTGCCGAGCTGCTTCACAAGAGCAGCGGTGTGAATCCGTTGTGGACGCCGCCCTGGCCGTCGATTGAGCCATCCTCTTTCGATCCCGCAAAGCACACCGCCACGTACGGCGCGCATGCAGAAAGCAAGCTGCTCTCGGGTCTCATGGGGCACAACTTGTGCATGGACATCTTCGGAGGCCCATCTCCCGAGGAAACCGCCGCTGGAATGACTCCGCACGGCGAAGCCTCCATCGCCGCCTACGAACTCGGCGAAGTGAACGGCACACTCACAGCCAAGGCTTCGTTTCCGATGGCGCAACTGGCGTTTACGCGAACGATTCGCACCGCAGGCAACGTCGCCATCATTGAGGAGGAAGTGGAGAACATTGCGCCTCTGGACAAGCCCACCGCCTGGACACAGCACGCGACGCTCGGGGCGCCGTTTGTCGAACGCGGCAAGACTGCCTTGCGCGCCTCGGCAACGAAGTCGCGCGTGTATGAGGCAGACTTCGCCGGCGAGTTCGGCTTCATGCAGCCGGGCGCGGACTTTCACTGGCCGCACGCTCCGTTGAAGAACGGCGGCACTCGCGACCTGCGTCAATACACTTCCGCAGCGGCATCAGGCGGGCTTACGACGCACTTGATGGATCCCGCGCGAGAGCAGGCGTTCGTCCTTGCATGGCATCCCGATACGAAAGTGCTTTGCGGTTACGTGTGGCAACGCGCCGACTTCCCGTGGCTCGCAATCTGGGAAGAGAATCATGGGCGCAAGGTCGCACCGTGGAATGGCGACACGTTGACGTGGGGGCTCGAGTTCGGTGTCAATCCGATGCCCGAACCACGGCGGCAGATGATCGAGCGCGGTTCGATGTTCGGTGTGCCCGGCTACCGCTGGATTCCCGCAAAGTCGAAGGCCGTTGTCCGATACTGTGCGTTTGTCACCAACGCCGCCGCGATCCCAGAGCAAGTGACTTGGGACGGAGAGGCCGGTCTCACGTTTGGCTGATGCGCCGCCGCGCGATGCTACGATGAAGAGCATTGCCTATGAATCGCCGCGATTTGATCGTGATTGCCGCCGGCGCGGTTGCCTCTCATCAGGCCCTTGCCCAGGCGCCCGTGTGGAAGCCGCAGATTCTGGACGCGCATCAGAACGAAACGGTGGTTGCTCTCACTGAGGCCATCATCCCCGCGACCGATACGCCCGGAGCGAAAGCTGCCAACGTCAATCGCTACATTGATCTCTTGCTCGCCGACGGCCCGGTAGCCGAGCGGCATCGCTTTCTGGAGGGGCTTGCGTTTCTCGATAGCTACTCCATTCGCAAGCACAGCAACCCCTTCGTCCGGTGCGGTGCTCAGCAGCAGATCGCTGTCCTCACCGCATTCGACGAGAACAAGGAAGAGGGCATCGCACCCGGCAATCGCTTCTTCCGCATGGCGAAGCAACTCACATCGCGCATCTACTATGCCACCGAAATCGGCTTTCGGGAGTTGAACAAGGGTGGCCGTGTTCCCGCGAAGTATGGCTGCACGCACGCGGAGCATAAGGCCTAGGAAGTCCGGGGAGCACATTCCTTGAAAAGCTATCCGGATTCAGTCCGGTTCCTGTACTCGCTCGGCAACGAGATCAAGACCGTGAAGTTCGGGTTGGAGACGATTACCGCGGTCCTTGCCGAGTTGGACCACCCGGAGCGCGCGTGCGCGTTTGTACATGTCGCTGGTACGAATGGCAAGGGATCCACGTGCGCGATGATTGAGTCGGCATTACGCCATGCCGGCGTTCGTACGGGACTCTACACGTCTCCGCATCTCATCGAACCCACCGAGCGAATCCGCATTGGTGGCACGCAAGTTACGCAAGCGGAGTTCTCACATGCGTTTGATGCGGTACATGCGGCGTCCGAGCGGCTCATCGCCCGGGGTGACATCGAGCATCACCCCACCTACTTCGAGACCGTCACTGCCATGGCTTTCGTGCTGTTCCGTGAAGCTCGCGTGGAAACCGTGGTTCTGGAGGTTGGCCTCGGCGGGCGATTGGACGCGACCAACGTGGTTCATCCGCGCCTCACCGTGATCACACCCGTCGATTTTGATCACGAGACATTCCTCGGCAAGACCATCGCTGCGATCGCATCGGAAAAGGCCGGCATTCTCAAGCCGAATGTTCCTCTGATCATGGGGAGGCAGCGCGCGGAAGGCGAACAAGTGATCCTTGCAAGAGCCGCGGAGTTGCATTGCCCCGTCACGCGTTTGATCGATCATCCGCCCTCCGGCGCCTCCTGCTTTGCCCAAGGCAACCGCATCGAGTGGGAGGGCATGGAAATCCGCGGTGCGTTGCCAGGGCCGCATCAAATCGACAACACGATCACCGCGGCGCTGGCGTTGCGCGAACTCGGAGTTCCCGATGCCTCCATTGCTGAAGGAATCGCCGAAGCCCGCTGGCCGGGCCGCTTGGAGTTCGTTGCGTCCAAGCCTGACATCATTCTCGACGGTGCTCACAATCCGTCGGGCGCGCGCGCACTCGCGGCCTACATTGAACGCTTCTTCGCGGGCCGCCGCGTCTGGATGATCTACGGCACAATGCGTGACAAAAGCATCGGTGAAATTGTCGAGACGCTCTTCCCGCTGGCCTCCGAGTTGATCCTCACGCGCCCGGATACTCCTCGATCGCTGGATCCCAAGTCGTTGCTTCGCGTCGCACATCATCCTCGCGCGAGGAGTTGCGAGAGCCTCGTCGCCGCACTGGCAATCGTCCGGGAAGAAGCCTCGCCTGACGACGTGATCTTCATCAGCGGCTCGCTGTTTCTGGTGGGGGAGGCGCGGGCGCTGCTCGTAAAATAGAAGGCAATGCCGTTTCGCTACCTGCGCAGCTACATATGGACCGGGCCAATGGTTGTCCTTGCCACCACCGTCTACGGCACCGTCGATCTCATCGTCAGCTTCTTTGACAGCACGGGCGACACGCAACATAAGATCGCGGAGGCATGGTCGCGGGCGCTGCTGTGGATCGGCGGCGTGAGAGTTCGCGTCATCGGACTCGAAAAGATCCAGCGCAACGGCAGTTATGTCTTCGCGTCAAACCACCTCAGCTACTCCGACACGCCTACGGTGCTCGCAAACATTCCGTGCCAGTTCCGTTTTATGGCCAAGGAAGGCCTGTTCAGGATTCCGTTCATCGGCTTCCATTTGAGACGGGGCGGCCACATTCCAGTTCCGCGGGATGATGCGCGGGCCGCGATCCGTGCCCTGCAGGAAGCGGCGCGCATCGTGCGTGAGCGCAAGATCTCGATCCTGCTCTTTCCGGAGGGCGGACGGACCGAAGGTGAATTGCGGCCTTTCAAGGAAGGCGCGGCAATGCTGGCCATTGCCGCCGCGACCCAGATCGTGCCGGTGATGCTGAAGGGTACGCGCGAAGTAATGCCGATGGGATCCCTGTTGATGACTCCCGGCGATGTGGAAGTGCGCATCGGCGATCCCATTCCCACGGAGGGTCTCTCTCCTCGAGACCGTGGCCGCCTCACCGAACAAGTGCGCAATGCAATCGCCGCCATGCAGGAGGAGAGCGCGCAACAGGCGGCCTTGGTTTAAACTGGCTTCTATATCTATGAAACGTGTTCTCCGCTGGTCTTTGCTTGGACTGATCTCCTGCTTGTTGGCTGCACAGCAACAACCTAAGCCGGTGATGACAATCGAGGAGTACGAGCCGAAGTCGTTGCTCGTGGTTCCGGAGCGCAAGGTGACTCGCGCGAAGTACCCCTTTGTCGACATCCACAATCACCAGAACTCGGCTGGTGGCGATCGGCTGGATCAACTGGTGCGCGAGATGGATGAGATCAACATGGCCGTGATGGTGAACCTCTCGGGCCGCTACGGCGATGCGCTGAAGGAGAACGTCGCGCGGCAGAAGACGAAGTACAAGGACCGCTTCGTGATCTTCGCGAACATCGACTTTACCGACGTGGATGCGCCGGACTATCCGCAGCGCGCCGCGGCTCGCCTCGAACAGGACATCAAGAACGGTGCGCAGGGTCTGAAGATCTTCAAGAACTTCGGAATGGACATCAAGGACAAGGCGGGCAACCGGATCAAGACCGATGATCCGCGCTATGACCAAGTCTTTCAGATGTGCGCGAAGTACAAGATTCCGGTGTTGATTCACACCGGTGAGCCGAAGGGTTTGTTTCTCCCCTTCGATAAGTCGAACGAGCGCTGGCTGGAACTGGCGATGCGTCCGCGGCACCTGCGTCTGATCGAGATGTTTCCGTCGTTTGACGAGCTGATGGCGGAGCAACATCGCCTGTTCGCGCGGCACCCGAAGACGAACTTCATTGCGGCGCACCTCGGCTGGTATGGATTCGATCTGGCAAGGCTCGGCGCCTTGATGGACAAGATGCCCAACATGTACACGGAAATCGGCGCGGTGGTGGAGGAGTTGGGACGCCAGCCTCGCGCGGCGAAGCAGTTCTTCATCAAGTATCAGGACCGCATCTTCTTCGGCAAGGACACCTACCGCAAAGCGGAGTATGGCACCTACTTCCGGACGTTGGAAACGGCGGATGAGTACTTCGACCACGACCGCAAGTATCATGGCATTTGGAAGATGTATGGTTTGGATCTGCCGGACGATGTGCTGCGCAAGGTGTACTACAAGAACGCGCTGAAACTCGTGCCCGGCATGAACGCGAGCCTCTTCCCGCGGTAGCCCGCAAGGCGCTACGCTGGAAGTGCTATGGAATCGCTCTGGATCGTTCTCATCGCGGTTGCGGTGTTCCTGCTCAATCGCTTCACTGGTGGTGGCTGAGCGCCCCGCGGGCCCGGTTCGGGCTCCTGCAAGTGAGTTGGATTCGATTCCCGTTCAGATCCCTTTACTTGCCTACAGTTGGCGACTGAAATGGAGTGCCTTAGCGTGTGCTAGGATGAAAAGGTATGCATGCCGATGAATGCCGTTACCTGACTGTCCGGGAAACTGCGCACCGCCTGCAAGTCCACGAGAGAACCGTCTACGTGTGGCTTCGTTCTTCAGTCTTGCCGGGCCGGCGAGTCGGTGGTCGTTGGAGGGTCAGCGCAAAAGCTCTTGAGGAATTCGTTCGTGGGGACTTCCGCCCGAGCTCCGAGTATGGTCGCGCAGGGAGTGTATCATGAAGGGCGAATCGCTTGATCAGGAGGCCCGCCCGTCCGTGAACCCTCTGCAAATTGTCAATGTGTCCAGTGTGCCCAAAAGAAGCCCGTTCCGATACCCAGGAGGCAAGACTTGGCTCGTTCCCCATATTCGTACTTGGCTTCGGAGCAGGTCGAGGACTCCCAACACCTTAGTTGAGCCTTTTGCCGGCGGGGGGATCGTTGGCCTTACAGCTGCCTTTGAATCTCTCGCAGGCTCTGTGGTTCTTGTTGAGAAGGACCAAGATGTATCGTCGGTTTGGAGGACTATTCTGGATTGCCAACAAGGGCGCTGGCTTGCGGAACGAATTGCGGCGTTCGAGTTTTCACCTGAGGCTGTGAAGGCAGAGCTTGCTACGCCGCGTTGTCGGCTTTCGAACCGTCAGAGGGCGTTCAAGACGCTGTTGCGCAACCGCGTTCAGCGCGGCGGGATCCTCGCGCCTGGAGCCGGCTTGATCAAGGTCGGAGAGAATGGCAAGGGAATGGCCTCGCGTTGGTATCCGGAGACACTCAAGAAGCGTATCCTGGACATCTGTGATATTCGAATCAGGAGTAGGATCAACTTTGTGGAGGGTGATGGAATTGAGGTGCTATCCGAATACCGTAACAGGAGAGACGTCGTATTCTTTGTCGATCCTCCGTACACCGTCGCCGGCGGCCGCTTGTATACCTATTCCGAGATCGACCACGAAGCGCTTTTCGCCGTAGTTGGGTCTCTTAAGGGTGATTTCCTAATGACCTACGACAATACAAACTACATCCGTTCGCTAGCCGAGAACTTCGGTTTCGCAACGAGACAAGTGGCAATGAAGAGCACGCATCAT
This sequence comes from Bryobacterales bacterium, assembly GCA_016789785.1. The sequence goes on from JAEUQE010000203.1 coordinate 6,703, forward strand.
GCGAAAATGACGGAGCTTCTAATAGGTAGGAACTTGGATTGGCTACCAGCGCCGGAAGGGATCTCTAGGCTGTCGATGGAGGCACAAGCTTCTCTCGAATTCGAGCCTCAAACTGCTCTTTTGTAACTGGCGTCCCTCCAGTGAGGCTCTCTACAGACCTTTCCAAAGTCGTCAGGTGGACCTTCGACGGAACCAATCGAGCCGCCCCACCAATTTGTTCGAACCGCACGACGAACCAAGCTATGTCGCAGTTCGATACATCCTGAACCGTTTCCAGGCGTCCAAGGAATGCGAATAGCCCTTCGTCGACGACGACCGCCATTTTTTTCCCCCACCGCCGGAGAGAAGGGACTTTAGTCTGCAGCTGCGGCATCAGACGTTTCGGGCCGCTGCTCCTGTCATCCGGTCGGCGATTGCCAACTGGGAACGGGATCATGTCACCGGAATGCTCCCTAATCGATGCGAACTCGGCGCCCATGCTCCGACCGGAAAAATACACGGCCTGTATCTCGAGAGCACACCATTCGAAGGAATGTCGAGACGGGTGTACGAGTACATGATCGATCCGCCCGACATCCTCGTATTCTGGGACAGAACTCGCTTCTGGCCCGTGTGTTCGCTGCAGAAAACCTATTTCTTTCGCTAATAGCGGTTCCGGGTGTCCCAGGACCGTCTCCCCAATCCAACCAAAAATCACTTGATTCTCATAGAAGCGCTTGGGACAAACAGCTCGAAGGCTACCCGCCGAACCCGGTGCGACTTCCACTATGGTACTTCCGCGGACTCGTTGGTATTCTCGAATTGAGCAAACGCCGCTTTCCTTGTTACAAGGAGTGCGGTTCCCGTCCTTGCTTTGAAAAGGACAGGCCGGTCGGTCACTGCCCCGGAACGGCTGAGACGCAAGGAATGCTCGACGTTCCTGCGGCATCTCGGTGAACAATTCGCCGAACCATTCGCCGATACCGCTTCGCGATTGTACTTGCTGTTTTCGATTCCGCATCTGCCAGAACTGTTCTTAAGCACTTGCCGACACTCAATCAGCAAGCTGAAGAAGTGGCGCGCCCGGAGAGACTCGAACTCCCGACCTGATGGTTCGAAGCCATCCGCTCTATCCGGCTGAGCTACGGGCGCGTATCCTCATTATACGAGTCTTCGAGAATTCCTCAATCCCCGAGTGCACCCGCAGTCCCCGGCTCGCCCTGCGCCGCGGTCTTGCGCCCCGATACCCACGCCCCGAGATCGTCGAACAGCGAGTAGGCAACCGGCGTCACAATCAACGTCAGCAACAACGACAGGCTTTGTCCTCCGATCACGACAATCGCGATCGAGCGGCGTTCTTCCGCGCCCGGCCCGTTGCCCAACGCGAGCGGCAACATGCCCGCGACCAGCGTCAGCGTGGTCATCAGAATCGGACGCAGCCGGTCGCGATTGGCCTGCATGATCGCATCCAGCCGCGACATCCCTTCGCGCCGCAGGTTGTTCGTGTGATCGATCTGAAGAATCGAGTTCTTCTTCACAACACCGAACAGCACCAGGATGCCCAGCGCCGAATACAGATTCAACGTATCGCGGAAGAACCACAGCGACAGGAATCCGAAAGGTACCGCCAGCGGCAGACTCAACAGAATCGTCACCGGATGCACAAGACTCTCGAACTGCGACGCGAGGATCATGTACATGAACGCGATCGAAAGCAGGAACGCCAGCAGAAACTCGCCGAAGGTCCGTTCGAACTCCCGCCCGCGTCCGATCACCGTGGTTGAGTATGCCGTTGGCATGTTCAACTCCGTCGCGGCTTTCTGCATTTCCTCCAGACGGTCCGCCAGCGCGAAGCCCGGTGCGATGTTCGCCCGTATGCCGACCTGACGCTGCCGGTCGAGACTCTCGATGCGATACGCCGTCATCCCCTCGCGCATCCGCATGAGATTATCGAGCCGCACCATTTGGCCGCCGCGCGTCTGCACGTAGAGCTTCGAGACCGCGCTCGCGTCCTGACGGTCGACGCCTGTCAGCCGCACCTCGACATCATAGTCCTCCGCGAGCCGGTCATCGCGGAATCTCGACACTTCGTCATCGCCGCCCACCATGATCCGAAGACTGCTCGCGATGTCCGATGCATCCACGCCCAAGTCCGCGGCGCGGTCGCGATCAATGAGTACGCGGAGTTCCGGCTTGGTAAGGCGCATCGTCGTGTCCACGTCCACCATGCCGGGAATCTGCATCGTCTTGCGCCGCAACTCCTCGCTGTAGCGATTGAGTGCTTCGAGTTCCGGTCCACGAATCGAGAAGTCAATATCTACCGGCGCCGAACCCTGGCTGATCGATTGCGAGTTGCGGACCTGCACCCGAAGATCCTTGAACTGTTTCAAGCTTGCACGGATCGCCTGCATCACATCGCGCTGCGAGTAGATGCCCTGAAACGCCTCCATCGGCTTGCCTTCCACTGTCTTCTGCCACAAGCGCGGCAGCGAAAACACGCGCTCCTCAATGGGCTGAATGCGAATGAAGAGCTGAGCGTTGTTCACGGCGCCGAGATAGCTCGCGCCCATGGTCGCAAGCACATGCTCGATGCCAGGCAGCGTGCGGATCTCGGCCTCCACGCGGCGCGCAACTGCATCCATCGACGCGAGCGTGGCGCCTTCGGGCGCGCTCACCGACATCTCGAACTCACCTTCGTCCACGTTCGTCGGAATGTACTCCTGGCGCACCATCTTGTAGAGCGGAACGTTCGACGCGATGACCACGATCGCGCACATCGCCACTGTCACGCGATGCCGCATCGCCCAGGCGAGCATCGCCGTGTAGACGCGATCGACCCATGCGTAGAAGCCTTTTCGCGAATCGTGATGCTCAGACTTGGCCAGCGCCTTCAGCATGCGCGAACTCATCATCGGAGTGAGGCTGAAGCTCACCAGCAGCGATACGAGAATGGCGGCTGCCGAGGTCACGCCGAAGCTGTAGAGAAAGCGCCCGGAGATGCTGCTCATGAACGACACGGGCAGAAAGATCACCACCAGACTCAGCGTCGTCGCCATCACCGCGAGCCCGATATCGCGTGTCGCGAGCACCGCCGCTTGCAGGGCCGGCAGTTTCTTCTCTTCGATGAAACGGAAGATGTTCTCGAGCACGACAATCGCATCGTCAATCACCACGCCGACCATCAGCACCAGCGCCAGCATCGTAATGTTGTTCAGCGTGAATCCGAAGATGCGCATCACGCCGAAGGTCGCAATGATCGACGCGGGAATCGCCACGGAAGCAATCGCGGTCGACCGCCAGTCCTTCATGAACAACAGCACCACCAGCGACGCGAGAATGCTGCCCAGGATCAAGTGAAGCTGCACCTCATGAAACGCCGCTTCGATGTAGCGTGATTGATCCTGAACGATATCGAGATTCACGCCGGGAGGCAGCAACTGCTGAATGCGCGGGAGCCGCCCCTTGATGTTGTTGATCACTTCGATCGTGTTCGCGCCGGATTGACGCCGCACCTGAATCGCGACACCGGGCTTACCGTCGTATCGGGCCGCCGTACGTTGCTCTTTGTGCCCATCTTCGGCGTAACCGATATCGCGCACGCGCACCGGTGTGTTGCCAATGGTCGCGACTACCAGATCGTTGAAGAGCCTGGGATCCGGAAACCGGCCCAGCGTCCGCAGTACCAGCTCGCGAGCGCCCTCATCCACGCGCCCGCCAGGGATCTCCGCGTTCTGCCTGGCAACCGCATCGCGCACTCGCAAAATCGGGATCTTGTAAGCGGCAAGCCTGTTCGCATCCACCCACACGTTGATCGCGCGGCGCTGGCCTCCAATGAGAGTCACTTGTCCGACGCCGCCGAGTGACTCGATGGAGTCCTTCACCTCGCGGTCGGCCAACTCGTACAACTCGCGCGGAGTCTTGTCGCCCGACAGCACCATGCTCACGATCGGCGATGCCTCCGCATCCAGCTTGCGGATCAGCGGCGGCTTGGCATCGCGAGGCAACAGGCTGATCACCGTGGCGACGGCATCACGCACGTCTTGCGCGGCAACGTCGATATTGCGTTTCAGCGCGAAGGTGATGTTGACGATGGACTGGCTTTCGGTGGACGTGGACCGGATGTTCTCGATGCCTTCCACGGTCGCCACCGCGTCTTCGATGCGTCTGGTAATGGTGCTTTCGATCTCTTCCGGGGATGCGCCCGGCAGCACCGTGCGAACACTGACGATGGGCAGATCGACATCGGGAAAACGATCAATGCCCAATCTCGTGTAGGAGACACCACCCACGACAACCAGCGCCATGATCAGCATCACGGCGAATACGGGGCGCTCCACGCAGATCTCAGCGAGTTTCTGCATCTAGCGCTCCACCTGAACGCGCTGTCCGGCAACGAAACGGTCGGAAGGATTCACCACAACGCTCTCGCCTTCCTGCAGACCGTCCACAATCACCACGCGTCTATCGCCCAGTTTTCGTCCGAGCTTCACAATTCGCTCCGCGAGCGCACCGCCGGTGACGATGAAAGCACGCTCGACACCCGCGAAGCTCAGCACCGAGTTCTGCGGCACGGCGAGACCCCTGGCGTTCGGATCCACCGTAATGGTCGCTTCCACAAAGGCCCCTGCCTTCAATCGCGCATCTTCGTTTGGCATCTCGCCTTCAATGACCAGTGAGCGGTTCTGCGCCTCCATGGCTGGACTCAGACGCATCACTCGTCCCGGCCGTGGAAACTCCTGACCTTCCAGCACCAGGTCGATCCGCTGGCCCGCGCGCACCTTGAACGCCTGCCGCTCCGGCACCTGCAATCGCACACGCAACGGATGCCATCGAACCAGCACGGCCACCGGCGAATTCACCGCGAGGAACTCGCCGAGTGTCGCGATGCGCTGGGTAATGGCCCCGCGAAACGGCGCGCGAATCACGGTATCGGAGAGTTGCTGCCTGGCGAGCGCGACCTCCGTGCGGCGCTGCAGGATCTCGGCCTTCGTGCGGATCACTTCTTCTACCGCGGCCTGATGACGGGCTTCCGCCGCCTGGAGGGCGACAAGTGATTTCTGGTAGTCAACATTTGATGCAATGCCTTGTTTGAAGAGCGCCGCGACGTTCTGTCCGATGAGCGTCGCTTCCTTGAGCGAAGCCGCCGCCTGCCGCACGATGGCCGTGTTGGCGGGAGAAATATCATCGCTGCCGTTCGGCCCAAGCCCCAGGCGGGCACGCGATTGCTCAACCGCCGCCTCCATCTGGCGCAATTTCAGATCGTAGTCTTCCTTCTCCAACTCCCCGATGATGTCGCCTGCTTCTACGCGGCTGCCAAGATCCACGTTGAGCCTTGCCACTCTTCCTGCCACCTTCACTCGTAGCGTGGCCTGGTCCTCCGCGATGAGTTCGCCTGTGGCCGCGATAATCTCGGGGATCGTCTCCGTTGCAAGCAGAACGGTCCGCACGGAAGCTGTTTTCGCCGGTTCCGTTGCGTTGACGGTTGAGCTGGAGTAAGGCCCACTGCACGAGCATAAGAGAAGGCCCAGAACTGCGGGAAGAAGGCGCATCGCTGAATAGGCGACCATTCTCTCACATGCGTTACGGAAAGCGGGTCAGAGAGCCGGCGAAGAAAAAAGGCCGGCGCTTGTTTCCAAGCCCCGGCCTGCACGAAAGGAGATTTCAGGCGCTAGATAAACAGCGGTGCAGCCACCAGCGTGATCGTGCTGAGCAGCTTGATCAACACGTGGATGGATGGACCGGCGGTGTCCTTGAACGGATCGCCCACCGTATCGCCGACGACGCTCGCTTTGTGTGCATCGGAGCGTTTGCCGCCGTACACGCCGGTTTCAATGTACTTCTTCGCGTTGTCCCACGCGCCGCCACTGTTGTTCATCAGCAACGCGAGCAGAATACCGCTGATGGTGCCGACCATGAGGAATGCGGCGACGGACGATGCGCCAACCGGAGTGGTGTCGTGCGCTGTGGAGAAATTGCGGAAGATGACACCCACCAGCACTGGTGAGACCACGGGCAGAATGCCGGGCAGCACCATTGCTTTGAGCGCACCCTTCGTCACGATATCGACGCAAGTGCCGTAGTCAGGATCCGAAGTGCCCTGCATGATGCCCGGGTTGGCCTTGAATTGACGGCGCACTTCTTCGATGACGGTTTGCGCCGCCTTTCCGACCGCGCGAATCGCCAGTGAACTGAACAGGAACACGAGCATTGCGCCCAAAAGCGCGCCGACGAAAACCGGCACTTGGCCGATGTCAACGCTGAACTTGATATTGCGGAGCGCGTCCTCGGGCGCCATGTTCTGCATTTTGCCCAACGCGATCTTCACTTCATCAATGTAGGCGGAGAACAGCAGGAACGCGGCCAATGCGGCGGAACCGATCGCATAGCCCTTGGTGAGAGCTTTGGTCGTGTTGCCGACCGAGTCCAGACGGTCCGTGCGCTCACGAATCTCTTCCGGTTGCTTCGACATCTCGATGATGCCGCCGGCATTGTCGGTGATCGGTCCGAAGGTGTCCATCGCCAGGATGTACGCCGCGGTGGAGAGCATGCCCATGGTTGCGATCGCGGTGCCATAGAGACCCGCTGCTTCAACGGACACTCCAGGAAGACCCGCTGCCGCACCCAAATAGTACGAACCCATGATCGCCGCCGAAATCACGAGTACCGGAAGCGCCGTGCACTCCAGGCCAACTGCGAAACCGGTGATGATCGTCGTCGCCGGGCCGGTCTTGCAGCTTTCGGCGATTTCTCTCACAGGCCGATACTTGTACTCGGTGTAGTACTGAGTGATGTAAACAAACGCGAAGCTGGTGATGATGCCGACGACACCCGCCAGGAACAGCATCATGTTGCCTTGCAGCAGGATTTGCACGGCGGCGTAGAAGCCCGCCAGCGCGAGCGCGGTTGTGATGTAGTAGCCGCGGTTCAACGCGTTCATCGGGTCTTCATCTTCCTTGGTGCTGACCGTAAACACGCCGATGATCGAAGCGATCAATCCAAAAGCGCGCGCCAGCAACGGGAACATCACGCCCTTGATGCCGAACACCGGATACAGCGACACGCCGAGAATCATCGCGCCGATGTTCTCCGCCGCCGTCGACTCGAAGAGGTCCGCGCCGCGGCCCGCGCAATCGCCAACATTGTCGCCAACCAGGTCCGCGATCACCGCGGGGTTGCGAGGATCGTCTTCCGGAATGCCGGCTTCCACCTTGCCCACGAGATCAGCGCCAACGTCCGCGGCCTTCGTATAGATACCGCCGCCCAACTGTGCAAACAGCGCAACAAAGCTGGCGCCGAAACCGAAAGCCACGATCTGTGTGGGAACTCCCTTCGGATCTTCCAGACCGCCGAACGCGTAGAACAGAATTCCTACTCCGAGCAGCGACAGGGCCACCACACTCAGTCCCGTTACCGCGCCCCCGCGGAGAGCGATCTGCAGTGCCTTATTCAGGCTGCTGCGAGCCGCCGAGGCCGTCCGGATATTCGTGCGGATGGAGACCCACATACCGCTGAAGCCAGCCAACAGTGAGCACGCCGCGCCCACGACAAACGAGATCGTCATTCGCGTGGCCAGTGTCATATCACCGGTGCCAACCGCGTATGCGGCGAATACCACAATGGCGGATACGATCGCGAGCGTGACGATGGTCTGGTTCTGGCGCCGCAGAAACGCTTCCGCGCCAGACTTGATGGCGTTGGAAATCTTCTGCATTGCCGGGGTTCCCGCATCCTGGCTGAGAACATATTTCGAAAAGAATGCGGCCACACCGAGAGAAAGCACGCTGATGCCAAGTGTGACCAAAAGATAAACCTGTCCGCTGTCGTCGGCTGCTTGTAGTAGCATCGCGAGAGCGGACATGCCGTGAACGTTCATGTAGTGAACCTCCTCAAAGCGGGTGAAATGACTCAGGGGTTGCCAGAGAGCTTTCGCCCAATTGGCCCGCGAAAGCCTTCCCGAACTCGTTTGCGCACCCAACGAAACGCAACCACTTCAGCCGGGAAGATCCACTTTACGGGCGGGATTTCGTTTTACGATACCGGGACTACGATGATCATGATTACGATACTCCAGTATTCCTCCGGTAAGCAAATGCACGGGTACCGGTCCCGCCGGAAGAGTCAGACACACCTCTCCCTGCGCTAAACTCGGCTGCATGACGTTGCGCCGGGTGACTCTCGTTTTCCTGCTTGCCGCAGGCCTCGTTCAAGCGGCTACATTGCCGAATCCTGAACAGTTTGCAGGCTTTCGTATGGGTGCGGACCGAAAGCTCCTGCGTTGGGAGAAGATCGTGGAATACATGCGGCTGGCCGCTGCTGCCTCACCCCGCATCAAGACCGAAGAACTCGGCAAGACGTCCAATGGCCACCCCTATTTGTCGGTGACGATCAGTGCGCCAAAAACGATTGCGGACCTCGACAGCTACCGCGCCACGCAGCGGCGTCTCACATATTCGGCCAGCCTCCCTCCCGCGGAAGCGGAGAAGTTGATGGCAACCCACAAGGCCATCCTCCTGATTACCTGCAATATTCATGCCACCGAAATCGGCTCCAGCCAGATGGTCCTCGAACTCGTGCATCGGCTGGCAACGGAGGACTCCCCGTTCGTCCGGAACGTGCTCGACAACGTGATCTTCGTCCTGGTCCCGTCGGCCAATCCGGATGGCCAGATCCTGGTGACGGACTGGTACAACCAGAACCTGGGCACTCCCTATGAATTCAGCGCGATGCCCTGGCTCTATCACAAGTACACGGGGCACGACAACAATCGCGATGCCTTCATGAACACTCAAGTGGAGAGCCGGATCCTGAACAAGCTCACCTACAAGGACTGGCTGCCTCACGTGTTTCTGGACGAACATCAGATGGGCAACACCGGACCGCGTATCTTCGTGCCGCCATTCAAGAATCCGGTCAATCCCAACGTCGATCCCGTCATCTGGCAACTGAACGGTCTGTTCGGCTACGCCATGGGCAACGCGCTCCACGAGAAGGGCTACACCGGCATCATCAACGACGTGATGTATACAAGCTGGTGGCAGGGCGGCTTCGTCATGCAGGCCTGGTGGCACAACATGGTTGGCCTGCTGACGGAAGTCGCGAGCGTCGCGGTAGCCACACCAGTAGAGCAGCAGCGTGCCCGTTCTGGCGAATCGGCCACCGGCCCCGAGCCTTCCCTGGAACAAGTCCGCACCCGCGATCCGCGGCAGCCTTTGCCCGCGCCGCGCGACACCATCTCTCGCAATACGTATCCCCGCCCATGGCTCGGAGGCAAGTGGACGCTTCGCGATATTGTCGATTACGAGCTCGCCGCCACCTTTGGCCTGCTGGAGGCCGTTGCGAATCAACGCTCCATGTTGATCCGCAGCATCTATCAGCTCAATCGCAAGCAGATCGACCTTGGGGCGAAGGAGGCGCCTTACGCGTGGGTGATTCCATCTGCCCAGCATGACGCTCCGTCGGCGGTACGTCTTGTGCAGATCCTGGAGGAACAGGGCGTGGAGATTCATCGTGCCACCGATGATTTCCAGGCGGCGGGAAAGAGCTATCCCGCAGGCAGCTATGTGGTGCTCATGTCTCAGCCCTATCGTGCGTTCGCCAAGGATCTGCTGGAGAAGCAGACCTATCCGGTGCAACGTGGCGCTGGCGGTACGATTGAGCGCCCTTACGATGTCACCGGATGGACCTTGCCGATGCAGATGGGTGTGGATGCCGTCGAAGTGGCATCGCGATTTGACGCGAAACTGGTACGCGCGACAGAGCTTCCGGTCCAGGCAGGCAAGTTCGCCGATTCCGCAAATGCGGTCGCGTGGGAGATCTCGCACAATACGAACAACGCGTCGATTGTGATGAACCGTCTGGCGAAGTCGGGTGCGGTTGTCGCGCTGCAGGCCGATGGTGGAATCATCGCGCGTGGGGCAGGGAACTTGCGGCAGCAACTGCAGGAGTTCTCTCGCACGCTTGGGGTCGATGTGAAAGGGCTTCCTTCGCTCCCCGCGAACGCGCGCCGTGTGAAAGCGCCGCGCACCGCGCTTTACCAGCCATGGCTTGCGAACATGGACGAAGGCTGGACACGCTGGCTGCTCGAACAGTACGAGTTTCCCTACACGACGATTCGCAACAAGGACATTCAGAGCGGTGGACTGCGCGACAGGTTCGACGTGATCCTGTTCGCGGATCAACCGAAAGATTCGATTGTCAATGGCGCTACCA
>JAEUQE010000204.1 GCA_016789785.1 Bryobacterales bacterium
GGAGTCGGTCGAAGAGCTCGCCAAGGGCAAGGCGTGCGTCTATGCTACCGGTTCTTTCGGACGGGGAGAGGCCAGTTCGCATAGCGACCTGGACTTGTTCATCGTCGGCAAGAACCGGACGGAGGAGCCGAAAGGCAGTCTGCTTCGGCCGCTCGATGAGATTTGCCTCAAAGCAGAGTTGATCGGTGTGACCCGCCGTTTGGGGTTCCCGGATTTTACCGATGATGGAAGATACCTGACGCACTACTCCGTCGCGGACTTCACGAAGACACTGGGTACTCCGGAGGATGATGTAACGAACACTTTCACGGCGAGGCGCCTGCTGCTTCTTGAAAGCCGCCCACTCACGGAGCCGGTAGTGTATGACGAGGTTCTCCGGGACGTGATCGCCGCCTACTGGCGGGACTATGCGGACCACAGCCGTGACTTCATGCCGGCCTTCCTGGCGAACGACATTCTACGGCTCTGGCGTACCTTCTGTGTGAACTATGAAGCGAGAACAACGAGAGTACCCGACGAGAAGAAAGCGAAAGGAAAGCTCAAGAACTACAAACTGAAACACAGCAGACTGCTGACGTGTTATTCCGCTCTTCTCTTTCTCCTTGCAGCATTCGGACGGAACAAGACGGTGAGCCCTCCAGAAGTGCTGACGATGATTCGGCTTACCCCGACGGAACGCCTCGAGTGGCTTTGCGGCCAGCCAGAGCATAGCGAGTCGCATGCCAACATTCGCAAACTCCTGGCCCAGTACGAGCAGTTTCTGAGCACCACGAATCAGGACGAGAAGGAACTCGTCCGCCAGTTCATGGACAAGGAGTTGAGCCGAACATACTTGGAACAGGCGTCTGTATTCGGCGATACGCTATTCGACGTCTTGACCAGCATCGGACGCGGGAATCGTTTCCACCGGCTACTTGTTGTCTGAAACGCTGTCCGTCTCTACTCCGCGGCTTAGGGCGAAGCCTCGACCGCTACAGCTTGGTCGCGATCGACTTCGCCTGAAGGAACTGCAGCAGATAGTCCGGTCCACCAGCTTTCGAATCCGTCCCCGACATGTTGAATCCGCCGAACGGATGCGCCCCGACCATCGCGCCTGTGCACTTGCGATTGATGTAGAGATTGCCGACGAAGAACTGTTCCCTCGCCTTGGCGATCTTCTCAGCGTTGTCACTATACACTGCGCCAGTGAGCCCATACTCGGAGTCATTGGCGAGTTCCAGCGCATGATCAAAGTCTCGTGCTTTCGTTACTGCCAGCACGGGGCCGAAAATCTCTTCCTGGAACAACCGGTCCTTCGCCTCAATGTCGGCGATCACTGTCGGTTCGACGAAGTAACCATTGCCCGCCGCGATACCGCCGCCGCTGATGAGCCGGCCCTCCTGCTTGCCAATCTCGATGTACTTCAGAATGGTCTTGCGGGCGTTCTCATTGATCACTGGCCCCATGTCGTAGCCGAACTGCTCCGCTGGACCAATCTTCAAAGTTGCGACTCGCGCCTTCAGCTTCTCAACGAACTCGTCATAGATCGACTCATCGACAATGGCGCGCGAACACGCCGAACACTTCTGCCCCTGGAAGCCGTAGGCGGAGGCTGCAACGCCAGCCACTGCCTGATCGACGTTGGTCTCGCGGTCGACGATGATCGCGTCCTTGCCGCCCATCTCGGCCACCACACGCTTGATCCAGATCTGCCCCTTGCGTGGCTTTGCGGCGAGTTCGTTGATGCGAAGTCCCACTTCCCGGGAGCCGGTGAATGAGATGAAGCGCGTCAGCGGATGCTCCACCAGTGCATCGCCCACAACTCCGCCGCTTCCGGTCAGCAGCGCAACGGCTCGCGAAGGGAAGCCCGCGTCGAGCAACAACTCCACGAACTTCGCCGCGAGGGTCGGCGTGTCGCTGGATGGTTTGATCACCACGGTGTTGCCGGCGACGAGCGCGGCCACCGTCATGCCCACCATGATCGCGAACGGGAAATTCCAAGGTGGAATAACGACGCCCGCCCCCAGCGGCAGATAAACGAGCTCATCGTGCTCACCCGGCATCTGTACCAGCGGGTCGGGCTTGGCGAGCTTCACCATCTGCCGCGCGTAATACTCGCAGAAGTCGATTGCTTCGGCAGTGTCCGCCTCGGCTTCGGGCCAGTTCTTGCCTGCCTCCAGAATCAACCATGCGTTGAACTCGCTCTTACGGTCGCGAATGAGACGGGAGGCTTTCACAGCGAGTGCGACGCGCTCTCCCGCCGGGGTGCGGCTCCATTCCTTGAAATAGGCGTGCGCCGCTTCCACCGCGCGGCCGGCGAGTGCCGCGTCTCCCTTCTGATGCAGGCCGATCACTTCGGAAGGCGCCGAGGGGTTCAGCGACGCGAAGGTGCCGGTGCCCTTCAGCCACTGGCCGCCGATGAGCAGATCGTACTCGCGGCCAAGCTGTGAGCGTACCGCTGCAAGCGCACGATCCATTGCCTCCCGATTCTCCGGTTGTGAGAAATCGCGATAGGGCTCATTTCGAAACGGCTCGAGGTGAGGAAGCGGTGCCATGGTTAGCCCTGTACAAGCTTGCGGCCACTCTCGAAGAGGTCGGCGGCCTCATCAGCCATTTTGCGGCCGCGCTCGAAGATCTCGCGCCCGCGTTCCATCAGCTCACGACCGGACTCGCCGAGTTTCTCCTTGCCGCGATCCGCGCTTTCCCCAATCCGGCGGCGTGTCTCCGCGCCCGAAGCGGGTGCAAAGAGCAGGGCGATGGCAGCTCCCACGGCGGCGCCTGCGAAGAACCAGGCAACCCGGCTTGTATTGTCTTCATTCATAGTCGGACAGATCCTTTCCTTCTCATTGTAACCGCGACGTATGTGGTGTTCCTTTGGTGTTGTCTCATTCCGGTGCTCAGTGTGGGGTGCGATGCGATATGGTGGAGTTATGGAAGACAACGTAGAAGTTCCCAATCCCGCGGATTCCTCGCATGAACTCGATCTGGAACCTGTCTTCTCCGCAATTGGAATTGAGGCCGAGATGGAGGCCATCGGGATTCGCACGATGCTCGAGGCCAACGGCATCGACGCGATCGTTGTTGGATCTTCGTCAATGCCCAATCTTCCGTTCGAAGTCAGGGTCCCGCGAGATCAGGCCGAATCGGCGCTTCGTGTGATGGAAGAGGCAAAAGCCGCCGGGCCCGCTGCCGCCGAGGAGGCTGAGCAGCAGTCGGTCACTTACACGGCAGGGCTGGCTGAGCGCGCCACGCCGATCTTGCCTTCGTTGAATCTCGACGAGTCCGTTGCGTGCTATCAACAGCTCGGCTTCAGCCTGGTTGGCCGCAACGGTGATGATTACGCGATTGTCCGCCGCGATTCCGCGGAGATCCATTTGTTTCCGCTTGACGATGAGCACGTCGCCGAGAACTCGGGCTGCTATGTCTACGTCAGCGATGCACGCACGCTGCACAGTGAGATCGTCGCCAACGGATACCGCGACATCACAGCGGTTGCGGTGAAGCCTTGGGGCATGCTGGAGTTCAGCCTGAAGGACTCCAGTGGCAACTGTCTTCGCTTCGGCCAGCGAGTCAAGCAGGGTTGATTTCCCAAGGGCTCAATCCGAGTCTGGCCGAAGCCTGGATGCAGGTGGTGATGCACAGTCAGAACCATCGTGGCCAGTGTCTGACTCGTCTGCGTGAACTGGGAGCGAAGCCGCCAACTCTGGATTACATTCTCTGGTTGAAGCGGCAGCGCTCCCAATCTTGAAATCGTGCGTTACTCGCCCTTGTTCCAGGGATGCTTTCTTGGCTCAGGGTGCGGATGTCCCTCGGGTACCAGGAAGCCTCCACTCACGAGTTCCGCAAGTGCATCGGCAAAGGCCTCCGGTGGCGTGTCCGGACTGATGGCGCCTTTCTCCTGAAACTCGCGATAGAGATCCATGCCGGTCATCTTGCCAGCCGGCCTGGGCACCAGGTAGGCGGCCCAGGGCTCGACTTCCCAGTTGCCCAGATAGGGGTGCTTTACGCTGAGAGTCTGGCCGTGCATCTCCCAATCTCCATCTCCCGCCTTGTGCCGGACGCTCAATTCCACCGGGCCCGCGGTGAGTTTCGAGTTGAGGATCATCTTGCGGGCCGCGCCCGTCACACGCATCGTTTCCCACTGGATCAACCATTCCAGTTCGCGCGGGCCGGAGAACGGTCCATGATCGCGGCGGGCAGTGAACACGGGGCGATTCTCCGCGCGTCTCTGGATCACGATCATGCAGGCGAGGAAGCGGCCAATGCGAGCCCGATCGAACATTTCTCTCCAGCGCGGCAGATCGCCGGGACCGGTTTGCGAGCGCAACAAACTGGTGGTGACGTAAGCCGAGGGCTCCACCATTTGAATCACGACCAGCCCGACGTCGAACTCCGCCTGTTTCTCGCCGAGCCAGCGGCGGACACGCACTTCCATGGGCCCTTCTTCACGATCGGAGCCGAGGCAGCGGCAGTAGAAGCGGCCTCCCGGCAACAGCCGCTCGGGTAACTCCTGCACCAGGCGGCGCGTAATCTGCTCTCCATCGTTGCCGCCTGCGTGAAAGATCCACGTGTGATCGAGGACCGGCACAAACGGCGGGTGCGCGGCAATGCGATCGAACATCAGATCGCCCGCGGGTTCATAGAGGTCGCCCTGCCCTGCGGTGAAGTTGGTGATGCCGTTCAACCGGCCGCTGAACTGAGCGAAAACCGTGGAGCGCTCCGTGATATCGAAGCTGTAAGCATGGCCCGCGAAGTTCTTCGCTGCGATCAGCGCCGCGGCGCCTGAACCTCCGCAGACCTCGAGATAACGCTGACAGGGATGCAGCGGAAGGAAGGGCAAATACGTGAGAGCGTTCTTCGTGTCGGGCGGGAAAACGACGTCGTCTTCCATCGGCTTTTCGCGTTCTTCCGGCGCCAGCCAGCGGTCCGAGACGATATAGAGTTCGAACATCGGGCGCACGCGAACACTTCCCTCCACTTGGCCGTTCTCCGCGGTCCGGAGCATGCCAAGATTCTCGAGACTGGCAACCGCGGGCGCGCCAAGCCTCCCGGTCAGATGCTCACGGCTTGCCGACCCGCTCTTGAGAAATAAGCCGAAGAGCGTTTCCTGTGCGTCGGCATCCGCCGGGATCAAGCTCGGCTTGCCATAGGGACGGAAAGGCGCCCTCTGTTCCTCGTGGCGTTTGCCCACTTCGTCGTCGTTAAAGCCGTGGTCCAGAAACAACTGCCGCACCTGGGCAAAGTCGTCGTCTGTACCGAATCGAATCGGTATGGTTGTCATGTTTCCTCCTGATGATTTTGCTGTTTATTTTTTGGTGAACATGATGATCCCAACGATGATCAGGATCACGAAGAGAACTCCGAAGACGATTAAGGGCCACTTCGGTTGTGACTTTGCCGGAGCGGGAGGCTTCGGCGCGGGCGCTGGGGCCGGCGGCTTCTGCATCTCCGCGGGCCGCTGGATCATGCGTGTGTAGTCGCTCTGCGCTGGCTGGCCGCCTCCCGCGCCCGGTAGATTCCCCGGTACCGAGAAGGATTGTGTGGCCGAACCGAAGCCCATGGGGGTCTGCAATGGCGGCGGGGCGGGAGGAGGCGCCGACGCCGCCGGGCGATCCCCGGGGCCAAAGAGCTTCGAGTACTCATCCTGGACGGAAGGTGTGGACGGTCCCGCGTAAGGCCGTTCGGGAATCGCGCCGATTTGGCCCGCCTGGAACGGGCTTGCCTGGGGCGCGCCCAACGGGGTGCCCGTTGCGCCTCCGAACGGAGATGCGGGTTGCCCAAACGGTGACGGTTGCGCAGGCTGTCCAAAGGGTGTGGACGGCACGCCCTGCTGGCCGAACGGGACTGGCGCCGGCGGCAGGCTTGGTTGCCCGAACTGTGGGGCGCCGAAAGGAGATTGTTGTGGTGCCGCCACCGGCAGGGCCTGCTTCGGACCCGCCGCCTGGAACCCGCCGGGAAATCCTCCGCCCCCGGGTGCGCCGGAAACTGGCGGAAGCGGCTCGCCGATCGGCGCCTGAGGCGGGCTTTGGAACATGCGCGTATACTCACCCGGCTCCTGTTTCGCAGGTGGCGGCTGAGATCCAAGCGGCGCGCCAGAAGGACCGCTTGGTGCGCTTTTGAACATGCTGGTGAATTCTCCGGCCGCCTGTTGTGCTCCGGCGGGCGGAGCGCTCGGCCGGGGAGGGCCCATCGAAGAAAACATTCGAGTGAACTCGCCCGCAGGCTCTGGTTGTGGTGCCGGCGTGGGTAGTGCTGGCTTCGCAACGGGTGGGGGCGCCGGCATCTGACCAGTCAGTCCGGGAGTTGGCGGCGCGGCGAACATGCTGGTGAACTCGCCACCCGCGGCGGGCTTGGCTTGCGCTGGCGGTGCCGGAGGTGGAACCGAGGGAGTTGTCGGAGCCAAGGGAGTCGCCGGCGTCGCGGGCATCTGACCGGTAAGCCCGGGAGTTGCGAACATGCGCGTGAATTCACCACCTGCGGCGGGCTTGGCTTGCGCTGGCGGTGTCGGAGGTGGAGCCAAGGGAGCAGCCGGAGCCGAGGGAGTAGCCGGTGTCGCGGGCATCTGACCTGTAAGTCCGGGAGTCGCGAACATGCGCGTGAACTCACCACCTTCGGCAGGTTTCGCTGGTGTTGGCGCCGGAGGAGGCGGAGCGGCGGGCGCAACCGGAGCCGGTGCCGTGGGCATCTGACCTGTCAGGCCGGGAGTTGCGAACATGCGCGTGAACTCACCACCTTCGGCGGGTTTGGCTTGCGTTGGCGGTGTCGGAGGTGGAGCCAAGGGAGCAGCCGGGGCCGAGGGAGTAGCCGGTGTCGCGGGTGCCTGACCTGTAAGCCCGGGAGTCGCGAACATGCTTGTGAACTCGCCACCTGCGGCAGGTTTAGCTGGTGTTGGCGGTGCCGGAGGTGGAGCCAACGGAACAGCCGGAGAGGGAGTGGCCGGTGCCGTGGGCATCTGACCTGTCAGCCCAGGAGTTGCGAACATGCGCGTGAATTCGCCGCCTTCAGCAGGTTTCGCTGGTGTTGGCGCTGGAGGGGTTGGAGCCAATGGAGGAGCCGGAGCCGAGGGAGCAGCCGGTGCCGTGGGCATCTGACCTGTCAGCCCGGGAGTCGCGAACATGCGCGTGAATTCACCACCTTCGGCAGGCTTCGAGGGTATTGCCGCAGGGGGCTGCGCGGCCGGTGCCGACTGCGTCGAGAACATCCGTGTGACGTCGCCAGCGGGTGCCGGCCTCACTGTGGAAGGTACGGGCATCTGACCAGTGAGGGAAGGGGCTGCTGGAGCGGAGAAAAGCTGATCGAACTCGCTTGTCTTCGGCGGCGTCAGGCCGGCAAAAGGAACCTCCGCTGTCGCCTCCGAATCCTTGGACGCAACAGGTTCCCGCACCACTGGCGATTCCCCAGTTGTTGTCGGGCCAGAGACAGGCGCGGGGGCGAACGATGCTTTCTGGGCCACCGGATTCTGTCCCGTCTTCATCATGAAGTGCGTGAACTCGCCAGGGCGCGTGATCGGCTCTTCCGAAGGACGGATTTGCGGGCCTGGCGACGCAGCCTGGAATTGCCGGGTGAACTCGCCGGCCTCAGGTTGTGAAGCGGACGGCGTTCCGAACATCTTCTCGAAATCGTCACGGGCGGGAGCCGGCGGCGCGCTTGCGGATCGTGGCACCATGGCCGCGGGTGCCGGCGCGACCGGCGTACGCAGCGTCTCCGTTTCCGGTTGAGCGCCTGCCTGTGGAGGTGGAGCCAGCGGGATCTTCCAGCGTCCTACGCGCGACAGCGGATCGGAGGAGGGCTTGGCCGGCGCCGCCGCCGCCGCGGATTTCTGGGCCGCCACCCATTCCCGGAAGCTCCGAAAGCCCTCGAGTGGCAACGTCACCACGTACGGGGTTCCCATGTGCTCGCCAAACTCGATCAGTCGAGTCGAGTCTCCAGGACTCAGCCGCTTCACTTCCTCCATCAATTCAACGGGAGGTTCCGCCTTCCCGGCCTGGCCGAGAAAAAGGTGCACTTCCACTGCCCGCCCGCTCGCGTTGTCGCGGCCGCGGAACGTCTTCACGCCATCATCGTGGAGCGGTTCCAGCAGTTCGTACTTTTGATACAGACTCATTGCGCGCGCTTCCTCCTCCGGAACTCCTGGCAAGCCTCCCTCTCCTGGAGCGCCCACAGAACTCCTCTTCTCAGCGCGGTTGCACCGCTGCCCGAAACCCGGGGGGATGGCGGCTACGCCACACATGCCATCCACCGCTCCGCGCTCAGGCTCCGGCCCGTCGCACTCAGTATAGCCGTCCGGATGCCGGATTGTACCCTTCGAATCTCACGGGGCGAAACACCCCTTCTGGTATATGCGAATTCCGTCGCCGAATTCCATCACGGGCACGCAGAAAAAGATAGGCGGCGGCGCCGAAAATCGGGCTGGCCCCCTCCGGGTGCGCCGATAGCGGCGATTCCTCTTATCTTGCGCTGTTTTCGGGGTTTCCAGATCCATTGGCTATGGTAGAGTATACTTGCGGAAAGCCGCAAATTCGCGCAGCGCATCTATGAAGAACCTTTCAAGGGTCGTGTGGTCGGAGGGAATGTATCTGGGCCCGCACCATTTCCAGGTGCAGAGCCGCTACTTCGAAGACTCGATCCGTTTCGTGACGGCGAACCTCTGGTTCGAATCCTACGGGCTGGTCGGAATTCAGTTCGACACCGATGCGCTTCGCAATGGGACCGTCTCGCTCGTCCACGCGCGTGGAATCCTCCCCGATGGACTTGTGTTTCACATGCCCGACTCGGATCCCTTGCCCCCACCGCGTGCGATCGCCGAGATCTTTCCGCCAACGCGCGACAAGTTGCGGGTGATGCTTGCCGTGCCCGCGCGCAAGCAGGACGGCGTCAACTGCGTGCCGATTGAGGAATCCTCCGCCGCTCCAGGAACACGCTTCTGGGCTGAGAACAAGGTGCTCTACGACGAGACTACCGGACGCGACGAGAAGCCTGTGAAGCTTGGCCGCAAGAATCTCCGTCTGGTGCTTGAAACCGAGGTTGGCGAGGACGAGATCTGCGTCCCCATCGCAAGAGTGATGCGGGATGGCGCGGGCGGCTTCATCTACGACCCCGAGTACGTTGCGCCTTGCGTCGACCTCGCCGCCAGCGACCGGTTGATGCTGATCACCAAGCGTCTGGTCGAAATCCTGGAAGAGAAGAGCTCCGCGCTGTCCGCCGGCAAAAAGGCCACGGGTAAGAGCTGGGCCGAGTTTTCCACCTCCGATATCGCGCGCTTCTGGATGTTGCATGCGGTGCACGCCGCCCTGCCGCCGTTGCGTCATCTTCTGCTGACGCGGCGCGGCCATCCCGAAGAGCTCTACCGTGAGATGGCACGCCTCGCCGGCGCGCTTTGCACCTTCGCGATTGACTCGCATCCGCGAACGGTGCCGCTCTACGATCATCAGAATCTGGATGCGTGTTTCAACGCGCTGGACAATCACATCCGGCGTCATCTCGAGACCATCGTCCCGACAAATTGCATCTCTATCCCGCTTGAGAAGGCTGGGGACTATTTCTGGCTGGGAGAGATCAAAGACCAGCGTGTGCTGGACCATGCGCGATGGGTGTTCTCCATCTATTCACAGGTCGGCGAGGCGGAAGTCATCGTCCGCTCTCCGGCGCTGGTCAAAGTCTGTTCGCAGAAATACATCCAGGAGCTGGTGAAACGGGCCCTGCCTGGGCTCGCGTTGACGCATCTGAAGATCCCGCCGTCGGCGATCTCAGCGAGAGCCGACACTCAGTACTTCGGGATCAGCCGCGCGGGTCCATGCTGGGACAGCATTGTGACCAGCAGGCAGGTCGGCGTATACGTGCCGGGTGATCTGCCGTCCCCGCGTATCGAGCTGTTGGTTGTATTGGAATCGTAGAAGAGGTTGCCATGTCGTCCACGAGCGCGCCTGCCGGCGCCAGCCCTTCCCGGCGTCCCGAGAATCTGGCGCTTGTTTTCCAGGAAATCATCACGGTGATTGAGCGGATGCGGTCCAGCCGCCAGCCGGTCACGGATGCCGCCACATTTCGTCAACAGGTGCGCGATGCCCTGAAGGCCGCTGACCAGGAGGCTCGCCGCCGGGGCTATACGGCCGAGGACATCCAACTGGCGATCTTCGCTGTCGTGGCGTTCCTTGATGAGACCGTTCTCAACCTGCGCCTGCCGGTGTTTGCCGATTGGACCCGGCAGCCGCTCCAAGAGGAACTCTTCGGCCATCACATCGCTGGCGAAATCTTCTTTCAGAACCTGCAAACGCTTCTCGGCCGCAATGATTCCCAGGAACTCGCCGACCTGCTCGAGATGTATCAGCTTTGCCTGCTGCTTGGATTCGCGGGCCGCTATGCGATCGGCGGGCGTGGCGAGCTGCGCGCCATCATCGAGGCCACCGCGATGAAGATCAAACGCATCCGCCAGTCAAACGCCGAGATCTCCCCGCGCTGGCGCCTCCCGCTCGAAAACATCAGCTTCGCAACCGTCGACGTGTGGGTGAAGCGGCTCATTTACGGCGCCGCCGGATGTGTGGGACTGGCGCTTGTATTGTTTCTGATTTATAAGATCTCGCTCTCTGGCGGAATCTCCACCCTGACCGAGCTGACGAGCGCCGCGCGCTAGGAGAACACCATGCAATTCTACTGGAAAACCGTCATTGGCTACGTCTTCATGATGGTGTGCGCGGGCGTCGCAACCGAGGTCTACAAGGTCGGCGGCGAGAACTCCCGTACCATCCTGTATTGGCTTGGATTGCTCGGCCTCACCTCTACGGCGTTTCTGTACTTCTTCCAGTCGAAGTTCGATCAGTGGCGCGCGCGCCGGCAACTCGCCAAGCAGGGTGCCGCGGGTGGCGAAGCGGCGAGCGGCGGCGGTGCGGCCGCGGGTGGCGACGGCGGTGGCGACGTCGATCCGCTGGTGAAAGAAGCTGAGACGAAGCTGCAAGCCTCGCGCCTCGGACCCAAGGCCACCATCAGCGGGCTTCCCGTGATCTTCCTGACAGGCGACCAGAACAGCACGAAGACCACCGTGCTCGTGCACTCGGGCATGGAGCCCGAGCTGCTCGCGGGTCAGATCTATCAGCAGGACAACATGATTGTCCCGACCCGGTCGGCCAATCTCTGGTTTGCCAAGAAAGCCGTTTTCGTCGAAACCGGCGGTCCGCTCTGGGGCGACAACGGCGGGTGGACGCGGCTGCTGAAAAAACTGTCGCCGCCGAAACTGAAGTCGATTTTCAAAAACGAAGCGACTGCGCCCCGTGCCGCAGTGCTCTGCGTCGACATCGAGCGCTTCCTGCAACCGGGCGCCTCCGATGCCATGGCCACCGCGGCTCGCGGCGTACAATCGCGCTTCCAGGAAATCTCCACCACCTTCGGCATCAACTTCCCCGTCTACATTCTGTTCACCCGCGCGGATCGCGTGCCCTTCTTCCTCGACTTCGTGCGCAATCTCTCCACCGAAGAAGCGACGCAGGTGTTCGGCGTTACGCTTCCCATGCGCGCATCGAAGGGCGGCGTGTATGCGGAGGAAGAGACGCAGCGTTTGAACCAGATGTTCAACGAGCTGTTCTATTCGCTGTGTGACAAGCGCATCGAGTTTCTGCCTCGCGAGAACGACGCGGAAAAGCTGCCCGGCTGTTATGAGTTTCCGCGCGAATTCCGAAAGCTGCGCGCGGGCCTGGTTCAGTTCCTGGTCGATGTCGGCCGCCCGAGCCAGCTTTCCACCAGCCCGTTCCTGCGCGGATTCTACTTCACCGGCGTGCGTCCCGTAATTGTCAACGACGTTGCGCCGAATCCGGTTTTCCAGCGGCAGCAGTCGGCTTTCGACCCCACTGGCGGCGGC
This sequence comes from Bryobacterales bacterium, assembly GCA_016789785.1. The sequence goes on from JAEUQE010000204.1 coordinate 11,825, forward strand.
GCGACCCGCATGTTCAAGTTGAGCGAGATGAACCAGCCGCCCATGGCCGCCGCACAGCAGAGCGGCGGGCGCAAAGTGCCGCAGTGGGTTTTCCTGAGCCACCTCTTCAACGACATACTTCTCGAAGACAAGGCCGCGCTGGGCGCAAGCGAAGCAAGCACCAAAACCAGCGGCATGCAGCGCGTGCTGTTGACGCTCGCGTCGATCTTCGCGGTCTTCTGGTCGATCGGAATGACCATCTCGTACTTCAACAACAACGCGCTGGAGAAGCGAGTGATCGAGGCGGCGCGGCAGTTGAATGGCGTACGGCTTGCCGGAAGTGCGTTGCCTGCCGAGAGCGACATCAAGCGGCTGGCGGATCTGCGTGTCGAGCTGCAGCAACTGAGTAAGTGGAAGAAGGATGGCCGGCCGCTGTCTTACGGCTTCGGTTTATATGTGGGCGACTCGATCTATCCGCTGGCGCGCAAGGCTTACTACAACGGCTTCGAGCGCCTGTTGTTCCAGGACACGCAACAAAGGCGCATGCTGACGTCGATGCAAGGCCTGCAGCCAGGTCCTCAACAGGCGCAGGAGCGCTGCGGCTATGTCTATGACACTCTGCGTGCCTATCTGATCACAACTTCGCAGTGGAAGCGAGTGGCGCCGCAGACCGAACAGGACCGCTTGCGCGCGCTGCTGCATGCGCGTTGGGGAGAAGGCCGGGACCAGGAAGTCGGCGACTCACGATCGAAGGCGGCTCTGGACGAATTCGCGTTCTACTCAAGCGATCTGATCAACGGCAATCCGTATTCGGAAAAGGAAGAAGATCGCGGCGTGCATCAGGCTCGCTTGTACATCTCACAGTGCTCCGGACTGGAGGCGATCTACAATCGCCTGATCGGCGAGGCGAGTGCGGCCAATGAGCCCGTCAACTACAACGTCAAGTACCCATGGACCGGCGCCGTGGTCCGCAACAATGTGGAGATTCGAGGCGCGTTCAGCAAGACCGGATGGGACTGGATGCGCAAGCGTCTTTCGAAGGCGGATGACCTGGCGGGTGAAGAGTGGGTGCTCGGGCCAATTGACAAATACCCGCGTTCCGCCGTCAACCCCGCAACGCTTGTGTCTGACATCTGGACACGATATTCCACCGACTTCATCCAGCGCTGGCGCGACTACTTCAACAAGAACACGGCAGTGCTGGGATATGGCAGTCCGAGCGATGCGGCGACGAAGCTCAAGATTCACTCCGATACGCGCGCGCCGATCCTCTATCTGATCGGTCTGGCGAGCCAGAATACCGCCGTCGAGCCGGCCAGCGACCGCTTTGCCGCGAAAGTGCGCGAGGCGTTTTATTGGTCGCACACCGTGGTGCCTCCAGGCCCGGATTTCCTCCTGCCGAACAACCGGCCCTACGTGAATGGATTGCAGGGCTTGCAGATCGCGGTGGAGGCGGCCGCGGCCAAACAGGATGATCTGATGCTGATCCAGGGCACGGAGATGAAAAAGCAGGAAGCTCTGGCGATGCTCGGCCAAGTGGCGACGTTCAGCCGCGCGGATCTCGAAGGCAAGCTCGATACGTCGATTCGGGACATCATGGAGCGCCCGATTCGCGCCTTGAAGATCGAGCCGCCGAGCCCGCTGCGTAGTGCCAACACCGCCGCGCGTGAGATGTGCAATCAGTTCAACGTGATCACGAACAAGTTCCCGTTCAATCCGAAGGAGCAGCCCGAGGTGAGCGTCGCCGAATTGAACGACTTGTTGCAGCCACCCAGCGGCAAGTTCTGGACGTTCTACGAAACCCACCTAAAGCAACTTCTGCAGAGGAATGGGTCGCCAGTGCCTGGCGCGCCCGTACAGTTCAATCCGCAGTTCCTCAATTTCTTTACACAAGTGGTGCGGTTGTCTGACGCGCTTTACAAGTCCGGGCCGACTCCGACACTGAATTACTCAATTCAGTTGGTGGAGGTGAAGTTCGAGCTGGATGGGTCTAAAGCAACCGCGGGGAATCTGACGATTGATGGTAAGGTGGCGAGACTCGGTGCGCCGTCCACTCCGTTCGTCTGGAGCGGAGTACCGAGCCACTCGGTGAAGTTTGACTACAACAACGTACTGTCGTTCACCGAGACCGGGTTGTGGGCTGTTTTCCGGTTCTTTGTCGACGCCAACGTTTCGGGCGCAGGTGGCAACTATGTCATGATTTGGCCCGTGCGCGGCGGCACGTCGCAGCGGCCGATCGCCAATGCGCGTTTCCAGGTGGACCTGAGCGGAGCGCCCGCGGTGTTTGACAAGAACTTCCTAAGCGGTCTTCGTTGTACCGCGAACGTAGGAAAGTGAGGCGGAAGGCGCTGTCGCGGATAACGCGCTAGAATGATCATGGCAATGGAACTTCCTGCCAGAATCGGCAAATACGAGCTTCAGGAGTTTCTGGGCGGTGGGATGTCGCACGTCTACAAGGCCCAAGACACCGTGCTCGGCCGTACCGTGGCGGTGAAGATCCTTACTGAGTCCGGTTCCGCGGATCCCGAAACGAAAGCACGCTTCCTGCAGGAAGCCCGGATGGCCGGCAACTTCTCGCACGACAACATCATCAACGTCTTCGATTTCGGCGAAGAGCAGGGACGCCCGTTCATTATCATGGAGTTTCTTCGCGGAGAGACCCTGAAGGATGCCATCAAGGGCAGCCGCACGGGTGATTTGCAGAAGAAGCTGGACATTGCGCTTCAACTCGCGAGAGCGCTGGAGTACATTCACACCAAGAAGATTGTTCACCGCGACATCAAGCCGGATAACGTGCACCTTGATACTGCGGGGCGCGTGAAGCTGATGGACTTCGGCATCGCGAAGTCCCAGAACGTCGCTCTTACGCGGGTCGGCTTTACTCTCGGCACGCCCTATTACATGGCGCCGGAACAGGTGCTCGGGCAGCAGGTCACCACGCTGGTCGACGTCTATGCCTGGGGCATCATGATGTTTGAGATGCTCACCGGGATGAAACCGGTATCCGGCGAGTCGATCGACAAGGTGTTTCAGCAGGTGTTGAATGAACCGTTGAATCTGGATCCTCTGCGAGCGCGCGGTGTTCCGGACTCACTGGTTGACCTGATCCGCCGCTGCACGGCGAAGAGCGCGTTGGAGCGTCCTTCGGGATTCAACGTGATCTGCGGTGAACTGGAGCGGATGATGGAAGGCACAGGTCAGCCTCTGCTGGGGCAAACCGGGTCGCAGCCCGCCCGTGGGTATCCGGCATCGGGTGTGCCTTCGAGCACATCCGGAATGCCGTCGGTAAGCACGTCGGGGTTCGGCAGCCCGGCTGGCAGGGCACCAACTCCCGCGCCTCCACAGTCTTCCCAAGTACTGCCCTCGCAGCCGGTTGCCCCCACCTCGCAGCCGTACTCACCGCCGCCCTCCGGGCGTTCGTCGCCCCAGTTAAGCCAACCTCAATTGAGCCAGTCCCCCGCGGCTCCGCCAATGCCGCAACATGGCGCACCTTCTCGACCGTCCTCCCGCGCCACGCCAACTCCTGCGCCAGTGAGCGCGCCTACCCCGAGCGCACCCCCTATGAGCGCGCCCCCCACGAACGCGTCGCGGGGATCTGCCCCCATGGATGGCTTGCCCGAGTGGATCAAAGCGTTGCCTCCGCAGTTTCGAACGCAGGGGTGGTTCACCATTCTGTCGGCTGCCGGCGTGCTCCTGGGAATGATCGCGATCGTCCTCATTCTGCGCCTTGTCATGCGACTGGTATTCTGATTCCGTATGCAGCTACCCGCACTGTTCGGGAAGTATCAGCTTGAGAAATTCCTCGGCGGAGGAATGTCACAGGTGTATCGTGCCACCGACACCGTCCTGGGTCGAACGGTGGCAGTGAAGATTCTTACCGACGAAGGGTGCCGCGATGAAGACGCCAAGAAGCGTTTTCTGCTCGAAGCCCGGATGTGCGGCAACATCGTTCACGACAACATCATCCGTATCCACGACTACGGCGAGATGGAAGGCCGCCCTTTCATCGTGATGGAGTTTCTCACGGGCGAGGATCTTCGCAGCGCCATCCAGGAGGGGCATACAGGCGATGTCAAACAGAAGCTGAATATCGCTCTACAAGCCGCTCGCGCACTCGGCTACGTGCACAAGCAGAGCATCGTCCATCGCGATATCAAGCCCGAGAACCTCCACATCGACGAATCCGGGCGCGTACGCCTGATGGACTTCGGCATCGCCAAGTCGGCGAACCTCTCGCTCACCAAGACCGGTTTTGCCATCGGCACGCCCTACTATATGTCGCCCGAGCAGGTGCTTGGGAAGCCTGTGACGCCGGCGGTCGATGTTTATGCCTGGGCGCTGGTGCTGGCGGAGATGCTCACGGGACAAAAGCCCGTGAATGGCGAGACCATCGAGGTCCTATTTTTTCAAATTCTTCATCAGCCGCTCGATCTCAGTGCACTCCAGGCGATGCCGGACGTGCCGCCCGAAGTGGTGAATCTCATCCAGCGTTGCGCCTCGAAGAAGCCCGAGGAACGGCCGCCCGGGTTCGATTCCGTGATTGCGGAGTTGGAAGCGATTCTCGCCCGGCTCGGAAGCGGAACGACCCAGGCCCATCCTTTTTCGCAGACCCTTCCCTATGGACTGCCGACAGGCGTGGTCGCGCCCCCTTCGCAGCCGCCGCCCATTCTACAGACCGGACAATCTGCCCAGGTACCGTCTGGCCTTACGGCGCAGCCTCCAGCCAAGTCCCGGCTTGTTCCGGTACTGCTTGGCGTCGGCGGCCTGGTGATTGCTGGTGTGGTCGCCGCAACCATGTTCCTGAAGGACAAAGGAGCCTCACCCGAGCCGGAAAAAAAGGGCACGGCGGTCACGTTCTCGCTACCCGAGCGCTACAGTGACCCCGCCGCTGGCGCCGACATGATCCTCGTCAAGGAAGGCTACTTTCTGTTCGACAAGGATGGCCGCAAGGAGTATTTTGATTCCTACTACATCGATCGGACCGAAGTGACCAAGGCACAATGGGCAAAGTATGCGCAGGCCAAGGGGCTTCC
>JAEUQE010000205.1 GCA_016789785.1 Bryobacterales bacterium
GGCGAACTCCGATCAACCCCTCAGGTCACGCTGCTTGGTCGAAAGCGGAAGAGCCCCCAGGATGTTCCACGCCCGTGTTCCCGAGTCCGGCATAATCTCTCCTCTTGATTGTCCCACGCATCAGACACTGGAAATAGCCTGGCGTGCTGGGAGGGTGTCATGCTTGCTTCCGCGGAGGCCCGGCAACGCGCTCGTGATCCGGCTGCTCCGCCGGCCCTTGATCGTGAAACACTTCGATGCCGTAGCGACCATCCGGCCAGCCCCTTCGCCGCGGTGCGTCATAATCGTTCCCATGCGCAAATCAACCATGATGCTGTTCGCACTGGGCGTGACATTTACCGCGAGCCTGGCCGCGCAGACTCCGCAGGGATGGCAGAAGGGAAAGGGCTACGGATGGGTCTACGGCAACAGCGATGAGGTCGGTTCATTGAACGCGATCAACAAGCCGGAGCTGATCCTCAAGGCGTTGCAGGCGGTGAAGACGGGACGCGTCTACGACCTCGGAGTACCCGTGGACAAGCGTTCCTTCAAATGGCCGGGACACGCCGCCACGGAGATCATGTCCTACCGCAGCCCCGATGGCGTGAAGCGTCAGAAGGACATCGCGCCGTTCGTCGGCAACGCGAAGAAGATGGCCTTTCACAGTTGCGCGCTCTATACGTCCGACAATGTCGGCACACAGATCGATGGCCTGGGGCACATCACATCGGGCGATGACAACCACTGGTACAACGGTCACAAGGAAGTGGACTTCGGCGGCGACTTCGGCCTCATGAGGATGGATGCCGACACCATTCCTCCCGTGATCGGCAAGGCCGTGCTCATTGACGTTGCCGGCTACAAGAAGCTGGATGCGCTTCCCGCCAACTACGCCATTGGCGTGAAAGATCTGGAGGGTGCGCTGAAGGCCCAGGGCACGGATGTGGAACCGGGAGATATCGTTCTGATCCGCACCGGCACTCTGCGCTACTGGGGCGATGCGGGCGCCGATCACGCAAAAATCGGCCAGCATGATTCCGCGGGCATCTCGCTGGCGGCGGCCCGCTGGCTGGTCGAACAGAAAGGCGCGGTCATGGTCGGCTCCGACACAAGCGGCCTGGAAGTGGGGGAGGACCCAGAGGTTCGCATTCCGAATGCCGTGCACGAGTACCTGCTGGTCCAGCAGGGTGTGCACATCGGCGAGTTTCATGCGCTCGAAGCCCTTGCGCGCGACCGCGTCTACCGCTTCGTCTACGTGGCCATGACCAATCGCTTCAAAGGCGCGACCGCCGGATTCGCGCTTCGCCCCATCGCAATCCATTGAGAATCGCGCTTCAATAGAAGCAGATGCCTTCGAAGCCCACCGGTGTTTCGGCCGCGCTTGCGGCACTCGGAAGCCTGTTTGCGGCGGGATCCTGCTGCCTTCCCGTGGGTACTCTGTTCGCCGCTGCGGGCGCTGCAGGCGCGTCGGCGCTGCTCCGGGACGTCGGCCCATGGCTGATGCCGTTTGCGGCGATCCTGGTTGCCCTGGGCTTCTACCAACTGTATGGCCGCGGTGTTCGCCCTCCGCTGTGGAGCCAACTGTTGCTTTGGATGTCCGCACTGGCCGTCAGTGCGGTCTTCCTGTTCCCTCAGCGGATCGCCATCCTCATCGCGAGGCTGACAGGATGAGCCAACGCGCACTCCTGACAGGCGCTCTTGCCGTGCTGGCCGCCGTCTGGGCGGTGGCAGTGTGGAACCGATCCGGCGAAGCACCAGCGGGCCAGCCTCCCTTGATCGAACTGTCCGCTGCGAACATCGGCAGCTTCCGCGATCAGTTCCATCTGGCATCAGGCAACATCCGGGTCGTGACATTACTCAGCCCGACTTGAAGCCACTGTGTGCGGGGGGCCTCCGCACTCAACAAGGTTCTCAGCAAGTATCCTGATCCGCGAATCCGCGTCTTCGTGATTTGGGAGCGAGTGCTGCTCACGGACTGGTGGAAGCCTGAGAGCCCGGTGCTGCAACTGGTCGCCGACCCGCGAGCGGTACAGTACTGGGATCCTGGCCGTCTGCTCTCGAAGCAGCTTGGGGAGAAGACTGGCGATCGCAATTCGATCGTATGGGACTCTGTGATGATCTATGGCGGAAGTGCGCCCGGGCTTGAGGCGCAGCCCCTTTACGCGGACGCGCCGGTAGTAGAAGTAATCGAGACCTTCGAGGTTCGCCTGCGCGAAGCGCTGCGGTAAGCGGCCTCAGCGCAAAGGGACCCATTCGTTCGTATAGGTGCTCGCATAGCTGATCTTCGCGTTGCGCACTTTCTCAAGCGAGAGTCCAAGGAGTTTGTGCACGATCTCCGGCCCATCCGAAGGCATGCGGCCCGACGTTTCATACATCGGCAGCGCGCTGCGGATGGCCTCGGCGTACAGCGAAACATCATCACCACGAAATGTTTCGGGCATCGCGCGGGCGATCTCTTCGGGCGAATGCGAGTGCAGCCATTCGAGCGTTCGAAGCATGGCCCGTACCAGGCTTGCGGCGGCCGGCGCGTTCTGAAGCAACCACTCTTCCCGAGCGTACAACACAGCCGACGGATAGTGATCCACACCGTAGACCTCTCTTGCTCCCTCCTGCGTACGCGTGTCGCCGAGGATGCGCAGCGAACCCATGCGCCGCGCCAGAATCGTGATCGCCGGATCCGCCATGATCGCGGCGTCCACCTTGCCGAACTGCATGGCGGCCACGGCCGAAGCGCCCATGCCAATCCCCGCACTGCTCACTTCCTTGGCTTCCACGCCGGCGCGATGCAGCAGGTGACGGAGCAGGAAGTCCGTCGAGGATCCAGGCGCCGAAATGCCCACCGTCGCGCCGCGCAAGTCTTCCACGCGATCGATACTGCGCTTCACCGCCGGCGACACCGCTAGCGCAAGCCCGGGGAATCGCTGCATCAACACAAACGCCTTGAGCTTCTTCTCTTCCGCGTGCATCTGGATCACATGATCGAAGTAGCCGCACACGACATCCACTGATCCGCTGAGCAAAGCCTCCAGGGCCTTCGCGCCGCCGGAGAGATCCATGATCGACACGTCGAGCCCCTCCCGGTTGTAGTGCCCGAGTTGCTGCGCCAGCGTGAGCGGAAGATAAACCAGTTGCGTTTGCCCGCCGACAGCGATGCGAACCGCGGGCCTGTGCGGCTCTGTAGCCGGGCGATTGCACGACAGCGTCAGGATCAGCGCGGCAATCAGCAGAACCCGCATCAGAGTGGAACCACGGTGACCACGCGTTCCGGGCCGGCGTGAATCGAAATCGGGTTTCGCAGCGGACGTCCGAAGTTCCCGTATGCGACTTCCATCACATCGCCATCCTTGAGCCGGACACCATCGCCAAAGCTGAACGCGCTGGCGCCATAGAAATGGACATGCAGGTCGCCCGGCATGCGGTGCCCGGGGAACTTGAAGTGATGATGCTCGATGTTGGCGAGCGAGTGGCACATGTTCTCCTCGCCGCTGCGAATCGCCTTCTCCCAGATGACGGCATCGCCGCGAAGCACACGCGCTGTGCCGGGCACCGCCGAGAATTCAGGATCGAGGATGAGTTCCGGCCCGATGGAACAATGCCTCAGCTTCGACGACGCGAGATAAAGGTAGTTCCTCTTCTCGAACACGTGATCCGAGAACTCATTGCCCTGCGCCATGCCGATCCGGCGCGGAGTGCCTTCGGGATCGATGAGATACACTCCGGCAATTTCGCCCTCTTCGCCGCCATCCTCGGCAAAGTCTGGCACCGCCAGCGGCTGATGGTGACCCCGCAGGGACTCGCCCGTCCCTTTGTAGAACCATTCGGGCGATGCCCCCACCGCGCCCGCGTCCGGCTTTCCGCCCTCCACTCCCCATTGATACATGCGCATGCTGTCAGTTACCTGACCAGTATTCAAGTGCATGGCCTGCCGGTTATCGGCGCTGGCACGATGCGTGAGACCGGTGCCCGTGACAAGCAGGCTGGCGGGTGAGAACGGATGGTCGGCCGGAGCCAGAAGGAACCAATCGCTCCGGCCCTGATGAACAGCATCGTAGTCGAGCGAATCGCCAAAGCTGGCCCCGGCGAGCAGAGTCTTCAGGCCGACATTCTTCTCGATCGCCCGCAACGCCAGCGCATACACGCTGTCGACGCCGTCGAGCACTCGCAATTGATCCCCGGCCACGAGGGCCACGCGTCGGCCATGATCCGGATGAGAGATTTGGACAAGGCTGGTCATAGGCGTTGCTCATCATAGCGAACTTGGCTTTCGCGAATCGTGGAGGTCCAGGCAGCCGAACGCGTTCGATCCGCAAGCAGGCTTTGCGGTCACCGGCGGCTGACTTGACCGCCAACAAACTCAGTGTCCCGTTTCCGAAGTTCGGTCACATATTTCCTAGGGGCGAATAACCTAGGACTTCCGCGGCAACGGGCTTCGGAAGCACCAATCTCCAGGCGTCCCCTGGAGAGGGGACGCGGAAGGCAGGAGTGCCCGCGCTACCGCAGCAGCACGAGAGCGCACGTGTGAAATGGTGCACTTCGCGATCACGTCGCTCGATCGCTCCCGTAACTTGAGTGTGTATTTGCGGGCGGCGGATTGCATGATGAATCCCAGCGACTATCGCGAGATGACGTAGAGCGATCGTTGAGCGACTCCTGGCAGGCCGATTCAAACACACGATAAAGCTCTGAGTCCGGCATGCCGCTCGCGGCAACCTCATCGCGAAAACCCATTAAGATCTCATCGAATGTTCGCGGTCCAGACAGGTCTCGGAGAGACGACGCTGCGAACATACTACTCGCGGTCAAGCCCCGCGTGCCGCGCCTTCTGCTCAAGGCGGGGAATCAGATCATCAGGGATCGGGACTTCGATGGTAACGCTCATAGCCGTAGGCAAACGGTCCCTACTATCGCCGAGTCCGGCATCTACGGGCTGATCCTCACTTGCCCTCAGCCTTCGCGAATGGCTCGCCTGGCTGCGTCGTACACCACCCGGCGTCCGCGAATCAGTGCCTCGTCCGACATGATGACCGCGACAGAGTGGCTGTATCCCGCATCGATCGGCGCGTTGGGCTGTTGCCTCGATCCAAGGCACTTCAGCCAGTTCAGCATGTGCGGATCGCTCTGCTCTTCGGGAATCGTGGTATCCGGCGGCAGCGGCTCCTCGGCGCCCTGGCCCGACACCGCAAACGGCTTGCCCGACCAATTCGACGCGTCCAGCGTTCCGCGTGGACCGAAGAACTTCAGATAGTTTCCTGCACCGGTGCCAAACGCGGAACTGTACCGCACCAGGAAATCCTCGTACTCCAGAATCGTCTCCACGGAGTCCGGCGCCGAGTACTCATCGCGATAGCGGAACGCTCCGCCCATTGTGACCACGCGCTTGGGCAGTTGCGCGCCCGTGATGTGATGCACCAGATCAATGAAGTGCACCATCAGGTTCGAATGCGGGCCGCGCGAAAACTCGCGGTATCCATACCATCCGGCATGTTGCTTCGCATCCCAGGGGCGGTCCTTGCGATTGAACACGAATGCCTTCCAGTCGGTGTCCTCAGGCTTGATCTCGCGCTTGCCGTAGCTATGCCAGTATGGCCGAACGCCGTTGCGTTCCTGCTCGATCTTGAACACTTTGCCGAGATTTCCGCCCTGAATCCACTTCTTCGCGGCCATCGAACTCGGCAGCGAACGAATCTGCGTACCCATCTGGATCACGCGGTCGGACTTCTTGCAGGTATCCACGCAGGTCAGGAGCTCTTTCATCTCCATGGCGAGCGGCTTCTCGCAGTAGGCATCTTTGCCTGCCCGCACCGCATCGGTAAGCATGGTGGCGTGCTGATGATCGGGAGTGGCGATGATCACGGCATCGATTTCCTTCATCGCGAGCAGTTCACGGTACGCACGAAGTTGCTTGGGCTGTCCCGCGCCCGCCTGCTTCACCACCGATTCCGCCTCTTCCAGATGTTGCTTCCAGATATCGCAGAGCCCGTTCACATCGAAGCTGACCTGCTCACGAAACTGAAGGGCGCCTTTCAGCAGCGCCTGGATGCCGCGATTGCCGCAGCCGATTAATCCAAGGCCGATGCGGTCATTCGCGCCCAATACGCGCCGGTAGCTGATGGCGGTAAGAGCGGTGGCGGTGATCGCCGAACGGCGTCCGATTTCCATGAAGAATGAGTCCTCCCACCGTATTCGTATCACGGATTGCCGGGTGAAGGAAACGCCTACCAGAGTCCCCAGTTTTTGGCGAAGCCGTCCACCGCGGACTTGACCGACTTGACGGCTTCCGAGAGAGCCTGCATGTTCTTCGCCGCCTCTAACTCCTGCTGGATCTTCTGCTCCAGTCTTTCCTTCTCGGTGGGGAAGAGTTTCTTTCGCATGTCCTCACTGAGCGAACCACTCTTCTTGAGGTGATCCTGCAAAGCCATGACGGACTCGTATACCGTCTTGCCAATGTTGTTAAAGCTGGTGACGTCCCCAGCGACCGCCTTCGGCATCTTGGTCAGCCCGACCGGCCCGGACGGCAAGGCGCCAACGAGTTCGATCGTCGCTTTTGCGACCTCCGCGTCATCCCGGCGGATCACCGTGATCGCATCGGCTGGCGCGATCTTGTGTCCCACCACGTAAAAGTCGAGAGCCGAGTTCCAAGCCTGATAGGTCTTGGACTGCATTAGGGCCAGCGTGGAGTTCGCGCCCTTGTCCTTGTAGTACTCTGGCGACTCAGGCCATTCGAGATATGCCTGCAGCTGCGCCCTGGGTGAGTTCACGGTCTGGTTCGGCTGATCGGTCTTCCATACGCCAAAGAAGTTCCGGTGGCGATCGTAGGAAGGGAATTTCTTCGCTTCACGGCCGACCGGTGGGATCTTGATCCACTCGCGTGCTTCACTTGTCAGCCATGCGACATTGAGGATTCCGGATAACGCAACGGTCTCAAGCCACGCCTTCTTCACGGGGTCCGTTTCGTACCGCGCGATGTTGGAATTCACAATTTCGGTGGGGCAGTACGGCAAGCTGGTGCAGTCAGTAATTCCGTAAGCCTCGTAAGGGTTGTAGGTGCCAGTCATCTTCGTTTCTCCTCCGCCTAAAGACTGTGCGAGTGCGCGGAGAAAACTGCCAAAAGAAACGAAAGAATCCGAAAAGTGTGTCTACCGGTCGCGGGTGATCGGCACCAGTGGCTCGTAGGAACAGAGCGGATCGGATTCCAAGGGGTTTCCGGTCGCCGAGTAGGCACGGGCCCGCGAACCGCCGCAGAGCTTGTGATACTCGCAAACGCCGCATCGCCCTTCGAACTGATTGGGGTCGTGAAGCTGGCGGAACAGCGGCGAATCGCGATACACGCTCACCAGTCCGTCGTTGCGGATGTTGCCGGCCGGAACAGGCAGGAAACCGGCCGGACAGATCTCGCCTGTGTTCGAGACGAACATGATGCCGTGCCCGTCGCGGATTCCGAAGCCTCGCGTGGCCCCGCTACGTTTCATCTCCTCGGCATCGGCTCCCGTGGCGCGTTTCAACTGCATCGCGACACGCCGGTACGACGGGGCTTCGGTGGTCGCCACAATGAACGGCGAATCGAGCGATGTCTGGTAGATCCACTCCATGAGCTTCTCGCCTTCTTCCGGCGGCAGAGCCTCGAGCACTTTGCCGCGACCCACGGAGATCAGAAAGAACAGGCTCCAGCGGGCAACACCGAGCGGCTTCAGCAACTCAAAGATGGCAGGTGCGTCGTCCGCGGTCTGCGCCGCCACCAGCGTGTTCACTTGCAGCGGAATCTCCAACTCCTGCGCCCATCGCATCGCCTGCATCGTACGGTCGAACGTGCCTGGCACTCCGCGAATCGCATCGTGGCGTTCGGCGCTGGAACCATCCAGACTTAATCCGAGTCCTTCGACACCATGATCCTTCAGCCGTACCAGCACGTCGCGGGTTAAGGCGGGCGTCGCCGCCGGTGTGATCGAAATACCGATGCCAAGCCTGCGGGCTTCGTCGATCACCTCCCACAGATCCTTGCGAGCGAGCGGATCGCCACCGGTGAGAATGAGGTGCGGCATCGGATCGCCGAACTGCGGGATCTGCTGGAGAAGTGCCTTCCCCTCGGCCGTCGTCAATTCCATGGGATGCGGCTCCGGCATCGCCTCGGCGCGGCAGTGGCGGCAGGCCAGGGCGCACGCCTGCGTCATCTCCCAATAGATGTTCAGTGGCGTCTGCGTGTAGTCGCGCGCTCCGTGGCGCGGACCGGATCCGTGGCCTTGTTCATGCGTTCCATGCATGATCCCAAGTTACAATACCGCGCTGTCCAAATGCTCCGCCCACCCCGTTCCTCCGCTTAGCCCCGCGCACGCCGTCGCATCGCACTGGGATGGAAGGGCCGCCTGTGATTAGAATGGCAGGGGAGATTCCTCATGGACCGCCGCCAACTGCTACTCACCGCGGGATCAGCCCTCGCCGCGCCGCTTCGGGCCTTTCAGCACAACTCAACCAAGCCGAATGTGCTCTTCATTGCCGTAGATGACCTCCGGCCGGAGCTCGGCTGCTACGGCAAGAGCTACATCCACTCGCCCAACATCGATCGCATTGCCAGAGCCGGCATGGTGTTCGATCGTGCGTATTGCCAGCAGGCGGTGTGCTCTCCGACACGTTCCAGTCTGCTGACGGGCACGCGTCCCGATACCACCAAAGTGTGGGATCTCGAAACGCACTTCCGCACAGCGCTGCCCAATGTGATCACGCTGCCGCAGCACTTCAAGAACAACGGCTACTTCGTGCAAGGTATGGGCAAGCTGTATCACGGCGGCTTCGATGATCCGCAATCGTGGTCGACCCCCTGGACCACACCTCGCGGCAACATCAAGACCTACGCGCTGCCCGAGAGCGTCCCCGCGCCCCAGGCCGCACAGGCATCCGATGGTAAGAAGCGCAAGACCGCGGCGCGTTCACGAGGGCCCGCTTATGAATCCGCCGATGTTCCCGACAACACGTTTCACGACGGTGCGCTCGCCGAAATGGCGGTGGCCGCGTTGGGCGACGCGAAACATCGAACACAGCCGTTCTGGCTGGGCGTCGGCTTCATCAAGCCGCACCTGCCGTTCGTCGCACCAAAGAAGTACTGGGATTTGTACGACCCCGCGAAGATCGAGCTCGCACCCAATCCTTTCCGCCCGGAGAATGCACCCGAGTACGCCGTGCAGCCGGGCGGCGAAATGCGTGCCTATCGCGACATCCCCGATGGTCCGATCCCCGATGACCTCGCGCGCAAGTTGAAGCATGCCTACTATGCATCCATCAGCTACATGGATGCGCAGGTGGGAAAGCTTCTCGATGAGCTCGACCGTCTGCAACTGCGCGAAAACACCATTGTCGTGCTGTGGGGCGATCACGGCTGGAAACTCGGCGAGCACGGCGGATGGTGCAAGCACAGCAATGTGGAGAACGACACGAATTCCACGCTGTTGTTCTCCGTCCCTGGAAGCCGCACCGCCGGCAGGCACTCTCGTTCGCTGGTGGAGTTCGTCGACATCTACCCGACACTCGCGCAACTCGCCGGTCTGCCGTTACCGGATCATCTGGAAGGAACCAGCCTCACGCCGGTGCTGAATGATCCTTCAAGAAAAGTGAAGAACGCTGCCTTCAGCCAGTATCCGCGCAATCACAACGGCGTTGCTCTGATGGGCTACTCCATGCGTACGGAGCGATACCGCTTCACTCGCTGGGTGCATCGCGGCGATCACAGCAAGGTGGAAGCCGTGGAGCTTTACGATCATCAGAAGGACCCACAGGAGAACATCAACATCGCAGGCCGGCCGGCGAATGCGGCGCTGGTCGCGCAACTGACAAAGCAATGGCTGTCTGGTTGGCGCGGCGCACGGCTGACCTAGCGCGAGCTAGCGCTGGCATCGCGCTTGGAGGAGATAGACTGAAGGCACGATGCATTCCGGGCGCCGTCATCTCAATCTATGGAGGCGCCGGCTCGGGCGGATACCGGAGTGGGTGTGGGAAGAGAAGAATCTCGAGACGCTCATCCTCGCAGACAACGCGCTAGCCGAAATCCCGGCGCGCATCGCGGAACTCCAGCGGCTACGCGTGCTCGATCTCGGCCACAATCAGTTGCGGAGCGTGCCAGAAGAATTGGGAGAACTGGAAGCAATCACCGACTTCCTGTACCTGCATGACAACCAGTTCACGGCGCTGCCCGCTTCGCTCGGCAGGCTTACCAAGCTGCGCTATCTCAATATCAGCGGAAACGCGTTTGAAGCCCTACCGGACGCGGTGCCCCGCATGACCGGTCTGGTGGAGCTGCGTGTGGCGGACAACACCATCGCCGTCTTGCCCGATTCGATCCGCGACCTCGAGATGCTGCGCGAACTGCATCTGCGCAACAACCGGATGACCGCGCTTCCGGAGACCATCGGCGAGTTGAAGCAGCTTCGCCATCTCGATCTGCGAGGGAATCCACTGCTTCATCTTCCAGCCTCGATTGCGTCTCTCCCGCGTCTGGAGAAGCTCGATCTGCGATGGGCCGCGTCGCTGACACCACCGGACTGGCTGCGCGAGCTTGAATCTCGTGACTGTCTCGTCTACCTATAGCCGGTCAGATGAGTTCGCGCTCGAGCCGTTCCACCAAGGTTCGAAGACACTTGATGCGGGCGAACCACTTGTAGTTGCCTTCCACAATCGTCCACGGCGCACGCAGCGTACTGGTCCGGAGCAACATCTCCTCCGCCGCTCCCATGTATTCTCCCCATTTGTGCCGGTTCCGCCAATCCTCGGTGGTCAGCTTCCACGTCTTATAGGGCTTCTCCTCGCGTTCCTTAAACCGCTTCAACTGCTCTTCCGGACTGATCTGGATCCAAAACTTCACCAGGATCGCCCCAGTATCGGTGATCTGACGCTCGAAGTTATTGATCTCGCGATAGGCGCGTTTCCACTCGGCCTCCTTGGCGAAGCCCTCCACGCGTTCCACAAGCACGCGCCCATACCAGGAGCGATCAAAAATGAGCACCTGCTTCTCCTCAGGCGGGCGGAGACGGCGCCAGAATCGCCAGAGATAGTGATGGGTCTTGTCCTCGCCGGAAGGAGCAGCGATGGGAAACACTTCGTAGCCGCGGGGATCCAGACGCTCCGTGACGCGACGGATGTTGCCACCCTTGCCTGCGGCATCCCACCCTTCATACACGACGATCAGGGACCGTTTCGAGAGATAGAGGTGATAAGCCAATTCGCGCAGGCGGGCTTGCAGCAGCGGCAGACCCTCTTTGTATTCCTTCTCGGGAATTTTCTGCGTGAGATCAATCGTTTCCAACATGGTTTCCGCGCCTCAAGCCAAGTGTTCTCGCAAGGCAATGGCCAAGCTCTCGGGAATCGCGCTCGATCGCTGAGTGTGCCTGTCGAGGCAGACAACGGTGATCTTGCCTTTCGCCGCCAGACGAGCCAGAAGATAAGCTCCGAAGGCGATCGTGTAAGAGGATGCCCCGACCCGCGCCACCGTCACCTCGATCTCCAGCGCGTCGTCAAACTGGATCGCTGCGAGAAAGTCGCACTCGACATGCACGCGCGGGAACCCGAGGTCGCGGAAGGTCTCGGCAGAGTAGGATACGCCAAGTTCCCGCACGAATTCCTGCTCGGCTGCTTCGAAGTAGCGGAACATCGCGGTGTAGTGGATGCGCTGGGAGGCGTCGGTATCGACGAAGCGAACGCGGGTGTGCCAGCGGTAAGGTTTTCGAACTTCCAAGTGCTTTGCTCCCAACCTTCGCGCTGGAGCGAAAACACCTGACTCCGCGGAATCGCGTCAGCGCAAGTTGAATTTCTTCATCTTATAACGGAGCGTGTCACGAGTGATGCGAAGCAGGCGCGCGGCCTGCGTCTGGTTGCCGTTCGTTTTCTCCAGCGCGCGCATCAGGAGTTGCTTTTCCGTCTCCTGAAGGGAAACGCCGCCTTCGGGGAAGGACTCGCTGGGAGCCGCGGCCACTTGCGCCGCGCGTTCGGTCAGGGACAACGGGAGACTTGCCGCAGTAATGTAGGAAGAGTCTTCGAGAATCATTGCCCGCTCGACGGCGTTGCGGATTTCGCGCACATTCCCAGGCCAGTCGTGCTGGCGCAAAAGACTCTCGGCATCGGCCGTGATCCCCTGAATCTGCCTCTTGAACTTGTGGTTGTAATGCTCAACGAAGAAACGCGCCAGCGGCACAATGTCCTCACGGCGCTCACGCAGCGGTGGAATCTGAATGTGGATCACGTTCAAGCGGAAGAAGAGATCCTGACGGAACGCTCCTTCCTTCACCGCTTCCCGCAGATTCCGGTTGGTGGCCGCAATCACGCGGACATCGAGTTGGATGTCCTTCAAACCACCCAAGCGGCGGAAGGTTTGCTCTTCGAGAACACGTAGCATCTTGGCCTGCAGCATCAGCGGGATTTCGCCCACTTCGTCCAGGAAGAGAGTTCCCCGATCGGCGAGTTCGAACAAGCCCCGCTTCTGGGTCTTGGCGTCCGTGAAGGCGCCTTTCTCGTAGCCGAATAACTCGCTCTCCAGCAGCGTCTCCGGAATCGCCGCGCAGTTGATCGCAATAAACGGCTCTGCCTGGCGCATGCTCGAGTAGTGAACCGTCTTCGCAATGAGATCCTTGCCGGTTCCGTTCTCGCCCTCGATCAGAATGGTGGAAGCCTCACTGGCTGCGACCCGGCGCACGAAGGTGTCGATATCCCGCATCTGCTGCGATTCGGCCACCATGTCACGGCGTTGCGGGAGAAACTCTTCGGTGATGTCCTTCACCGTGGCGATAGCGCCTTCCAACTGGCCATCGTCACCGTAGAAATGCGTGGTGCGGATGACCGCCATGCGTTCCATGTTGCCAGGCGTACGCAGGCGAATGGTGCCATTGGCCACCTGCGGCTGGTTCATTCCCATCAACATTCCGCAATCGTTCTCGCAACCCGAGCAGCGAAAGACATCCGAGCAACGCGTCCCGACCATCTCCTCCGCACCGAGTCCGAACATCATCTCGGCCGCACGGTTGACGCCCGTGATCTTCATGTCGGCGTCATACAGAATCAACGCATCCGATAGATGATCGAAGACCGCCTCCAGGACTCTCGCCTGTTGCCATTGATCGAGCAGCTTGGACACTGTGGGGTTTTGCTCCAGCCCTAGTGTATCAAAACACACCCAGAACTGGGAGTTTTGCCCCATCGAAAACTGTCGCTGGGTTAATTTGCGCGCGCCTCATCCGAAGGCACCCACGTGTGAGTGGCAACCATGCATCACACTGGAAAGGGGTTTGTGGTAAGCTGCATGCACACAAATTTCACAGGAAAGGAGAAAAGCGCATGTTCTCCCTAAACAAGGTCGTATTCCCGGTAGATTTCTCCAACCGCTGTCGCGGGGCAGCCCGAATGCTCGATTCCCTGCACGAGAATTTCCGTCCTTCGGTGACCCTGGTTCACGTGCTTCCACCGCCGCACTTCGAATACAGCATGGCGGACCTGGGAGGTGGGCTGGTGCAAGAGTACACCGCCGCGCGAACGGATCAGGCGCGCAAGGATCTCGAGTATTTCCTGGACGAGGAGTTGAAGCACTACCAGCTCAAGCGGGTGCTTCTGGAAGGCGATCCCGCGCGAAAGGTTGTGGAGTTCGCGCACAACGAAAACGCCGACCTCATTGTGATGCCCACCCACGGCTACGGAGGATTCCGCCGCTTCATGCTGGGCTCGGTTACGGCGAAGGTGCTTCACGACGCGGATTGCCCAGTCCTGACGGGCGTCCACATGGAGGATGTGGCCGAGGCGGACAACCTCAAGGTTCGCACGGTGGCAGCCTGCCTGGATCTCGGCCCGGCGAGCGAGAAGGTGATTAAATGGGCATCGGAGTTCGCCGCCGCCTGTAAGGCCCGGCTGGTGCTCATGCATGTGACGCCCTCGGTGGAGGGCCTTTCAGGCGAGTACTTCGAACCGAACTGGCGGGAGCGCTTCACCACAGAGGCGACACAACGCATTGCGGACATTCAGCAGACCGCTGGCACAGAAGGAAAGGTGCTGGTTGGAGCAGGAGACGTCGCAACCGTGGCCTGTGAACTCTCCAAAGAGAACCATGTCGACGCGATGGTGATCGGCCGCGGGTCAACGTCCGGTGTGTTTGGCCGGATCCGCGCGCACGCCTACTCGATCATCCGCCAATCGCCCTGTCCCGTGATCAGCGTGTAGCGGAGCCCTCCCGCCCGCGCCGGAATGTAGTTGCGAATCGCCTGCGAATCGGCGGGCGCGGCAGCCTGGTGATAGAATGAGCGCTGGACATGGCCGCTCCCGCGCCCACACGCAGGCAGTATCTGATGAGTGTGCCTGCTGCGTTCTATCAGCGCCGGCGGCCGCCCAACATCCTGTTTCTTCTTTCGGATCAGCACCGGCACGATTGGGTGGGTGCGTCCCAGGGCCTTGGTGTGCGGACACCCGCCCTTGACGCGATCGCCAAAGCGGGAATGCGCTTTCGAAGGTGCATCGTGGCGTCGCCATTGTGCGGGCCCTCCAGGGCGTGTCTCGCTTCCGGTCGCGAATACCCCCGGTGCGGCGTCCGCGGCAATGGACAGGACTATCCTCTCGACCAGCCGACCTTCTATCAGGCCCTGCGCGCGAGTGGCTACCACGTGGCCGCCGTCGGAAAGCTTGACCTCCACAAAGCTACGCTCGATTGGGGGATTGACGGGAGGCGGTTTCTCCCGGAGTGGGGTTTCTCCGATGGCCTCGACAACGCGGGCAAGGCGGACGCGATTCTCAGCGGCGAGCGCGAACCCCGCGATCCCTACATGGCATTCCTGCACCGGCGAGGACTAGTCTCCGCGTACGTTGAGGACTACCGGCGCCGGCAACAGCAGAACTCCTACCTCAACACCGAACCCACTCCCCTGCCGGAAGATGCCTATTGCGATAACTGGATCGCCGTAAAGGGCCTTGAGCTGATGCGCACGTTTCCCTCGGGGAAACCCTGGATGCTGCAGGTCAATTTCGTCGGGCCGCACAATCCTCTTGATATCACTCGCCGCATGGAGCGCACCTGCCGGGACCGCCAGTTTCCGCAGCCCGTGGATTCACAACAGTACACAGAGGAGAAACATCTGGCGATTCGCCAGAACTACACGGCGATGGTGGAGAACATTGACCGCTGGGTGGGAGCTTTTCTGGACGAAGTAAGACGGCGCGGGCAACTGGAAAATACCCTTGTCATTTACTCCAGTGACCATGGCGAAATGCTCGGCGACCATGACCGGTGGGGTAAGTCACTGCCATATCACGCCTCGATCGGTGTACCTCTTTACGTAAGTGGTCCGGGCGTGGAGAAGAATGTGGTTTCCAACGCCCTGGTGAGTCATATTGATCTGGCGGCGACGTTCCTCGAATACGCGGCGGCTCCCCGGCCCATGGGAATGGACAGCCAGTCCCTGCGTCCTGTTCTGGAAGGCCGCGCCTCCACGCATCGCGAGGTTACCCGGTCGGCGTTGGGCAACTGGCGAATGGCGTTTGATGGCCGCTACAAGCTCATCCGTGGCTTTGACGTCGCCCCGGCGCGGTCACCCTCCGGACCCAACCGTCCGGAGGTAACCAAAGGCTCCGGCGGCGAAAACAGGCCCATTCTGTTTGACCTCAAGCTGGATGCAAACGAGACCGATAACGTCGCGCGGAAAGCGCCCAACCAGGTGGACCGGTTGACGAAGTTACTGGGATAGCATCGCTTGCTCCATCGGGCGATACTGGACGCATGGAGAACTCCATCGTTCTGGCGCCAGTGGGCTACGTCGCCAGCCCCATCCACGAAGCGATCGATGACGTTTGGGGCGGAGTTCGGGCACAGATCCATCTCGACGAGTCGCGTTTCTCCGAGGACTGCCTGGAGGGTCTTATCGAGTTCTCCCACATCGAAGTGCTATTCCAGTTTCATCTGGTGCCGGTAGATGGCGTGGAAAGGGGCGCCCGTCACCCGCGCGGCAGGGTCGAGTGGCCGCGCGCGGGGATCTTCGCTCAGCGGGCAAAGGCTCGCCCGAACCGGTTAGGCGTGTCCATCTGCCGCCTTCATTCCGTTCGAGGGTTGACACTGGAAGTCGAGGGCTTGGATGCGGTGGATGGAACGCCTGTGGTGGACATCAAACCGTACATGGAGGAGTTTGGGCCGAAGGGCTTGGTGCGGCAGCCGGACTGGTCGCGGGAACTGATGGTTGGATACTGGAATTCAGCTCGCTAAACGCGGAAAAGCCCAGCCTTTCGGCTGGGCTCTCCGTTTGTTGTTGTCCGAACCTGCGTCCGATTACGGGAAGAACGCACGCACGAGGAACGTCATCAGTTCTCCGCGCGTCAACGTGCCTTCCGGCGTAAACGTACCCAGCGACGTCGCCGTCGACAGCGTCGTGCCGTTCGAGATCCGCAACTCGCGCATCTTCTGGATGAACGAGAAGTACGGATGCGTCGCAGCCACGTCGCTAAAGTACGGCGAGCAGCCCACGAACAAGCCGAACTGATCGCCAACCTGGCCGACCTGCGTCCCAGGAGGCTGGCAGCTCGTCGTCGTGAACGCGCCGCTCGTCACCGTCGGGAACACCGAGTTCATCTTCGCACGGATGACGAACACGGCCATTTCACCACGGGTCAGAGTGCGCGTCGGGCAGAACCGGCGCTGGCCATCGTTGGAGCCGTCGCAGCCCTTCGTGTAACCACGGCGATACATCGTCTCGATATAGCGCCAGTCACCCGAAACGCCCGTCGTATCCGTCACCGTACCCGTCGAGCCAGGGCACGCCACGTCTGCAAAGCTGCAGAAAATGCCGCCCGTCGAGTTCAGATAGGCCGTCACCGCTGCTTCGTCCATCTGTGCACGGATC